>JBEKFH010000127.1:0-11546 GCA_050013415.1 Streptosporangiaceae bacterium | reverse complement strand
ATGAAGCCAAGGTAGCGGGGGCTGTCTGCCGAGATCACCGCGGGCGCGAGAGTCGCCGCGTACACCCCGAGAACCTTGTCCGGGTCGTTGCCCTGGTCGCTCAGCATTCCCTGCAGCGCCGCGCCGAGCGACGCCGTATCCCGCGGGCCGCCGTCCAGCGGTACCGGATCCAGCCGCAGCCGGTTTTCCGCGTAGCTGAGCACAGACCGGATCATCTGCTCGGTCGTCGAGTCCACGGAGTGCATGGCCGAAACCTAGACCTGGGCTCGCCGGCAGGCAATGCACCAGGCGGGGCCGCGTTCTCCGGGCCAGCCCGTTAACTCCTGGCCACCGGACTCCGGGCCACCGGACTCCGGGCCAGCCCGTTAAGCCGTGGCCTGCGCCGTGGGCTGCCGGAGGGCGCGCAGCGAGGCTGTCCAGCGGACCAGCTCGTCGAGCATCGCGGTCGCCGCGCCTTCCATGATCTCGTTGGGCTTGAGCCTGCCCTCCTCGTCCAGGAACTGCTGGACGAAGGGGATGTTGACCGCATCGAACACCGGCACCATCTTGAGCGTGGTGATCACCTGCTTGAGCATCTGCACGGCTCTCGTGCCGGCCGCCACGCCGCCGTAGCTGACGAACCCGACCGCCTTGTGCTGCCATTCGACGTGCAGGTAGTCGATCGCGTTCTTGATCGCCGCGTTGAATCCGTAGTTGTACTCGGGGATCACCAAGATGAAGGCATCGGCCCGGTCGATCGTCGCGCTCCAGTCCTTGGTGTGCTGGTGAGCGTACTGGCGGAACCGGGGGTGCATCGGCTCGTCGAACATCGGCAGGTTGACCTCGGCCAGATCGACCAGCTCGACGTCGAAGCCGCCGTGCGCGACCGCCCGGTCGTAGATCCAGCTGGCCACGGAGGGGCCGACCCGGCCCGGGCGGGTGCTGGCGATGATGATCTGCAAGGTTGGGTTAGTCACCGGCCCACTCTAGAAGGGCCGCCCGACCGGACATGACAGGAGATCGCCATGACCCAGCGCGCGAAGGTGGCACTGGTCACTGGCGCCTCGGCCGGCATCGGGCGCGCGTGCGCCGATCTGCTGCAGCGGTCCGGCCTGACCGTGATCGGGGCCAGCCGCCGGGGAACGGCGTCGGCCGGCTGGAACGGGCTCGTCATGGACGTGGACGACGACGCTTCGGTGCGGGACGGCGTCAGGGGAGTGCTCGCCGCGCACGGCCGCGTCGACGCTGTCGTGGCGGCGGCGGGCTGGGGTGTGGCCGGCCCGGTCGAGCTCACCACGGTCGGCGAGGCGAAGGCGCAGCTGGAGACCAACTTCTGGGGCTGCGTCCGGGTGACGCAGGCCGTCCTGCCGTCGATGCGAGCCCAGGGCGGCGGACGCATCGTGCTGATCAGCTCGGTCGGCGGCGTGCTCGGCATACCGTTCCAGGCGTTCTACAGCGCCAGCAAGTTCGCGCTTGAGGGGTTCGGCGAGGCGCTGGCCTATGAGGTGGCGCCGTTCGGCATCGAGGTGACGCTGATCCAGCCGGGGAACGCGGCAACGGACTTCACCGCCAGCCGCCGGATGGCAGCGGCCGAGGGCGACGGCAGCTACCGGGCGGCGCTCGCCAGGGCGGTCGGGATCATGCAGCGCGACGAGGTCAACGGGGTGCCGGCCAGTGATGTCGCCGCCGCCGTGCAGCGGGTCCTGGCGGCCCGCCGCCCGCCGCGGCGGGTCTCCGTCGGCAAGCGCGGCGAGCGGGCCGGCATCCTCGCCAAGCGAATCCTGCCGTTCAGGATCTTCGAAGCCGCCGCCAGGGGCAGCCTGGGCGTCGGCTGACGAGAACCGTGCGCTGGGCTGGCGGAACCAGGCGCTGGGCTGGCGGGAACCATGCGCTGGCTAAACGGGTGAGGGGCAGCAGGAACGGGGGAACAGCTCAGGCCCAGAGCGAATCAAGCGCTGAGTCGACGCCCGCCGCGAGCGCTGCTATCCGCGGCATCGCGGGCGCGGCCGGGGCGGCCTCGGTGATCTCGCACTCGGCCAGCGCGGCGGCGTCGAGGAACCGGCTCAGCGGCGCGTAACCATGCCGGTCGTCCCTGGCCATCCGGTGGTAGTGCATCCGCAGCGGCGCGTACAGGTAGAGCTGATCGCGCGCCCGGGTGACCGCGACGTAGAACAGCCGCCTCTCCTCGGCCAGCCCGGCCGGCGTGGATAGCGCCATGTCACTCGGCACCGCGCCGTCCACCAGTTGCGGCAGGTGCACGACCGGCCATTCGAGGCCCTTGGCGGAGTGCATGGTGGAGATGACCAGGTAGTCATCGTCGAGCCGCGGCGGGCCGGCCAGGTCACCGGAGGACGTCGGCGGATCGAGCGCGAGATCGACCAGCGCCTCGTGCAGCGACGGCCTGGCCGCCGCCGCGTCAGCCAGCCGCTCCAGGTCGCCGATACGCGCAGCGGCGTCCGGGTAGCGGGCGCGGACCGGATCGAGCAGCGCCGCCAGGATCGCGCCGGCCCGGTCCGCCGTCCGCTCCAGGGCGGCGGCGGCCACGAGGCCGGTGACGGTCGCCGCCAGCGCGGGGCGGGCTCGCGCCGGCGCCAGGGCGAGCGCGTCCTGCCACCGCTCCAGCGGCGCCGGATCCGCCAGCCGCAGGCCGTCGATGACGCGGCGCGCATGCACGGGCCCGATGCCGTCGTGCAGCCGCAGCACCCGGAACCAGGCGAGGTCATCGGACGGATTGGCCACCACCCTGGCGGCCGCCAGGAAGTCCTTGACGTGCGCCGCCTCGGTGAACTTCAGGCCGCCGTACTTGACGAACGGGATGCCGCGCGCCGACAGCTCGATCTCCAGCAGGTCACTGTGGTGCGCGGCCCGGACCAGCACGGCCTGCTCGCGCAGGTCCAGGCCCGACTCGTGCGCCTCGAGCACCCGCGCGCAGATCTCGCGTGCCTGGGTAGCCTCGTCGTGGCAGCGGACGAGCAGCGGGGCCTGCCCGCCGCCGCGATCCGCCGTGAGTGCCAGCTCCAGGCCGGAGGACTGCGGGCGGACCACGTTCGCGAGCCGCAGCACGGCGGCCTTGGAACGGTAGTTCCTGACCAGCCGGATCACGGCCAGGCCGGGGTAGCTGGCGGCCAGAGCCCGCAGATGGGCCGGGTCGGCGCCGCGGAAGCCGTACACGGCCTGGGCGTCGTCGCCGACGCAGGTCAGCCCGCGCCCGTCCGGCGCGAGCAGCCGGACGATGTCGGCCTGCACCGCGTTGACGTCCTGGTACTCATCGACGAGGACCACGTCGAACAACCCGCGCAGCACCGGGCCGGCGGCAGGATCGGCCAGTGCCGCCTGCCACAGCAGCAGCAGGTCGTCGAAATCGACCAGCCCGTGGCGGCGCTTGTGCGCGACGTAGTCGCGGAACAGCCCGGCAAGCTGCGCGGTGAAGCCGGCGCACCAGGGGAATCCGCCGCGCACGACGTCGGCGACGGTGGTATGGGTGTTCACGCACCGGGTGTAGATGTCGGCGCACACGGCGGCCCGCGGGGCGCGCCGCCCGGTGCCCACCAGGTCGTGGTCCGGGCGCAGGGTGTCCAGCACATCCGCGACGTCGGCCGGGTCGATCACGCTGAACTGCGGCGGCAGCGAGAACGACTCGGCGTGCGCCCGGATGATGCGGTGCGCCACGGCGTGAAATGTCCCGCCGCAGATCCGCCCGTCCGCGGCCGGCGCGGCCGGCGCGACCCGGGCCATGATGTCGTCGGCGGCCCGGCGGGTGAAGGTCAGCAGCAGGATCCGGTCAGCCGGGACGCCGCGAGAGCGCAGCCACGCAGCCCGCGCCACCAGCGTCCCGGTCTTCCCGGTCCCGGCGCCGGCCAGCACCAGCAGCGGCCCGCCTTCATGCGTCGCCGCCTGGCGCTGCTCGTCGTTCAGCTTTTCGAGCGCGCCCGCCGATTCGAACATGGACACGAATGTAGCGATGCCCGGCCCGGCCGGCCAGTTCCCTCGCCGGATCCGCGCATGCGGCTCTGGAGTACCCCGCGGGCGGCTGCGGCGCTGGCTGGGCGCTGGCCTGGGGGGCTGCGTTTTATACGATCTTGTGTTTGCCTGTGCAGGAACGGGTACAGCGCTGCCGGGGCCGGCCCGAAGCGGACCCGTCAGCCCTTCTCCCCGGGAGCCCGCGATGTCCGCCACGCCGCCGCAGCGACCCCGCCCGCGGGCCGCTACCTACCGCGTCCAGCTGCATGCCGGCTTCACCTTCGACGACGCTGCCGCCGTCGCCGGCTACCTGGCCGGCCTCGGCGTGAGTCACCTGTACTGCTCGCCCTACCTGCAGGCGGCCGAGGGCAGCACGCACGGTTACGACGTGGTCGACCACGGCCGGCTCAACGCCGAGCTCGGCGGCGAGGCCGCCTACGGCCGGCTGACCAGGCGGCTGGCGCAGGCGGGACTCGGCCAGGTGCTCGACATCGTGCCCAACCACATGGCGCTGGCCGGCCGGGCCAACACCTGGTGGTGGGACGTGCTGGAGAACGGGCCGTCGAGCCGGTACGCGTCCCATTTCGACATCGACTGGGACCCGCCGCAGCACAAGCTGGCGGCCACGGTGCTGATGCCGGTCCTCGGCGACCACTACGGCCGGGTGCTGGAGGCGGGGGAGCTGGCCGTGGAGCGGCGGGGCGGGTCGTTCAGCGTCCGCTACCACGAGCACGAGGCACCGCTGTCGCCGCGCACGCTGGACGACCTGCTCACCCGGGCGGCGACGCGGGCCTGCTCCGACGAGCTGGACGACGTGGCGGCCGCACTCGGCCGGCTCCCGCACGCGCACCGCACCGACCCGGCGGCGGTGGCCGAGCGGCATCACGACAAGGAGGTGCTGCGCGCCCGGCTGGCCCGGCTGTGCGAGACGCGGCCGGACGTGGCGGCGGCGATCGACGCCGAGATCGAGGCGCTGAACGGCGACCCCGACGCGCTCGACCAGCTGCTCGGCCAGCAGAACTACCGGCTGGCCTACTGGCGGACGGCGGCCGAGGAACTGTCCTACCGCCGGTTCTTCGACATCCAGACGCTCGCCGGGCTGCGGGTGGAAGACGAGGCCGTCTTCGAGGCGACCCACCGCGTCATCCTGGGCCTGGTCGCCGAAGGGGCAGTCGACGGGCTGCGGGTCGATCACGTGGACGGCCTCGCCGACCCCGAGGGCTACCTGGACCGGCTGAGCGAGGCCACCGGGCACGGGTACATCGTGGTGGAGAAGATCCTGGCCACCGGTGAGGAACTGCCCGCGTCCTGGCCGGTCGCGGGGACAACCGGCTATGACTTCCTGAATCACGTCAGCCAGCTCTTCGTCGACTCCGGCAATGCGGCCGCGATGCTGGCCGTCTGGGCCCGGTTCACCGGACAGGACGAGGCCTACCCGGACGTGGCGCACGCGGCCAAGCTGCAGATCATGCGCGAGGACCTGGCGGCCGAGGTGGAGCGCCTCACCAGCCTGCTGGCCGACGTTTGCGAGGGTCACCGCCGTCAGCGGGATCACACCCACCGGGAGCTGCGCGAGGTGCTGCGCGAGGTGATCGCGGCCTTCGGCGTGTACCGCTGCTACGTCCGCCCCGGGCATCCGGTCACGGCCGCTGACCAGGCGGAGGTGGCTGCCGCCGTGACCCGGGTCCGCCGCGGCCGGCCGGACTTCGACCCCGAGCTGCTGACGTTCATCAGCGAGCTGCTGACGCTCGGCGTTCCCGGCGAGGCCGAGGCCGACTTCGCGGTGCGGTTCGCCCAGGTCAGCGCGCCGGTCATGGCCAAGGGCGGGGAGGATACCGCGTTCTACCGGTACTACCCGCTGGTCTCGCTGAACGAGGTGGGCGGCGATCCTGGCCGGTTCGGCGCCCCGGTCGATGACTTCCACCGGGCGATGGCGCACGCGGCACGGCGCTGGCCGGAGGCCATGCTGACCCTCTCCACCCATGACACCAAGCGGAGCGGCGACGTCCGGGCGCGGATCAGCCTGCTGTCGGAGCTGCCCGGGGAATGGGAACGCGCCATCGCGGCCTGGGCCCGCCGCGGCGAGCGGCACAAGCGGGACGGCTGGCCGGACCGGGGCGCCGAGTACCTGCTGTACCAGACGCTGGTCGGCGCCTGGCCGATCGGGGCGCAGCGGGCCGGGTCGTTCATGCGGAAGGCGGTCAGGGAGGCCAAGGTGCACACCTCCTGGACCGACCCGGACGCGGGCTACGACGAGGCTCTCGACGCGTTCGTGGCCGGCCTGCTGGCCGATCAGGTTTTCATCGCCGAGCTTGAGGCGTTCCTGGCCGCGAACCGGATCATCGAGCTCGGGCGGGTCAACTCGCTGGCCCAGACGACGCTGCTGCTGACCTGCCCGGGCATCCCCGACCTCTACCAGGGCACCGAGCTGTGGGATCTGTCCCTGGTGGACCCGGACAACCGCAGGCCCGTCGACTACGACGCCCGGCGGCGGCTGCTCGGCGAGCTGGCGGGCGGCGGGCCGGAGGAGGCGCTGGCCCGCGACGACGACGGCGGGCCCAAGCTCTGGCTGATCAGCCGGCTGCTCCGGCACCGGGCCCGCCGCCCCGCACCCTACGGGCCGGACTCGGGTTACCAGCCGCTGCGCGTGTCCGGGCGCGCGGCGTCGCACGCGGTGGCCTTCACCCGGACCGGCGGGCTGGCCGTCGTCGTGCCCCGGCTGGTCACCGGACTGGCCGGCGTGGCGGGCCTCGCCGGCGGTGACGGCCTGGCCGGCGGTGACGGCCTGGACGACGTGGCCGACGGTGCCGGCGGCTGGGCCGGTACCACGGTCGAGCTGCCGGGCGGGGCCTGGACCGACGTGCTGACCGGCGGCGAGGTCGATGGCGGCACGGTGAGCGCGGCGGCCCTGCTGCGGCGTTTCCCGGTGGCGGTGCTGGCGAGGGAGGCGTGATGCACGAGTTCCGGGTCTGGGCACCGCGCACCGGCGCCGTTGACGTCGTGCTCAGTGATGTCGTGCCCGGCGAGGTCATGCCCGGGGAGGTCATGCCCGGGGAGGTCATGCCCGGCGAGCGGCGGCTGCCGATGACCAGGGCCGGGCGGGGCTGGTGGACGTGCACCGCCGGGGACGCGGGGCCGGGCACCGACTACGCCTTCAGCCTGGACGGCGGCCCGCCGCGGCCCGACCCCCGCTCCGCCTGCCAGCCGCGCGGCGTGCACGGCCCGTCCCGGGTGGTGGACCACGCCGCCTTCGACTGGAACGGCGGCAGCCCGGCGGAGGGCGGCCCAGGTGGCAGCCCGGCGGAGGGCGGCCCAGGCGGCAGCGGCCGGGCAGAGGGCGGCCGGGAAAGCAGCGGCTGGTCCGAGGACCGCTGGTCCGAGGACCGCTGGTCCGAGGACCGCTGGCGCGGGCTGCCGCTGGCCGGGTCGGTGCTCTATGAATGCCACATCGGCACCTTCTCCGCCGCCGGCACCTTCGACGGGGCGATCGACCATCTGGATCACCTGGCCGCCCTCGGCGTCGACGCCATCGAGCTGATGCCGGTGGCCGAGTTCCCCGGCGAGCGGGGCTGGGGTTACGACGGCACCAGCCTGTTCGCCCCGCACCACGCCTACGGCGGGCCGGACGGGCTCAAGCGGCTGGTCAGGGCCGCCCATGCCCGCGGCATCGGCGTGATCATGGACGTCGTCTACAACCACGTCGGACCGGACGGGAACTACCTGCCGGAGTTCGGCCCCTACTTCTCGGCGCGGCACCAGACCGACTGGGGCGACGGCGTCAACTTCGACGGCCCCGGCAGCGACGAGGTCCGCCGGTTCGTCATCGACAACGCGCTGATGTGGCTGCGCGACTACCACTGCGACGGGCTCCGGCTCGACGCCGTGCACGCCATCGCGGACGAGTCGGCGACCCACATCCTGGAGGCACTCGCCGCAGAGGTGGCCGCGCTGGCCGCCCACCTGCGCCGCCGGATCGTCCTGGTCGCCGAGAGCGACCTGAACGACCCCCGCCTCGTCCGCAGCCACGACGCCGGCGGCTACGGCCTCGACGCCGCCTGGGCCGACGACTGGCACCATGCCCTGCATGCAGCCCTGACGCACGAGAAAAACGGTTATTACGCAGATTTCGGGCCGATTCGGCTGCTGGCCAAGGCACTGCGCCAGGCGTGGGTGTACGACGGCGTCTACTCCCCGCATCGCCAGCGGGTGCACGGCCGGCCGGTGACCGGGCTGGCCGGCAGCCAGTTCGTCGTCGCTGCCCAGAATCACGACCAGATCGGCAACCGGGCGGCCGGCGAGCGCGCCAGCGCCCTGATGACCGACGGGCGGCTGCGGATCGCCGCCGCCCTGCTGCTCACCTCGCCGTTCGTGCCGATGCTCTTCCAGGGCGAGGAGTGGGGCGCGAGCACCCCGTTCCAGTACTTCACCGATCATCTCGATCCAGGGCTCGGCCGGGCTGTCAGCGAAGGACGGCGGCGTGAGTTCGCCGTGTTCGGCTGGGACCCGGCCGACGTGCCCGATCCCCAGGACGCGGCCACGTTCCTGCGCTGCAAGCTCGACTGGGACGAGGCGCGGCGAGGCCCGCACGCGGGCCTGCTCGCCTGGTACCGGAGGCTGATCGCGCTGCGCCGGGAGATCCCGGAACTGACCGACCCCCGCCTCGGCCGGGTCGAGACCGAGTATGACGAAAATGCCGGCTGGCTGGTCATCCGCCGACGGCCGGTCGTGATAGCCAGTAACCTCGGTACCGGAACCTGGATTTTCCCGGCCGCGCCGTCAGCGGAGTTGATCGTCGCGTCCTCCCCCGGTGCCGGACGGACCCGCCGCGGCGTCGCGCTCCCGCCCGATACCGTCGCGATCCTGACCGAGGCGAGCCCGTCATGACCGGCTCGATGCCGGCGAGGAAAGGACTCAGCCGCAGATGACCGATGCCATCGAAGTCTGGCCGGGCCGTCCTTATCCCCTGGGCGCGGCCTATGACGGCGGCGGGACTAACTTCTCGCTGTTCTCCGAGGTTGCCGAGCGGGTCGAGCTGTGCCTCTTCGACGATGACGGCGGCGAGGAGCGCGTAATCCTTGATGAGATCGACGCCTCCTGCTGGCATGCCTACCTGCCGTCGGTGGCACCAGGGCAGCGTTACGGCTACCGGGTGCACGGGCCCTGGGCGCCAGAGAAGGGCCAGCGCTGCAACCCGGCCAAGCTACTGCTCGACCCGTACGCCAAGGCCATCGAGGGCGAGGTCAGGTGGGGCCAGGCGTGCTTCCCGTACAACTTCGGCGACGAGGACTCCCGCAACGATGACGACAGCGCCGCGTACGTGCCCAGGTCGGTGGTGCACAACCCGTACTTCGACTGGGGCAACGACCGCCCGCCCGACGTCCAGCTGAACGAGTCGGTCATCTACGAGGTCCACGTCAAGGGCTTCACCGCCCGCCATCCCGGCATCCCCGAGGCACAGCGGGGCACCTACGCCGGCCTCGCCCACCCTGCCGCAATCGAGTACCTCACCGGGCTGGGCGTCACCGCGGTCGAACTGCTTCCCGTGCACCAGTTCATCCACGACGCTCATCTCGCCGAGCGAGGGCTGCGGAACTACTGGGGCTACAACTCGATCGGGTTCCTCGCCCCGCACAACGACTACGCGGCGGGCGGCCAGCGCGGCGAGCAGGTCGCTGAGTTCAAGGCCATGGTCCGGGCGATGCACCAGGCCGGGATCGAGGTGATACTCGACGTGGTCTACAACCACACCGCCGAGGGCAACCAGCTCGGCCCGATGCTGTCGATGAAGGGCATCGACAACTCCGCCTACTACCGCGTGGTGCCGGACAACCCGCGGTTCTACTACGACACGACCGGGACCGGCAACAGCCTCAACGTGCGGCATCCGCACACCCTGCAGCTGATCATGGACTCGCTGCGCTACTGGGTGACGGAGATGCACGTCGACGGGTTCCGCTTCGACCTTGCCGCCAGCCTGGCCCGGCAGTTCCACGAGGTCGACCGCCTCTCCGCGTTCTTCGACCTGATCCAGCAGGATCCGGTCGTCTCCCAGGTCAAGCTCATCGCCGAGCCGTGGGACATCGGCGAGGGCGGCTACCAGGTGGGCAACTTCCCGGCCCTGTGGTCGGAGTGGAACGGCCGTTACCGGGACACGGTGCGGGACTTCTGGCGGGGCGAGCCCGCCACGCTCGGCGAGTTCGCCTCCCGGCTCACCGGCAGCTCCGATCTCTACCAGGCCGATGCCCGGCATCCGGGGGCCAGCGTCAACTTCGTCACCGCGCACGACGGGTTCACCCTGCGCGACCTCGTTTCCTATAACGAGAAGCACAACGACGCCAACGGGGAGGGCGGCGCCGACGGGGAGAGCCACAACCGGTCCTGGAACTGCGGCGCCGAGGGCGACACCGACGACAAGGGCATCCTGGCGCTGCGGCAGCGGCAGCAGCGCAACTTCCTCGCTACCCTGCTGCTCTCCCAGGGGGTGACGATGCTGCTCGGCGGGGACGAGTCCGGGCGCACGCAGGGCGGGAACAACAACGCCTACTGCCAGGACAACGAGATTTCCTGGTATGACTGGGACCACGTCGACGAGGACCTGCTGGAGTTCACCCGCGGGCTGATCGCGCTGCGCCGCGAGCATCCGGTGCTGCGCAGGCGGCGCTGGTTCCAGGGCCTGCCGATCAGGGGCTCGGTGGACCTCGGCTGGTGCAAGCCCAGCGGGACCGAGATGGGCGACACCGACTGGGACGCCGGGTTCGCCAGCTCCGTTGGCCTGTTCCTGAACGGCGAGGCGATCACTGACCACGACCGCCGCGGCCAGCGGGTAACCGACGACTCGTTCCTGCTGCTGTTCAACGCCCATGACGAGCCGATCGAGTGGACCCTGCCCACGCAGTGGGGCGAGGAGTGGGAGGCGGTGCTCGACAGCTCCGATCCGGACCGGGCGGGCGAAGTCGTGGAGAGCTCCGCGACGCTGCCGGTCGCGGAGCGCTCCGTCGTGGTGCTCAGGCGGCAGGCAGCGGCCGGCTGACGCCGCCTGCCCGGGCAATGGCGGCCTGCCCCGGGCACGGCAACCAGACGCAAGCGTGCACGCCATGGTGCAGAAAGCCGCAAGCGGAACAAGGCCGACTGGTGACCGTCACAGCCTTATGTCGTCGGTACAGGCTCATTCAAGTTGCTCCGCGGCGAACTCGGCCAGCCCGAGAGCCAGGTCACGCAGAGCCAGGGCCATCAAGCCCAGCTGGTCAGTGGCATTTGGCAATGTGCTGACCGGGACGCTAGCCAAGTATCCGGTGAGCGCTAGATGCGCGCCGGGCCGGTCATCGCGCCGCATCGCGGCGATCATCTCCTGGCTGGACTCCCGGGCGCTGACCGCCGAAAAGGGGCCAGCAAGCACTTCTCTCTCCAGGCGGTCAAGCTCACTGCGTGCTCGCGATTTATCCATGAAGCGATGGTGCCGAAGCCCACCGACAGTCCCGCCTGAGCTCACGGCGAGAGGGTGTGCGACAGATTTGTAGGTAGTCAAGATCATCTTCGTCTCCGGGCTAGTCAGGCGGTCTGCGTCTGAGTGTGCGGGGTGTTGCAGATGACTTCCCAGGTCCTGCTGG
>JBEKFH010000126.1:0-11553 GCA_050013415.1 Streptosporangiaceae bacterium | reverse complement strand
GACAGCTCATAGAGCGCTACGAAAACGCGCTCGGCGGCGTCCTCGACCACGGTGGCCAGGGCGCCTTCCCACCCGATGTCCTCGCCGCCGAAGGTCAGCCGCCAGCCTTCCAGCCAGCCCGTGCCCTCCAGCGGCGAGTGCGGGCAGCGCTCAGCCATCTGCGCCGGGTTCATGTTGCTGCCATATGCGGCGTAGAGCTCCACGGCTCATTAGCGTACGAGCCCGGGCGCCTGCATGTGGGCCGTCCGTCGGGGCCGTCCAGGCGGGAAGCCGGGTACGCATGCGGCGCCAGGCGCCGCATACGACAGAATGGGGCAGCGTGAACCAGCCGCGCTCGAGAGTAGTGATCATCGGCGGCGGCCCGGGGGGCTACGAGGCCGCCCTGGTGGCCGCGCAGTTCGGTGCCGAGGTCACGGTGGTGGAACGGGATGGCCTCGGCGGGGCTTGCGTGCTCAGCGACTGCGTGCCGTCGAAGACGCTGATCGCGACGTCGGGCCTGATGGCCTCCCTGGATGGATCGGCAGCGCTGGGTATCAGGCTCGACGGGACTGCGCCCGCTGGGATGGCGCCCGCGGGCCAGGCGCCCGCCGGGATGGCCCAGGCGAAGGTGGACGCGCCGAGGCTCTATTCCAGGGTCAAGGCACTGGCCGCAGCGCAATCCGCCGACGTGGCCAGCCGGCTGGCGGCCGAGGGCATCAAGGTGCTGGCCGGCACGGCCCGGCTGAGCGGTCCCCGGGCAGTCGCCGTCGGCGACCATGAGATCAGCGCGGATATCGTGCTGATCGCCACCGGCGCGAAGCCGCGGATCCTGCCGGGCGCCGTCCCCGACGGGGACCGCGTGCTCACCTGCCGGCAACTGTACGATCTCGACGAACTGCCCAGCGACCTCATCATCGTCGGCTCCGGTGTCACCGGCGCCGAGTTCGCCAGTGCCTATCAGGCACTCGGCTCGCAGGTCACCCTCGTCTCTTCGCGTGACCGGGTGCTGCCGCAAGAGGACGCGGACGCCGCGGTGGTCGTCGAGGAGGTGTTCCGGCGGCGCGGCATGACCGTGCTCGGCCGGTCCCGGGCCACCGAGGTCAGGCGGACCGCCAGCGGCGTGACCGTGACCCTGGCGGACGGCAGGAGCGTGCATGGCTCGCACTGCCTGCTGACCGTCGGGATGGTTCCGGGCACCAGCGGACTCGGCCTTGAGCAGGCTGGCATCACCCTGGACGGCGGGGGCTTCGTCCCGGTCGACCGGGTATCGCGGACATCAGCACCCGGCGTCTACGCCGCCGGCGACTGCACCGGCGTCTGGATGCTCGCGTCGGTCGCGGCAATGCAGGGCAGGATCGCGATGTGGCACGCGCTGGGCGAGGCCGTGCAGCCGATCCGCCTCAGCCACGTTGCCGCCACGATCTTCACGGAGCCGGAAATCGCCACGGTCGGGATCACCCAGCAGGCGGTGGACGCCGGCCAGGTCGATGCCCTGGTCGTCAAGCTGCCGCTGGCCACGAACGCGCGGGCGAAGATGCAGGGCTTCCGGGACGGTTTCATCAAGCTGTTCGCCCGGCGCGGCACCGGGATGGTGCTGGGCGGCGTGGTGGTCGCGCCGCGGGCCAGCGAACTCATCCTGGCCGTGTCGCTGGCCGTCGAGCAGCAGCTGACGGTCGATCAGATGGCGCACACCTTCGCCGTTTACCCCTCCCTATCCGGCAGCCTGACCGAGGCGGCCAGGAAGCTCATGCGCCCGGCTGAGGATGTCTAGCCAGGGGGCCGGGGGCCGGGCGTGCCAGGGCGTCGGGGGCCGGGCGTGCCAGTTGGCCGGGGGCAGGGCATGCCAGCCGGCCGGCCACTGAGGAGCGGCGTGCACGCCGTCAGGCTACGGCCCGGCCGGCCCCTGCTGACCGGTTCTGCCCGTCCCTGGGCAGGAGCTCTGCTGGCCTGCTGCGTGGTCCTTGTCGCGCTGCTCGGCGCGGCCTTCGCGCACCAGGGCACGGCGGACTGGCTCGATCGCGCCGTCGACTCCCCGGTCATCACCTGGTTCAGCGGCCACCGGGGCCTCGCGCTGCGGCTTGCCACTCCGGGTTCACCGATTCCCGCGGCGATACTGAGCGCGGCCGTTGTCGTCGGCTGCCTGCTGGCTGGCCGGCTGAACGGCGCCGTGCTTGCCGCGGTCGCGGTTCCGGCTGCGGTCGGGCTGAACGACGGCCTGCTCAAGCATCTTGTCGACCGCACGTACCTGGGTGTCCTCACCTATCCGAGCGGGCACACCGCGGCCGTGTTCGCGCTCGCGGCGGTGGTCACGGTGCTGATGCTCATCTCACCGCGGCCGGCCAGGGCGGGCGCACTGCGCGCATTGATCCCGGCAGCGGCGTGCGCGGCGGCGGGCGTGGTCGCCGTCGCGGTCATCGGCCTGCAATGGCACTACTTCACCGATACCGTGGCCGGCGCCGCGGTCGGCATCGGCACGGTCTGCGGGCTGGCGCTCCTGCTGGATCTGCCAGCTGCCAGGCGCCTGCTCGCCCGGGCCGGCCGCCAGCGGCCCGGCCCGGCCGCCGCGCCAGCGAGCAGCGGCAGCGTATAGCCCGACGAGCAGAACCCCGCTGCCGCGGCACGGCTGGCGGCGGCATGACTGGCGGCACGCGGCCGTGACAGTCATCGCCGGACGCAGCAGCTGCCGATAGAGAACCTCATCTCCCCAGACACAGTGCGCCGGCTCAGCTGGGATCCTCCGTAGCCGTACGATGAACTGACCGTGGCCCAAGCGCTGGCCGCGCACGGAGCCCCCGACTCTGGCAGATCGAACTCACCGCGGGACCCATCGCACGGGCCCTGCTGGCAGGAGACGGCAACGTGAAAGCTATGAGAGCCGGGGACAGTAGCACCCAAGGCAAGAAAGCTGAAGACGGTGACGCGCCGCACGCCTGGGATACCTGAGCGATGCGCATTCTCGCGGACGGCAGCCTAGTTCCGCTGCCGGGCTTCCTCAATGCCCTGGCTAGCCCCCTCGATCATTACGGCTACTGGGCGATCGCCCTTCTCCTGCTCCTTGAGAACATCGGCGTCCCGGTGATACCCGGCGAGCTCGCCATGATCGCGGCCGCCACTTTCGCCGCCACCGGCCGGGCCGGCCTCAACATTGTCGTCGTCGGAATCGTCGCGGTCATCGCCACGTTCGCCGGCGCCGAGGCCGGCTACCTCATCGGCAAGTACGCCGGACGCGAGCTGATACTCCGCTACGGCAAGTATGTCCTCCTCACACCGCACCACCTGGACCAGGCCGAGGCGATCGCGTCCCGTTACGGCGGCATCGTCGTGGTCATCGCCAGGTACATCGTGGGGCTACGCGAGGCTAACGGCATCATCGCGGGCCTCACCCAGATGCGCTGGGTCACCTTCACCGCGTACAACCTGATCGGCGCGTGCGCCTGGGTCGCCACCTGGGTGACGATCGGCGACGTGGCCGGCGGCCACATCAACACGATCTACGAAGACATCAACCGCTACTCGATCTACCTGCTCATCGCCCTGGTCGTGCTGCTCGCCGCCTACATCTTCCTGCGCGTCGTGCGCCACCGCCGTAAGACCCACGAGGCTCGTGCGAGTTCTGGGTCTCAGGGGATTAACCGGGCTCAAGTGCCATCTGAGATAACTGAGGAGCATGAGGCCGGTGGGTGATGGCTCGTATCGCGCGGACGCACGGTGGCGCGCCTATGTCGCGGCGGCGACCACGGATAGGCCTTGCGGCATATATGGCGGCGGAAGTTCTGGCCGGCCGGCCGATGCCTCACCAGGCGGCCGGTCCCTAGCGTGGGTCGTGACGGGAGGGCAGGCCGGGCGCGCAGGCCGGAACCCGCTCACCCTCCGGGGCGGATCTGTCAACCGCCGCTCAGCCTCCCATGAGACACCGACCATAAGGAGACCGAAATGTCCGCTCCAATCACCGCGACTCCAGCTGTCCGGCGGCTGCCCGGCGCCGCCGCCTTTCCCGCCGCGATCATCTCTGCCGTCGTCGCCGGGGACCTGGCGAGCTACGCCATCTCTGCGATCGCTCATGCCGCCGGCGTATCCCGCTCCTTCAGCCCCTTGCAGCCCGCTACCTTCACCGCCCTCATCGTGATGGGCGTCCTCGTCGGCGGGCTCGGCTGGCAGCTGGTGCGGACCAGGGCGGGCCGCCCCGGTCGGCTCCTGTCCCGGCTCGTCCCATTTGTGCTGCTGCTCAGCTTCATCCCTGACCTGCTGCTCGGCATCGCCCACGGATTGGACGCCACCTGGGGCGGCGTCGCCGCCCTCATGTGCATGCACGTCGCCGTCGCTGCCGCCGCCGTCACGAGCTACTCCCTGTTCCTTCCGTTCAGCAGTCAGGCGGTGGCTGACACCGCCGGAACGAGGCCCCCGGTGACCAGCAAGCTCGCCACCCGCTGACCGCCGTGCACCCCGGCATCGCCGGCAGCACCGCGGGCCATGGGCGCAGAGCCCGATGTCGTGGTGCGGTGGTCAGCTGCCCGGCGTGATCAGGCCGGATTCGTAGGCAAACACGACGGCCTGGACCCGGTCGCGCAGGCTGAGCTTGGCCAGTATCCGGCCCACATGGACCTTGACGGTCCCCTCGGCCAGGTGCAGCTCGGCGGCGATCTCGCGGTTGGACCGCCCGGCGGCGAGCTGGCCGAAGACGGCTTGCTCCCGGTCGGTGAGCTTGCTGAACAGGGCGTACCTGTCGTGCTGTCGGCCGGGATCGGGGAGCAGGGTGGTGAGCTGGTCGAGGAGCCGCCGCGTCGCCGAGGGGGCCAGGACCGCGTCGCCGGCGGCGACGGTGCGGATGGCGGTGAGGAGCTCAGCGGGCGGGGCGTCCTTGAGGAGGAATCCGCTGGCTCCGGCTTTGAGCCCGGCGAAGACGTATTCGTCCAGGTCGAAGGTGGTCAGGATGAGGACCTTGCTGGCCGGCGTGGCGGCGGTGATCGCGGCGGTCGCCGCGATCCCGGTAACGCCGGGCATCCGGACATCCATCAGCACGACGTCGGGGCGCAGGGCTGATGCCAAGCGGATCCCGGTCGCTCCATCTCCGGCTTCACCGGCCACTTCGATGTCGGGCTCTGCTTCGAGGATCATTCGGAATCCCATCCGGAGCAGGGACTGATCGTCAACGATCAGAACCCGGATCATGGGGCATCGCCGCCGTCCAGGTGCAGGCGCGCGGCCACCCTCCAGCCGCCGGGCCGGCGGGGACCGGCCTGCACGTCGCCGTCGTAGGCGCGGACTCGTTCCTGCATGCCGGCCAGGCCGCTGCCGATGCTCGCGCTGGCCGGGGCGGCGGCCCCTGCGCCGTCATCGTCGATGTGCAGCCGCAGTTCGCCGGGCAGGAACTCCAGGCGCACGGCGGCGCGGGCTCCCGCCCCGCCGTGCTTGAGGGTGTTGGTGAGGGCTTCCTGGACGAGCCGGTACACCGTGAGCTGCGCACCGGCGGTCATGTCCGGCGCCGCCCCGTGGATCTCCAGCGTGGTGTCCAGTCCCGCGGACCGGACCTGATCGATGAGCAGGTCGAGCTGGGCCAGGCCGGGGACGGGCTGGAGACTCTCGCCGGGGGGCTGGCGCAGGACACCCAGGAGCCGGCGGGTGTCGGCCAGCGCACGCCGTCCGGTGGACGACACGCTGCGCATCACCTCCGCCGCCCGCTCGGGAGAGGCCGCGGACGCGGCGACCGCTGCGTCGCTCAGGGTGACCATGACGGTGAGATGATGGGCGACGATATCGTGCATCTCCCGGGCGATCCGGGTGCGTTCGGCGGCCGCGGCGAGTGCCCCCTGCTGATCTCGCTCGCGTTCGAGCCGCTGCGCGCGGTCGTGCAGTTCGGCGAGGTAGGCCCGGCGGGTGGCCGAGTACAGGCCGAGCCCGAGGGCGGCGGCGACCATGCCGGAGACGAAGATCGCGTCGTACCACCAGGTGCCGCCTGCGAACACGACCAGCCCGGCGATGACGGCCAGCTCAAGCAGGGCGGTGCACGCCAGGGCATCCCGGCGCGACCGCATCGCGGCCACCGTGTACAGGGCGATGAGCAGGGCCGCGCCGTTCAGCGCGTGGTCATGACCCGCGAGCCCGGCAGCGGCGTTGACGGCCAGTACCACGCCGAACACCGGGACGGGCCAGATCCGGCGGACCAGCAGCGGTGTGGCACCCACGGCTAGCACGACGATGGCCGCCAGTTGCGGGCGGGCGTTGTCATGGATCATGGCGGCCGGCACCGCCGACGCTACGGCCGCCAGCGTGACCAGCACGTCGAATACCCAGCGCGCCGTTACGCGATGCGCTGGGTATCCGGCCGGCCGGGGCAACCCCATGCTGGAATTCTCCCCCGGGATCAGGCGTCGGCGCGCCGCAGCCGCCAGGCGGCCGCGGCGATGAGCACCACGGCGTACCCGCAGAGCAAGGCGAATCCGGTCCAGGGCGACAGCGCGTCGTGCACGCCCTGCGCCCCGCCGTACAGGACCTCTCCCGCGTTGGAGGGCAGGTACTGGGCCAGGTGGTCGCTGATCGAGTTCGGCAGCAAGCTGGCCACGGGCGGGATGACGAAGAACGCCCCCACGAACGCGGAGATGCCGGCCGCGGTGTTGCGGAGCAGCGCGCCCAGGGCCACGCCGATCAGACCGGCCACGGTGACGTAGAGGGCGGCACCGATCACGGACCGCAGCGCGCCCGGCGCCGCGAGGGATACGCCCAGGTGATGGCTGCTCAGCAGAGCCTGCCCAAGGAAGAAGGAGGCGAAGCTGGCGATAAGCGAGACCGCGAAGATCACGCCCGCGAACACGGCCAGCTTGCCCCACAGCACCGGCAGTCGGCGGGGGACGACCGTGAGTGAGGACCGGATCATGCCGGTGCTGTACTCACCGCTCAGCATCAGCACGCCCAGCACCCCGAACGCGATCTGAGAGAAGGTAATGCCATCGAGGCTGATGCTGATGGGGCTAAAGCTGGCGCGGCTTACGGCGCTGAGGGTGTGGTACTGGCTGGCGCTCACCGCCGAGAACAGTGCGCCGATGCCGATCATCGCCGCGACGGCGACCAGCAGGGTCCACACGGTGGACCGCAGGGAGCGGAACTTCGTGAACTCCGAGCGCAGCACCCGGCCCTGGGTAACCTTCAGCGGCCGACCCTGGGCAGCAGCGGCCGGGGGCGCGGGGACGAGGACGGTACTCATCGGGCCGCCACCTGCTCGGCAGCGTCGTGCGACCGGAAGTCCACCGAGTCGTCGGTGAGCTGCATGAATGCCTCCTCCAGTGAAGCGTGCTGGGCGGTCAGTTCGAAGACAGGCAGGCGGGCCCGCCAGGCGGCGGTGCCGATCTGCTCCGCGCTGAGGCCGTGCACCCGCAGGACGCCCGACTGCTCGCTGGTAACGGTGATGTCCGGACCAAGCAGCAGGTCGCGCAACTGGGCAGCCTGGGGGGTGCGCACCGTGACGGTGCTGCCCCCGGCGCTGTCCACGAAGTCCTCGACGGTGGTGTCGGCGATCAGCCGGCCGCGGCCGATGACCACCAGCCGGGTCGCGGTCAGCGCCATCTCGCTCATCAGGTGCGATGAGACGAACACGGTGCGGCCCTCGGCGGCGAGGCCCTTGAGCAGGTTCCGGACCCAGAGGACCCCCTCCGGGTCCAGCCCGTTGACCGGCTCGTCGAGGACCACCACCCGGGGATCCCCCAGCAGTGCCGACGCGACGCCCAGCCGCTGGCCCATGCCCAGGGAGAACCCGCCGACCCGCTTGTCGGCCACGTCACGCAGCCCGACCATGTCGATCATCTCATCGACCCGGCGCCGGCTGACGCCATTGGCCTGCGCTAGGGCCAGCAGGTGGTTACGGGCCGACCGGCCGGTGTGGACCGCCTTGGCCTCCAGCAAGATCCCCAGCTCGGCCATGGGGGCCAGGGCCGCCCGGTAGTCCAGGCCATTGACCCGGACCCGCCCCCCGGTGGGCTCGTCCAGCCCGGCGATCATCCGCATCGTGGTGGACTTGCCAGCTCCGTTCGGGCCGAGAAACCCGGTCACGATACCCGGCTGGACGACGAAATCCAGGCCGTCCACCGCCAGCTTCTCCCCGTATCGCTTACTGAGATTTTCTACCTCGATCATCGTTTGTTCCTCCATCGGTAGCACCGGTACCCCGGCACCACCAACGCTATGGACCAGCCTCCCGCCCCACATCGACCGAGCGGCCACAGTCTCACCTGCCACATATGCCGCAAGGCATAGCCGCGACCTCCCTCGGCGGCCTATGGGTGACGAGCCGCCCATCGCACACGGGTTGGCCTCTGAGTCACGACACATCTGCTGGCCCAGTTCTTCAGCGACCTGCTCGCGCCCGCGGGCCCCGCCCTAAAATCGGAGCCTTTGGAGCGGGGGGAGCGGGGAGCCGGGCGGGTCAGTGGGCCGGGCGGGTCAGTGGGCCGGCCGGCCCAGGTCGGGGTCGTCCGGGGGATCCAGTCCGTGCTGGCGGAGCCGGGAAGCCCTGATGTCGTCGGCGTACGCGGCCACCGTGAAGATGCTGCCGGACAGGATCAGCGCCACCATGGTCAGGGCGAGCCAGACCGGGGCCGGCAGCAGCGTCCCGAGCAGCACCGCGACTACGACGCAGACCGGAACGATGACGGCGAGGTGGCGCAGCACCGTCCTGAACCGCCAGCCCGCGTCCGTCAGCTCATGCCGGACCCAGTCGACGTTGTCGGCAGGCAGCCGGAACCCGACCGCGAACCGCAGCCATCGGGCAACCCCGGGATCGCCGGCCAGCCGGGTCATGACCTCAGCCCCGGAGCTGGCAGATGACCGCGCCCGCCGGGACCGTCTGGCCGACCTGCACGGCCAGCTCGCTGACCGTGCCGTCCTTGTGCGCGGCCAGCGGCTGCTCCATCTTCATCGCCTCAAGCACGACGACGGTATCCCCGGCCGATACCTGATCGCCGTCGGCCGCCGCGATCTTGACGATCGTGCCCTGCATGGGACTGACCAGCGCGTCACCGCCCGCGTTGCCGCCAGAGCCGCCAGGGCCGCCAGAGGCCCGGCCACGCGCGGGCCGCGGGGCGGCCGAACGGCCAGGGCCGCCCGCGTTGCCGCCAGAGCCGCCCGGCCCGCCAGTCCCCAGCCCGGCCGGGATGACCACTTCGAGCCGTTTGCCCCCCACCTCGACCGTGATCCGCTCCCGCCCGGCCGGCTGGCCGCTCTCGTCACCCTGCGGCCCTCCGCCCTGCGACCCGGCACTCCCCGGCGCAGCGCCGCTCTCAGCCAGGTCCCCGGCGAACTCAGTCTCGATCCACCGGGTGTGCACCGTGAACGGCTCGGCCGTGAACGCAGGATCGCTGACGACTGCGCGGTGGAACGGCAGCACGGTGGGCATGCCGCCAACCTCGAACTCGGCCAGCGCGCGGCGGGCCCGCTGCAGCGCCTGCTCGCGGCTGGCCCCGGTCACGATCAGCTTGGCGATCAGCGAGTCGAACGCCTGCGGCACGGTCATCCCGGCGCCATAGCCGGCATCGAGCCGCACACCCGGACCAGACGGCGGCCGCCACGCCGTGATCGTCCCCGGCGCGGGGAGGAAGTTCCGCCCGGGATCCTCGGCGTTGATCCGGAACTCGATCGAGTGCCCGCGCAGTTCCGGGTCGTCGTAGCCAAGCTGCTGGCCATCGGCGATGCGGAACATCTCCCGGACCAGATCGATCCCGCTCACCTCCTCGGTCACCGGGTGCTCGACCTGCAGCCGGGTGTTCACCTCAAGGAACGACACCGTCCCGTCCCGGGCGACCAGGAACTCGCAAGTGCCCGCCCCGAGGTAGCCGGCCGCGCGCAGGATGGCCTTGGACGACTCCCGCAGCAGCCGCTCCTGCACGCCGGAAAGGAACGGGGCCGGCGCCTCCTCGACCAGCTTCTGGTGCCGCCGCTGCAGCGAGCAGTCCCTGGTGGAGACCACCACGACGGCCCCGTGGCCGTCGGCCAGGCACTGCGTCTCGACATGCCGGGGCCGGTCCAGGTAGCGCTCGACGAAGCACTCGCCGCGGCCGAACGCGGCCACCGCCTCCCGGGTAGCCGACTCGAACTGCTCGCCGATCTCGGCCATGGTGCTAGCCACTTTCAGGCCGCGGCCGCCGCCGCCGAACGCGGCCTTGATGGCGATCGGCAGCCCGTGCTCGGCGGCGAACGCGGCGGCCTCGGCACCGGTCACCGGCCCGTCGCTGCCGACCGCCAGCGGCGCGCCGACGGCGCGGGCGATCTGCCGGGCCGCCACCTTGTCGCCGAGTGCCTCGATGGCCTCGGGCGGCGGCCCGATCCAGGTCAGCCCGGCGGCGATGACCGCCCGGGCGAAGTCCGCGTTCTCGGCCAGGAACCCGTAGCCGGGGTGCACGGCGTCGGCACCGGAGCGGGCTGCCGCCGCCAGCACCCGGGAGATGTCGAGGTAGCTCCCGGCGGCGGTGTCGCCGCCCAGCGCGTACGCCTCGTCGGCCATCGTGACGTGCAGCGCGTCGAGATCCTGGTCGGCGTAGACGGCCACGCTGAGCAGCCCCGCGTCCCGGCACGCTCGCACCACCCGGACCGCGATCTCGCCGCGATTGGCGATGAGGACCTTGCGCACGAAACCGACTCCTCCCGACTGCGAGGAGTCTAATGAGATCGTAACGAGCCGCCGGCCTGGGCCTGCCGTGCTGGCGCGGTCCCCGAGGGAGAATCGTCATGCCCGAGCTCCTGCTCCTGTCCAGCTCCGCGAGTCCCGGCCGCGGCTTCCTCGAGCACGCCCTGGGCGCGATCGACAGCCTGCTCCCGGCGAACCGCAGGCGGCTGCTCTTCGTGCCGTTCGCCTCCGCCGATCCGGACAGCTACACCGACGTCGTGGCGGCGGCGCTCGCGCCGCTGTCCTTCGAGGTCACTGGCGCGCACCGGCGGGCCGACATCCCGGCGGCCCTCCGCTCGGCCGACGCGGTGCTCGTCGGCGGCGGCAACTCGTTCCGGCTGCTCCGGGCGCTGCGCGAGGGCGGCCTGCTGACCGCCATCGCGCGCCGCGTCGAGGAGGGGATGCCGTACATCGGCGCCAGCGCGGGCACCAACATGGCCTGCCCCACGCTGCGGACGACCAACGACATGCCGATCGTCGCGCCGGGCTCGTTCGAGGCTCTCGGCCTGATCCCGTTCCAGATCAACCCGCACTACCTCGACCCGGACCCGGCGAGCCAGCACCAGGGCGAGACCCGCCAGCAGCGCATCGAGGAGTTCCTGCAGGAGAACGACGTGCCCGTGCTCGGCCTGCGCGAGGGCGCGTGGCTGCGGGTCAGCCGCGGCACCGCGTCCATCGGCGGCACCGCGGGCGGGCGGCTGTTCACCCGCGGCGGCGCTCCGCTGGAGCTGCCGCCCGGCAGCGACGTGACGACGCTGCTGGCGAGCCGGCCGCGATTCGACGTCGGCCGCGGTTGACGGGGGCCGGGCGTGGTTGACGGGGGCCGGGCGTGGCTGACCGGGGCCGGGCGCGGCGGGCCGGCGCGGGCGCTCCGGGCCGCCGCCGGAGTCAGCGGGGCAGGGCGCTGGCGCGCCAGCCGCCCGGGC
>JBEKFH010000125.1:0-11598 GCA_050013415.1 Streptosporangiaceae bacterium | reverse complement strand
ATCCTGTACCTCAAGCACACGCTGGCCGAGCGCACCGCGTTCCACACCGGCCAGACGGTCGAGCAGGTCGAGGCCGACTCCGACCGCGACCGCTGGTTCACCGCGGACGAGGCGAAGGATTACGGGCTGGTCGATCACGTGGTCCGCAGCGCTAACGAGGTCCCGTCGGAAGGGCCGGTCTCATGAATCGGATAACGGGAGCGGAGCAGGCCATGCTGAGCGCGAGCCGGACGGCGGGACGGCTGGCCGAGTCCCGCTACGTGCTGCCGTCGTTCGTCGAGCGGACGTCGTACGGGATCAAGGAGATGAACCCGTACAACAAGCTCTTCGAGGAGCGGATCATCTTCCTCGGCGTGCAGATCGACGACGCCTCGGCGAACGACGTGATGGCCCAGCTGATCACGCTGGAGTCGATCGACCCGGACCGGGACATCATCATCTACATCAACTCGCCGGGCGGGTCGATGACCTCGATGATGGCGATCTACGACACGATGCAGTACATCCAGCCGGAGATCCAGACCTTCTGCCTTGGCCAGGCGGCCTCGGCGGCCGCGGTGCTGCTGGCCGCGGGGACCAAGGGCAAGCGGATGGCGCTGCCCAACGCGCGGATACTGATCCACCAGCCCGCGATCGAGAGCGGCTACGGGCAGTCCAGTGACCTGGAGATCCAGGCCAACGAGATCCTGCGGATGCGCACCGCGATGGAGCGGGTGCTTGCCGAGCACACCGGCAAGGACGAGGATCAGATCCGCCGGGACATCGAGCGGGACAAGTTCCTGACCGCCGCCGAGGCCAAGGAATACGGCTTGGTGGATGAGGTTCTTACCATGCTCAAGCGCAAGAGCGAGGTAGGGTCGTCCTAACGGCCGCGATCTGATTCGCGGCGCGCGGCGACAGGCCGTTGCGCTACTCGCCGGCCCCCCGGCGCGGTACCGTCAGTATTCTGAAGAACGACCAGCAAGGCCGCGAGGGGATTCGCGGTCGGCTGGCATAGTCGGCATAGCCGGCCCGGCCGCCCAGGCGGCCGCGCGCGAAGGAGTGGCAGCGTGGCACGTATCGGCGACGGCGGTGATCTGCTGAAGTGCTCGTTCTGCGGTAAGAGCCAGAAGCAGGTCAAGAAGCTCATCGCTGGTCCCGGCGTGTACATCTGCGACGAGTGCATCGATCTCTGCAACGAGATCATCGAGGAAGAGCTGTCCGAGCCGCCCGAACTGAAATGGGACAGCCTGCCGAAGCCGAGGGAGATCTACGAGTTCCTCGACGCTTACGTGATCGGCCAGGAGAAGGCCAAGAAAGCCCTGTCCGTGGCGGTTTACAACCACTACAAGCGGGTCCAGTCCGGCGGCGAGCAGCGCGCGGGCGAGGAAGGCGTCGAGCTCGCGAAATCCAACATCCTGCTGCTCGGGCCGACCGGTTCCGGCAAGACGCTGCTCGCCCAGACGCTCGCCCGGCTGCTGAACGTGCCGTTCGCGATTGCCGACGCCACCGCGCTGACCGAGGCCGGGTACGTCGGCGAGGACGTCGAGAACATCCTGCTGAAGCTCATCCAGGCGGCCGACTACGACGTCAAGAAGGCCGAGACGGGCATCATCTACATCGACGAGATCGACAAGATAGCCCGCAAGAGCGAGAACCCGTCGATCACCCGCGACGTGTCCGGCGAGGGAGTGCAGCAGGCCCTGCTGAAGATCCTGGAGGGGACGACCGCCTCAGTGCCCCCGCAGGGCGGGCGCAAGCACCCGCACCAGGAGTTCATCCAGATCGACACGACGAACGTGCTGTTCATCTGCGGCGGCGCCTTCGCCGGCCTTGAGAAGATCATCGAGCAGCGGGTCGGCAGGGGCGGCATCGGCTTCGGCGGCGTGCTTCGGGTGAAGAGCCAGCGCAACCTGGACGACGCGTTCGCCGACGTGATGCCCGAGGACCTGCTCAAGTTCGGCATGATCCCCGAGTTCGTCGGCCGCCTGCCGGTCATCACCAACGTGCACAACCTCGACCGCGAGGCCCTGATCCGCATCCTGACCGAGCCGCGCAACGCGCTGGTCCGGCAATACCGGCGCTTGTTCGAGCTGGACGGCGTCGACCTGGAGTTCACCGACGAGGCCCTCGACGCGGTCGCCGACCAGGCCAACCTGCGCGGCACCGGCGCCCGCGGGCTCCGGGCGATCCTGGAGGAAGTGCTGCTGTCGGTGATGTACGAGGTGCCCAGCCGCAAGGACGTGGAGAAGGTAGTCATCACCTCCGAGGTCGTGCTGGAGAACGTCAACCCGACCCTGGTGCCGCGCGACGTCGCGCGCCGCACCCCGCGGGAGAAGTCGGCCTGACGCTACGCGCGAAGACCGGCCTGACCGGGTGCCAGCGGTCGGCCCCCCTGCCCGGCTCGCCGCTCACGGCGCGGTTGCCCGCGGGACTGTCTAGACTCACCTGACGTGACCGCAGAAGAACGCCGCCAGCTTCCCCCGCAGTACGCGCCGGCCGAGGTGGAGGCACGCCGGTACGCGGGCTGGGAATCGGCGGGCCTGTTCGGCGCCGACCCGGCCGCCGTCTCGCAGTCCGCGCCCGCGTACTGCATCGTGATCCCGCCGCCGAACGTCACCGGCTCCCTGCACATCGGCCATGCGCTCGACCACACCCTGATGGACGCGCTGGTCCGGCGCCGCAGGATGCAGGGGTACACCGCGCTGTGGCTGCCCGGCATGGACCACGCGGGCATCGCCACCCAGAACGTCGTCGAGCGCGAGCTCGCTGCCAGCGGGCTGAGCAGGCACGACCTCGGCCGGGAGGAGTTCGTCCGGCGGGTCTGGCAGTGGAAGGCCGAGTCCGGCGGCAAGATCCTGGCCCAGATGCGCAGGCTCGGCGACAGCGTGGACTGGTCCCGCGAGCGGTTCACCATGGACGAGGGCCTGTCCCGCGCCGTGCAGACCATCTTCAAGCGGCTCTTCGACGACGGGCTCATCTACCGCGCGCAGCGGATCATCAACTGGTGCCCGCGCTGCCTGACCGCGCTGTCGGACATCGAGGTGGAGCACACCGACGACGACGGTGAGCTGGTCTCCATCCGGTACGGCGACGGCGACGACTCGATCGTGGTGGCCACCACGAGGGTCGAGACCATGCTCGGCGACACCGCCGTGGCCGTGCACCCGGACGACGTGAGATACGCCCGCCTGGTCGGCCGGGAGATTGACCTCCCGCTGTCGGGCCGCCGCATCCCGGTGGTGGCCGACCCGCACGTGGACCCGGAGTTCGGCACCGGCGCGGTGAAGGTCACCCCGGCGCACGACCCGGACGACTTCGAGATCGGCCGCCGTCATGGCCTGCCCAGCCTGACGATCATGGACGAGCGCGGCGTGATTATTGCGCACGGCCCGTTCCTCGGCCTGGACCGGTTCGAGGCCAGGCCCGCGGTACTGGCGGCACTCAGGGAAGCGGGCCGGGTGGTGGCCGAGCGGCGGCCGTACCTGCACGCCGTCGGGCACTGCGGCCGGTGCGGCACGACCGTGGAGCCGCGGCTCTCGCTGCAGTGGTTCGTGAAGGTCGGCCCGCTCGCCAAGGCGGCGGGCGACGCGGTCAGGGACGGCCGGGTCGCGATCCACCCACCGGAGATGGCGGCCAGGTACTTCGACTGGGTCGACGACATGCACGACTGGTGCATCAGCCGCCAGCTCTGGTGGGGGCACCGGATCCCGGTCTGGTACGGCCCGGGCGGCGAGATCCGCTGCGTGGGCCCGGGCGAGGATCCGCCCGCGGGCGACGGCTGGACCCAGGACCCCGACGTGCTGGACACCTGGTTCTCCTCCGCGCTGTGGCCGTTCTCCACCCTCGGCTGGCCGGATGACACCGCCGACCTGCGCGCCTTCTACCCGACCAGCGTGCTGGTCACCGGCTACGACATCCTGTTCTTCTGGGTCGCCCGGATGATGATGTTCGGCCTTTACGCGATGGCCGGGCACGGCCCGGACCGCGCCGTGCCGTTCCGCGACGTCGCCCTGCACGGCCTGGTGCGGGACTCCCATGGCAAGAAGATGTCCAAGTCCCGCGGCAACACCGTGGACCCGCTGGACTGGATCGACAGGTTCGGCGCGGACGCCACCCGGTTCACCCTGGCCCGCGGGTCCAGCCCCGGCGGCGACGTCGCGATCAGCGAGGAGTGGGTCGCCGGGGCCAGGAACTTCTGCAACAAGCTGTGGAACGCGACCAGGTTCGCGCTGCTGAACGGCGCCGGCGCCGGGGCGGGCGGTGCCGAGTCCCCGGCCGGCGGCGCCGACGCCCCGGCGAGCGGCTCAGCCGGGGCGGACGCGGCGGGCGCCCCGGTCGGGGCGGGCGGCCCGGTCGGGGCGGCGCTGCCAGGTCAGGCCGGCCTGGCCGCTCTCACCGTCCCGGATCGCTGGATCCTGTCCCGGCTGGCCGCCGTCACCGCGGCGACCGATGCGCTGTTGGAGCGCTTCGAGTTCGCCAAGGCATGCGACGCGCTGTACCACTTTGCCTGGGACGAGTTCTGCGACTGGTACCTGGAGCTGGCCAAGCCCGCGCTGGCCGGCCCGGACGAGTCGACCGCTGCGGCAACCAGGTCGGTGCTCGGCTTCGTGCTCGACCGGCTGCTCCGGCTGCTCCATCCGGTGATGCCGTTCGTCACCGACGAGCTGTGGACCGCCCTGACCGGCGGGGACTCGGTGATGACCGCGCCCTGGCCAGGGCGCCGGGCCGGCCCGGCCGACGGCGAGCCGGACAGCCTGGCTGCCTTCGCCGACCCGGCGGCCGAGGCGGCGGTGGGCGCGTTGATGCGGCTGGTGACCGAGGTCCGCAGGTTCCGCTCGGATCAGGGCCTGCGGCCCGGCCAGCCGGTGCCTGCCGCGCTGGACGGCATCTCCTCGACGCCGCTTGCCGCGCACGAGGCGCGGATCCGCGGGCTGCTCAGGCTCACCCCGGCCGGCCCGGACTTCACGCCCACGGCTGAGGTGCTGGCCGAGGGTGTCACGGTCCGGCTGGACACGGCGGCGGCGATCGACACGGCCGCCGAGCGCCGGCGGCTGGAGAAAGACCTCTCCGCCGCACGGGCGGACGCCGAGGCAGCGGAACGCAAGCTCGCGGCCCCGTCCTTCATCCAGCGCGCACCCGCGGCGGTGGTGGCCAAGAACCGTGACCGGCTGGCCGTCGCCCTGGCCGAGATCGGCCGGATCGAGGGCAGGCTGGCCGGCCTGCCCAAGTAGGCTGCGATGGTGACCGAACACCCCCCCGGGCCGCTGTGCCGGACGATGCCGCCGTGTCGGCCAGTATCACCGTGCCGGGCGACATGACCGTGCCAGGCGACATGGCCGAGCGGCTGCGCGAGGTCGAGCTGGAGATACTCGCGCGCAGGCCCGAGCACTCCATCGAGCCGTCCCTTGACCGGATCAGGGCGCTGACCAGCCTGCTCGGCGACCCGCAGCGGGCCTATCCGGTCATCCACCTGACCGGGACCAACGGCAAGACCTCCACGGCCAGGATGACCGAGACGCTGCTGCGCGCCCGCGGCCTGCGGACCGGGCTGTTCACCAGCCCGCACCTGTCGTCGATGCAGGAGCGGATCTGCGTGGACGGGGTGCCGCTCAGCGCCGAGCGCTTCGTCGAGGTCTACGAGGAGATCGGGCCCTACCTGTGGATGGTGGATGACAGCCAGCCGGTGCCGCTGTCGTTCTTCGAGGTGCTCACCGGCATGGCCTTCGCCGTCTTCGCCGACGCGCCGGTCGACGTCGCGGTGATCGAGGTCGGCATGGGCGGCACCTGGGACAACACGAACGTCGCCGACGGCGTCGTCGCGGTGGTGACGCCGATCTCGATCGACCATGCCCGCTATCTCGGCAACACCGTGGAGGCCATCGCCGCCGACAAGGCGGGCATCATCAAGCCAGGAGCGATCGCCGTGCTCGCCCAGCAGCCCCCGGCCGCGGCCGAGGCGCTGCTCCGGCGCGCGGTGCAGGTGGGCGCCACCGTGGCGAGGGAAGGCCTGGAGTTCGGCGTGACCAGCCGCGAGCTCGCCGTCGGCGGGCAACTGCTCGGCATCCGCGGCCTGCTCGGCGGCTACCACGACCTGTTCCTGCCGCTGTTCGGCGGGCACCAGGCCAGCAACGCCGCGTGCGCGCTCGCCGCGGTGGAGGCGTTCGCCGGGGCGGCGCCGGGCGGCGCCGAGGGGGAGTCGGCGCCGCTGGACGAGTCCCTTGTCCGCACTGCGTTCGGCATGATGTCATCGCCGGGCAGGCTGGAGATCGTCCGGCGCAGCCCGACCGTGATCGTGGACTCCGCGCACAACCCGGCCGGGATGGCCGCCAGCGTCGACGCGCTGACCGAGGCGTTCACGTTCTCCGGCCTGGTCGCCGTGCTCGCGGTCAGCGAGGACAAGGACGTGCCGGCCATCCTGGACCAGCTCGAGCCCGCCGTCGCCGAGCTGATCGTCACCCGCAACTCCTCCACGCGGTCGATGGACCCGGCGAAGCTGGCCGAGCTGGCGGAAGCGGTCTTCGGCCCGGACCGGGTCAGGCAGGCAGGCCGCCTGGACGACGCGATCGAGCTGGCCGTCGGGCTGGCCGATGACCTGGCCGCCGCCGCCGAGGCGGCCGGCGCCCTGCCAGCGGGTTCCGGAATCCTCGTCACCGGGTCGGTGATCACCGCGGGTGACGCCCGGCTGCTGCTCGCTCCGGACGCGTAGCTGGCATGCGGAGGCTCTGCGCCACGGTGCTGCTCATGGAGGCGATCGTGATCGGGCTGGCGATCCCGGTCGCCGTCACGGTGGAGCACGCGTCGCGCCGCGACGCGGCCACGGCGGGGGCCATCCTGGCGGTCGCGGCCGTGCTGATCGCCGGGCTAGCTCGGCGCGCCCCGCTCCGGCTGGTGCTCGGCAGCGGGAGCGTGCTGCAGGTCCTGGTGGTGGCCGCGGGCGTGATCGTGCCGGCCATGTATATACTCGGCGTGATTTTTGCTGGCCTGTGGGTAATCGGGATCTGGCTTGGCCATCGCGTCGAGCAGGCATCCCAGTAAGGTCGAGAAGGCATCCCGGCAAGACAGTTGCCGACCAAGCTCCCGGCGCGCCGTCACGGACTGCCGGCGCAGCGCACCGGTAGGCTCTGGGCCCACGGGGGCATTCTTTGCTGGGCCCGTGACGACGGGCCAGCAGTTGATTCGCTGTCGGTAAGGAGAGTCCTTCTTTGTCTGCACGCAGTCTGGTACTTGTCAAGCCCGATGGAGTAGGCCGAGGGCTGGTTGGTGAGGTGATATCGAGAATCGAGCGCAAGGGCCTGCGGATCGTGGCACTGGAGCTGCGGACGCTGGACCGAGGTGTCGCTGAGCAGCATTACGCGGAGCACGTCGGCAAGCCATTCCACCTGCCGCTGATCGAGTTCATCACCTCGGGGCCGCTGGTTGCCATGGTGATCGAGGGGCCGCGGGTGATCGAGATGTTCCGTTCGATGGCCGGGCCGACTGACCCGGTCGATGCCGCATCCGGCACGATCCGCGGTGACTACGCGCTGGAGGTGCAGAAAAACATCGTGCACGGGTCGGATTCCGCGGAATCCGCCGAGCGGGAAATAAAGATCTTCTTTCCGGAACTCGTTTAGCCGGGCCCGGTCTGGCCATGAAGACATAAGGCAGTCCGCGCCTTCCCCCCGGGGGCGGCGGCCGCGCGGGCCGGCAATAGATCACCAGGCAGGAACCTCCTGGAAGGTTTTAGTTCTTCATGAGTAACGCACTGGCCTTTCTTGGCCGTGACATGGCCGTCGATCTAGGTACCGCGAATACCCTGGTGTACGTGCGGGGCAGGGGAATCGTGCTCAATGAGCCGTCAGTCGTCGCGCTAAATACCAATACCGGCCAGATTGTCGCGGTCGGCGCCGAGGCCAAGCGCATGATCGGCCGGACGCCCGGCAACATCGTGGCGGTCCGGCCGCTCAAGGACGGCGTCATCGCGGACTTTGACGTCACCGAGCGGATGCTCCGGTACTTCATCCAGAAGGTGCACAAGCGGCGGCACCTCGCCAAGCCCCGCATCGTGGTAGCGGTGCCCAGCGGGATCACCGGCGTGGAGCAGAGCGCGGTCAAGGAAGCCGGTCACCAGGCCGGCGCCCGGCGGGTGTACATCATCGAGGAGCCGATGGCGGCGGCGATCGGTGCCGGGCTGCCGGTCAACGAGCCGACCGGCAACATGGTGGTGGACATCGGCGGCGGCACCACCGAGGTGGCGGTGATCTCCCTCGGCGGGATCGTCACCTCGCAGTCGATCCGCGTCGGCGGGGACGAGCTCGACCAGGCGATCATCACCTTCGGCAAGAAGGAGCACTCGCTGATGCTCGGCGAGCGAAGCGCCGAGGAGATCAAGATGGCGATCGGCTCCGCCTTCCCCACGGTGGACGAGCCGACGTCGGAGATCCGGGGCAGGGACCTGGTTAGCGGGCTGCCGAAGACCATCGTGATCACGGCGGGCGAGGTCCGCCGGGCGATCGACGAGCCGCTGAACGTGATCGTGGACGCGGTCAAGGCCACGCTGGACAAGTGCCCGCCGGAACTGGCCGGCGACGTCATGGACCGGGGGATCGTGCTGACCGGCGGCGGCGCGCTGCTGCGCGGGCTCGATGAGCGGATCCGCGAGGAGACGGGCATGCCCGTGCACTTGGCCGACGACCCGCTCGACTCGGTGGCGCTCGGCACCGGCAAGTGCGTCGAGGACTTCGAGACCCTGCGCCAGGTGCTCCTGCCGGAGTCCCGGCGCTGATCAGCCGACGATCGTCAGCCGAGCCGGCCGCGATGGGGTGATCGGAGTGCGTGACACCAGGCGGACGCGCCTGCTCCTCAGCCTGCTGCTGATCACCGCGATCGCGCTGATCACGCTCGGCTATCGGGACGGGTCAGCCGGCCCGCTGCGCGGGCTCCGCCAGTTCGGCGGATCGGTGTTCGGCACGGCCGAGCGGGTGACCGCCACGGTGACCCAGCCGGTGGCCAGGTTCTTCGGCGGCTCGCCGGCGGTGGCCGGGGCGAGCCCGCGGCTCGCGGCGCTGCAGGCCCAGGTGTCCAGGCTGCGGGCCGAGCTCAGCCGCGAGCAGCTGGACCGGGCGCAGTACGGGCAGCTCAGCAGGCTGCTGGCGCTGGCCGGGCGGGGCGGCTACCGCATCGTGGCGGCCAGCGTGATCGCGGTCAGCCAGGGGTACTCCGAGTCGGTGACCCTGGACGCGGGCCGCGACGACGGGGTTAGGCCGCAGCAGACAGTGCTCGACGGCACCGGGCTGGTCGGCACGGTGACCGCCGTCTCGGCGCAGACCAGCACGGTGCTGCTGGCCTCCGATCCGACCTCGGTGGTCGGCATCCAGCTGGCGGACAGCGGCCAGCTCGGCTGGGTCACCGGGACCGGCAAGAGCCAGTCCGGGGCCGGCCTGCTGCAGTTGCGGGTGCTCGACAGCGGCGTGGTGCTCCGGCCGGGCGAGGAACTGGTGACCGCCGCGTCCGTGCACGACCAGCCCTACGTGCCCGGGGTGCCGGTGGGCGTGATCAGCCGGGTGCAGAGCAGCGCGGGCTCGCTGACCCCCCGCGCCCTCGTGCGGCCGTATGTGGACTTCACCGCGCTCGACGTGGTCGCCGTCGTGGTGACGCCGCCCCGTCGCAACCCGGGGTTCTCGGTTCTGCCGCCTAGCCCGAAGCCAAGGCCGGAACCCACGGTGACGGTCACCGTCACCCCGTCTGCCGCGCCCGGCACCGGGGCGGGTGGCTGACATGCGGAGTTCCGCGGGCCGGGCCGGGGTGACGGCGGAGGCGGGGATACCTGCCTGCCAGTTCTGGGGTGGTGACTGACATGCGGCGGCTGGCGATCTCGGCCGGCGCCGTGCTGCTCGCGCTCATGCTGCAGCTGACGCTGGTGGACCGGCTCCCGCTGCCCGCTGGCGGCACGCCCGATCTCGTGCTGCTGGTGGTGGTTGCGCTTGGCCTGACCGGCGGCCCGGCCACCGGCTTGGTGACCGGATTCTGCGCCGGGCTCGTCCTCGACATCGCGCCGCCAGCTAGCCAGGTGGTCGGCGAGCACGCGCTCGTCTTCTGCCTCGTCGGGTACGGCTGCGGGCGGTTCGGCGGGATGACCGAACGCTCGGCGGTCGGCTCGCTGGGCATCGCCGCCCTTGCCGTCGCCGGCGGCGAGACGCTGTACGTGCTCGTCGCGCTGACCCTCGGCGACCCAAGTGTCAGCTGGCAGGCCATCCGGCTCGTGCTCCCGTCGTCGGTGCTGCAGGACATCCTGGTCAGTCCCTTTGCCGTGTACGTCGTGATGCGGGCCAGCAGTTGGGCCGCGGCCCGCCCGGAGGGCTCGGCAGCGGCCGCCGCGGCGTCCCGGCCGCTGCCCGGCCAGCCGGCCGCTGGCCTCGGCGACGCCGCGGCGCAGCCGGGCCGGGCACGGTCACTGAGTTCGCTCAGGTTCGGCCGGGCCGCGGCCCGGCCGGGCGATGGCTGGGTCGGCGGCGGACCGCGATCCCGGCCACCGGCGGGTGCTCAGGCGCGCCCCGAACCCCGGCTGAGGTTCCGCGGCGGTGCGGGTCGGACTGGTGCCGCCGGTGCCGGCGCCGCAGGGCTGGCCGGATCGGCTGCTGCGCTGCGGGCGCGGCAGGACCGGCGGCCGAGGTTCCGGCCGGGGCCGGGCGTCGGTGGTTCCGCGACCGCCACCTCGAGCCTGGCCGGCCAGGGAACCACGCCGCGGGCGCGCCGGGACCGTCGGCCGCGCTTCCGGCCGGGGGCGGGTATCGGTGGTTCTGCGGCCGCTACTTCGGGTCTGGCCGGCCAGGGAACCACGCCGCGGGCGCGCCGGGACCGCGGGCCGCGCTTCCGGCTCGGGGCGAGTGCGGGCGGCTCGGCTTCCGCTACGGGCCTGGCTGGCTCCGTGACTGCAGTGCGGGCGCGCCGCGATCGCCGGCCGAAGTTCCGGCCTGGTGCGGGCCTGGGCGGATCAGCAGCCACTGTCCAGCTGCGCCGCCGGCCGCCGGCCCGCCCAGTGAGCATCCGGCTGGCGGCGGGGCGGCGCGGGTCAGCGCGGCGGGGGGGCGGAGCCGCGGGCGGCGGGTTCCTGCGGGCCGCCTCGGGCGGTGCTACCGGCCGTACCGGGCTGCTCAGGCAGCCGAGGTTCCGCGGTGGCGGATCATCGCTGCCGGCCGGCCGGACCCGCGGCGGGGCGCCTGGCCGGTGGCGGATCGGCGGCCGGCAGCGTTTCGGCGGCGGGCGGTTCGGCGGTGCGCGGTTCGGCGGCCGGCAGCGTCTCGGCCGGTGGCGGATTGGCGGCCAGCGGATTGGCCGCCGGCAGCGGTTCGGCGGGCGGATTGGCCGCCGGCAGCGGTTCAGCGGCGGGCGGATGGGCGTCCGGCCCGGGCTCAGCAGCCGCCGGGGCGGAGGCCCGTCATGATCCCCGCGTCACGGCGGCGCCTCGCAGTCCTGCACGTCGTCGTGGCCGCGCTGCTGATCGGGCTGGGCGGCAGGGTCTGGTACCTGACCGTGATGACCGGCCCCGCCTACGCCAGCCTGGCCCGGCAGGACCAGGTAAGGACGGTCATCGAGCCGCCGGTCCGCGGCGAGATCCTCGACGACCTGGGCAGCCCG
>JBEKFH010000124.1:0-11708 GCA_050013415.1 Streptosporangiaceae bacterium | reverse complement strand
CGCATCGATCATTTCCTCGGCAAGGAGTCTGTCGACAACATCCTCGCCCTCCGGTTCGCCAACGGGTTCCTTGAGCCGATCTGGCATCGCGACCACATCAGCCACGTGCAGATCGACGTACCGGAGACGATCGGCATCGAAGGACGCGCCCAGTTCTTCGAGGGAACCGGCACGTTCCGGGACATGATCGTGACGCACCTGTTCCAGGTGCTCGGATTCCTGGCGATGGAGCCGCCGACATCGCTGAGCGCGAAGTGCCTGCGGGATGAGAAGCAGAAGGTCTTCGAGGCGATGCTGCCGGTCGACGTCACCCGTGCCGTGCGCGGGCAGTACCGCGGCTACCGGGCCGAGCCGGGCGTCTCGGCTGACTCGCAGACCGAGACGCTGAGCGCGCTGCGCGTCGAGGTGGACAACTGGCGCTGGGCCGGCGTGCCGTTCTACCTGCGCTCTGGCAAGTCGCTCGCGCAGCGCCGCTCGGTGATCACGGTCACGCTCAAGGAGCCGACGCTGCGGATGTTCCCGGTGGACGCCATGGCCAGGCGAGAAGGCCGCGGCAACCAGCTCGTGATCGACTTCGATGATCCGGGCTGGATCGCCGCGCGCTTCCTGGCCAAGGAGCCCGGCCCGGCCATGGTGCTGGGCGAGGCAGAAATGATCTTCCGCTACGCGGACTCATTCCTGAAAGCGCACGAACTCGAGGGCTACGAGCGGCTGATCCTGGACGCCATGCTGGGCGATCAGTCGCTCTTCACCCGCTCGGACGGAATCGAGCGGCTCTGGGAGATCTCCGCGCCGCTGCTCGACAATCCGCCGCCGGTCGAGCTGTACTCCCCCGGGTCCTGGGGCCCCCATGGGGTGCACCGGCTGATCGCACCGCACCGCTGGTACCTGCCGGACAGCCACTAGCGCCGTGTTCTTCCTCCCGTTGCCATTTTGACAGCGGCCGGGGTTGGTCCTTAAGGCCGTACTCCGGGACCTGAGACAGGTGCTTGGTCCAGCACGAGCGTCTGCTGGCCGTCCCGTACGTACCCGTCGTACTGGATCGTGCCGGCGTTGAGCTGGCGGGCGTTGATCAAGATGGCGGTGACGCCGTCCCGGGCCGGGAAGGTGAACGCGATATCCCGCTGCCCGGCCGCGTTGGTGACGTGCTGGACCGAGACGCCGGGCACGTCAGCGAGCGCGTAGAACCAGGTTGCGCTGAGGGATGGGTAATTCCCGTATCCGGTGAGCACGTTCGCGGCCACGTTGACCGCGTTGCAGTCGGCCGCGACATGGGCACAGCCGGTGGTGTAGGTGTTGAGCTTGGCCAGCAGCGGCCGGGGGTACTGGGGCAGCGTCGGCGGCGCCTTGACCAGCTTGAACGGGCTGGCCGCCTTTACGTGATCCTTCAGATCCCGCAGATCCCGCACGTGCTGCTGGATCTGCGCCCGCGTCGGGTGCGGGTACCGCGGGTAGATCAGGCTCCAGCTCGGCCCGGTCGGCATCAACCACCGCTCGGACGCCGCGCAGGGATCGGCCCGCTGGCACACGCGCAGGGTGCCGTTGAGGTACTGCGCCTGCGCCGAGTCGTCGGCGGTGGCCCAGATCGGGCTGTTCTTGCCGTTGACGCGCAGGTCCCGGTACAGCCACTGGCCGGGCGTGACACTGTTGATCTTGGGAGGGTTGATCAGGTGCTCTTGGTAGTAGTCGATCCGCTCGGCTGCCAGCTCGGTCGCGCTCGGCGGCGCCGTGGAGGGCTGGGTGCTGCCCAGCTCGGCGACGAGGTACTCCTTCAGGATCGCCGTTTCGCTGTCGGGCGCAGCCAGGCTGGGATTGTCCCAGGACCCCTGGGCGAGCAACTGGTAGCTGGATGCGTCCAGGATGATTTCCAGCTTGAGGTTATTCCTGGTCGGCGGCAGCACGAAGGCGACCCCGGCACGTCCGGCGATGTCCTTGACGTGATCTTTCACCTGGATCAGGGGGATGAGGGCGAGCGCGTGGAACATCTCCGCTTTCAGCGAAGGCGGCAGCACCATCCCGAACAGCATCTGCTCGATCTGGCTGAACTCCACGGAGCTGGTGTTGTCGGTCTTGACCGGGTCCAGGCTCCGGAAGTATGCGTTGAGCTTGGCCGGATCGCGCGGCAGCGTGCCGAGCTTGTTATACGGGAAGATGGGGTTGCCAATGCTGCCGGCACCGTAGTTGACGTTGCCGTTGGCGGTCAGCCAGCCGTCCTGCACAAAGTGGTCAGGCACACCAGCCCGGTCCGGGCCCGGCCTGGAAAACTCGGTCTCCTGGTAGACCCATTGCCCGGGTGACACGGCTGGGCTGGCCAGTGCCGCTGCGGCGGCCCGGTCGGCGAGCAACTGGGCGGTCAGTACCGGCTGGCGGGACGGCAGTACCGCCAGCAGGATGCCAGCCGCCAAGGCGAGCGCCACCGGCACGGCGATGGCCAGGCGCCACGCTGGCCGGCTTATCCTCGCGCGCCGTCCTCTGCCGGCGCCGGGCAGTACCCGCGCGGCGTCTGGTGCGTGGCGCTCGAGTTCTGTGAACGCGGCACGCAGGTCGTCTTCTGTTCTCATCTGGGGTATCCCTCCTGAACGAACCCGGGCGCTGGTCGCGTTATCTGGATGCGCAACGCGGCCAGTGCCCTGGATGCATAGCCGCGGACGGTGCCTGGCGTGCAGCCGAGCACCTCCGCGATCTCGGAATCGGAGAGCCCTTCGTAGTAGCGAAGTACCAGCACGGCGCGCTGCCGCCGGGGCAGCTTCCCGAGCTCGGCCAGGAGGGCGGCACGCTCTGCGTGAGCGAAGGCGTGATCATGCGCAACACGGTCATCAACGTCCGGGCCCCGGCCTGCGGGCACCAGGCGCCAGGATCTTCGGCGCCAGGACGCGAACTCGTTGACGATCATCTTCCGGACATACAGCTCCGGACGGTCCATGGCGCCTATGCGGTTCCAGCGTGCGTGCACCCGGATCAGCACTTCCTGAACCACGTCTTCGGCGAGGGCACGGTCTGCGGTCAGCACGCCCGTGAAGCGCAGCACACCAGGCAGCCGGGCGGCCACAAACTCCTCGAACGTCATCGCGCCTCCATCGTTGGCATCTCCAGTCAGGAAACGCACCCAGGACACCGAAACGCTGTGCGCCCGACCACACTGATGTGCCCGCCGTCATGCAGGCGTGCGTGCGCTGTCCGGCCAGCGCAGGCGTGCGGAGTTCGCGGCGTCCAGCACGTCAGCGCCTGGGCTGGCGGCCGAGTCAGCGGCTGGCTGGCAGGCTGGAGGCGGCGAGGGCCTGCTCGCCGAGGTGCGCCTCCATCCGCCGAAGCATCTCCAGGTGCTGCCTGGCCCACACCACCTGCAGCGCGTCGCGCAGCGCGTCGGAGTCGCCGCCGTTGATGGAGTCGCGTAGGAAACGCAGTAGCCGCGCCCGGTCGCCCGAGTCAGCCGGCTGCGGCGGGGGAACCGCAGTGCCGTTCGCCAGCGAATCGCCCAGCGTGACATACCACCCGCGCACCGCCTGGACCTGCCCGTCCAGGCTCTCGCCGTACCCGGCGGCGATCCCGCTGGCGTGCTGGCCGTGGTCGCTGGCGCTCTCGCGGCTCCCGCTGGCCGCTCGGCCGTGGCGGCTGCGGCTCTCATCGCGGCCGTTGTCGTCCATGACGGTAGACAGCGCGGCCATCGAGTGCCCGGCGCGCAGCAGCCGGGCCGCTCCCCCGACCAGCCGGGCCGCGCTCTCGGGCCCGGCCTGCTTCGCCGAGCGCTCAGCCAGGTACTGGCGGAACGCCTCGTCGAGTTGGTGGACCGCGGTCGCGGCAGCCTGCTCCGCCTGGGCCGCCTGGGCTATCACTGCCGGGTCGGGGCCGCCGGTCAGCTGGCGGGCCGCGACGGCGACGTAGTCGGCGCCGCGGGAGTAGGCGGCTGCCATGTTCCGGCGCAGGATCGCGGCAGCGCCGCGCGGCCAGAACAGCAGGCCGACGCCGAGGCTCACCGCGAAGCCGATCGCGACGTCCTCGATCCTGATCAGCCCGACCCGCCAGCCGACGGGCGCGATGATGTTGAAGAGGACCACCAGGACGACGGTGAACGCGGCCTGGCCCACCGCGAACGAGATCACCCGCGGCGCGTAGGCGGCGATCAGCACCGCCACCGGCAGCACGCCCCACAGCACATTGTCGCTGGAGCCGACAGCCAACAGGATGGCGCCGCCGACCACGATCCCCGCCGCCGTGCCCGCCAGCGCGCCCAGGATGGATCTGCCGGTGCCCAGCGCGTTCGACCGGAGGACCGACAGCGTGCCCAGGACCACCCAGAAGGAGTGCTGGAGGCCGGACCGCTGGGCGATGAACACCGCGATGGCCAGCCCCACCGCGCCCCGGACGCTGTTGCGGAACGACACCGACCGCGCGCTGGCGTGCTCGGCGGCGAACTGCCGCACGGCCAGCACCGCCGGGGGCAGCGGAGCCAGCCGCTGGGCGGCACCCGCCAGGTGGGCCGCGCTCGCCAGCTGCGACGCGCTCACCAGGCGCGACGCCGTCCCAGAGGTGACCAGTGATTCGGGAGTTTGCCGTGATTCAGAAGTGGTCAGTGGCTCGGAAAGCGTCGGCGCGGCGGCGCCGCTGGCGACGAGGGCGTACGCGGCGACCTGCCCCGCCCCGTAGCAGACCGCCCTGGTGCGGAACGAGCGCCCGAGCAGCGACTCGACCGCCTCGTCGTCCGGCACGGGCGGGAGCCGGGAGACCCGCTCGGTGAGTTCCCGCGCCACGGCCTCCTGGGCGCGGGCCAGCCTGCCCGTGTCGGGCCGCGCGTCCGATCCCGTCAGCAGCGCCGCGCTGGCGCGCAGCACGGCGGCGGCCGCCGCCATTGCCTCGGCGTTCTCCCCCTCGCACAGGCCGGCGGCGGGCGAGCTGGCCACCGCCCGAAGCGAGCTGAGCAGCCAGCCGAGCTCGTCGATCAGCGCGGCGAGCGCGCCAGCTTCCCTGGTCGGCCCCGTCGGTCGGTGCGGGGCGGACTCGAGCTGCTTGCGGAGACCGTCCACGGCCGCTGCCGCGGCGCTGACGGGGGTCCGGGTGTCCGCGGGGTTTCCTGCGCTAGCGCGGGTCCGGGTATCCGCGGGAGTCCCTGCGCTGGCGGGGGTCCCTGCGCTGGCGGGGGTCCCTGCGCTGGCGGGGGTCCCGGCGGCCTGGGGGTCTGCGAGGCAGACGGAATCCGCGAGGGCGGCGAGCGCGCGGCAGGCACTGGCAGCGTCGCCGCGCAGGGTCCCGCCCCGCCGCGGCGGCCAGATCAGCATGACAGCGCAGGTCGCCGCGCCCGCGGCGAGGCCCCAGCCGGCCAGCCGCCACGGAATGGCAGAATCCGGGGCCGGGATGGAAACAGGCAGCACGAAGGCGAGTAGCGCTGCCGTAGCGCCGGCCGCGAAGTATCCGTTGATAATTCCGGAGAAGAGGATCGCGAACCCGGCCACCGCCATGGCCCCCGCGGCCAGCCAGGCGTCGCGCGAGCACAGCGTCCCGACTACGACTTCCACCGCCCCGATCAGGCCCAGGCTCAGGTAGGCGGCGAAGCGGCTCCGCGGCGGGCCGCTGAAGTCGACGAGCACGAGCATCGCGAAGGACCCGAAGGCGGCGAACGTGGACGTCTGCGGGTTGCCGATCACCAGCAGCGCTATCGCGAACACCGCGGGCATGACGATCCCGGCGCGCGCCGCGCTCCGCAGCGCGCGCAGGCCCGGGTCGGCGATCTGGGGCCGCGGCAGCCTCATGACCTCACCCCGGACCCGGCACGAGCCTTCGCGCGGCGCTGCGCCGCGCGCGGTCAGCGCAGCGGCCGGGCCTCGGGGTCGTCCACCACGTGCACGGCCGCCTCCTCCGCCGAGGCTGCGCCGCCGTCGATTCCGACATCGCGTGCAACAAGGTCGGGCTCCCTATCTGGATGCGCTCCCTCGTCCTGCGCGACGAGCCGGCCAGATCGTGGATCCTCGCCATCATCGGCCAGCGAGTCGTCCGCATCAACGTCCTCGTCGTACGGGAGAAGATCCGCGTCGGCGTACGGGTCAGGCTCCGGCTCCTCCTCGGCGAGCAGCTGGTCGAGCGACTCGCCCGCCCGCTCCTCCGCCAGCGTGGTGCCGAAGCCCTCGCCGGCCGACCACCGGTCGGGCGGCAGGATCCCGGTGTCCAGCGGATCGTCGCCCGGGTCGCCCTCGAGCGTGTCAGAGGCGTCCAGCGTGCCGTCATCCTCGAGTTCATTCTCCTCAGGATCAGATGACGGATCATAGGTCTCGTCGTCGGGCATGAAGCGCGCTCACCCTTCCCCCAGCCGGCCGGGACATCCGGTGCCCCGTGCCGCGTGGGGCCAGACTAGCGAAGCGGGACTTGGCGGCCGGGCATGGCGGGCGGATCGCCGGCCGGGCGGGCCGCCGGCCAGTGCGGCCGGCTACCCGGCGGGCGATGGCGCATCAGCCACGCTTGCTTCGCCCGACCCTGCGGACGGGTGGCGGTGCAGGACGAGACCGCCGATCGCGACCGCCACCGCGAGCAGCGCGAGCGCGAGGTACGGGAAGTAGCCGTAGGGCGACGGCTGGCCGGGCTGGCACAGCTCGACGAACGGCACCACCAGGACGGCCGAGCCCAGCGCGGGCACGACCACATGACGGACGGGGGAGAACATCGCGCGGTGGCGGCGCCACATGAACACGGGCAGCGAGATATTGGTCAGCAGGTACACCACCAGGATCACGATCGTGCCCATCGTCGAGCACTCGGCGTAGAGGCCGACCGGGTTCATTGCCCCGGTATGCCCGGTGACCAGGTGGGTGATCCACCAGGCGCCGATGATGCCAAGGCCGACCGCGGCCATCACGACAAGGGCGTTAACCGGCGTGTCGGTTTTCGCGCGCAGCCGCCCGAGCCGCGCCGGCAGCAGGCCGGTCCGTCCCCCGTCGTACAGCATCCGCGCCTGGGAGGAGGCGCCGGCCACCAGGGCGGCGAGCACCGACGCGATCCCGGCGACCCAGGCGAGGACGGCCCAGCCGCCCAGGTCGCGGTCGGCCACGGTGAGGAACGGCACCGAGGACCGCCCGATCGACGACACGTCGTAGCCGAAGCCGGTCACGGTGGCGTACGCGAAGAGGATGAACAGCGCGGCGCCGATCGCGATCGAGATATACAGCGCGCGCGGGACGGTCCGCTTCGGGTCGCGGACTTCCTCCGCGAGGGCCGGCCCGTTCTCCCAGCCGATGAACATGTACAGCGCCAGCGGGAAGCCCCTGGACAGGCCCGCCAGGCCGCCGGTGAGATGCGCCCAGGAGAACGGCGCGGCGGAGAGCTCGCCGCGGCCGTCGACGAGGGCGACCGCGCAGACCGCGATCATGACCGCGAGCTGGGCGACGAGCGCCGCGCTGACCGCCGAGGTGGAGGGCTTGACGCCCCTGGCGGTCACCCAGATCGCGGCGATCGTCAGCACTACGGTCAGCGGCCCCCAGGGCACATCCAAGGCGGTGTAATGCGCGAGCGTCATCGCCAGCAGCCCGCCCGACATGGTGAACACGCCGGTCATTGCAACGGTGTAGCCAACGGTGACGAGCAGCGCGGTGACCGCGCCGGCCCTGGCTCCCAGGCTGGTCTCGACGTAGGTGATGAAGCTGCCGGCCGACGGCTCCGCCCGGGTGAACTCGGCCACCGTCGTCGCCAGGAAGGCCACCGCTACCCCGCCGGCGATGATCGTCAGCGGGGCGGCGACGCCGGCCGTCACCGCGATCACCCCGAACGCGAAGTAGAAGTCGATCCCCGGGCCGATGTTCGCGACCGTGGAGACGGTCAGGTCCCAGGTGCCGAGCTGGCCGGACCTGAGCCGGCTGCCGGTCGCGGTGGGCCCCATGGGTGACATGGTCGCGACTGTAGACCCGGGTGCTCAGCGCTGCCTTGGCGGCTGGCCGTGGCTCGCCCGGGCGGCTGGCCGCGCGCGGCGCCAGGGGGCTGGATCGGGACGCCGGAGCTGCCCGATCAGGTGCTTGCATGTGGTGGGCGTCACAGTTAACATACGTATACCAGAATAGAAGCACGTATATACGTACAGTACGAGGGGCCCGTAGCCCCATTCGCCGGCTCAGGCGACGCCTTTCCGCTTACTCACGCCCAGCGTGGCCGGGCGAGGCGGGTCGCCGCTGGACGGCATGCAAAGGAACGCGCATCGCGATGGCGCAGGCCAGGGATGGCTTCTACGCGAGAGGACTGAGATGCTGAAGATGCTTCGTGCGAGGGCGCCCCGGGCGCTCCTGATTGTCCCGGTGGTGGCGTTCGCAGGACTCTCGACGGCGCTGGCCGGATGCGGGTCGTCCAGTTCGCATGCTGCGCAGCCGTCGGCCTCCGCTTCGGGAAAGTCGACGTGGGTCATCGGGAACGTCGGGACCTACAGCGGGGATAACTTCTCGCCATTCGCCGGCGGCGGCCAGACGCTGCAGGCATGGGCATCGTGGACGAACGCGCATGGCGGGATCAACGGCCACGACGTCAAGGTGATCACGCTCGACGACGCGGGCGTCGCGTCCAACTCCGTGCAGGACGTCAAGCAGCTGATCCAGCAGGACCACGTGCTTGCCATCGTCGGCCAGGCCAGCGGCGTGGAGGCCAACTGGGGCGCCTACGCGCAGTCCTCGGGCGTCCCCGTGATCGGCGGGAGCACGCCCGAGCCGGACTATTTCCTGAAGTCCGATTTCTTCCCGACGGGCGCGACCGCCAACAACTCCGTCGTGGATCTGCTGTCCTACGCCAAGTCGCAGCTGCACCAGACCGTCGGCGGCTTCATGTACTGCGTCGAGGCTCCCGTCTGCGCCCAGCTCGTGCCGGTTTACCAGGGCGCCTACAAGGCGATCGGCGGAAAGCTTGCCTACACGGCGTCCTACTCGGCCACCCAGCCGAGCTACGCCGCCGAATGCCTCGCGGCCAAGAAGGCCGGTGTCCAGGATCTGGAGATTGCCGGGCCCACGCCCACGATCGTGAAAATCTCCCAGGACTGCGCCAGCCTCGGCTACCACCCGACGCTGCTGCTGAACAGCGTGGTCCTCACCCCGGATCTCGCCAAGCAGCTCGGCGCCGCCAAGAGCATCTGGGAGGCCGACCAGTTCCCCTTCCCTGACTCCACCGGGCCCGCCGCGGATTTCCAGGCCGCGCTCAAGCAGTACCAGCCGACCGTGACCAACCCGGCGGACTTCACCGAGATGGACGCCAACGACTGGGTCTCCGGCCAGGTGTTCGCCGCTGCGGCGCGTGCGGCCAACCTGGGCAACGACCCGACCAGCGCCGAGCTGAAGGCCGGCCTCTACAAGCTGCAGGCGTACACCGCCGACGGCCTTGCGCCCCCCCTCACGTACAGCTCAGGGAAGCCCAATTCCGTCAACTGCATCTTCATCATGGCGATTCACTCAGGCAAGATCAGCAATCCGCAGGGACTCAAGCCGTACTGCCCGGCATCCTGAGGACCTGACGGCCCGGCCGGCCCGGGCGCCGCGTCGACGAACGGACATGCAGTCGTGTCAACATTGCTGCCCTTCATCATCATCGGCGTGGTGTCCGGGTCGGTCTACGGGATGGCCGCCGTCGGCCTGGTGCTGACGTACCGCACCTCGGGAATCTTCAACTTCGCGCACGGTGCGCTGGCCACGCTGGCCGCGTACGTGTTCTACGCGCTCTACGTGGGGCACGGCGTGCCGTGGCCACTAGCTGCGGTGGTCGCCGTCCTCATTCTCTCCCCGGCACTCGGGATCACCTTCGAGCGGTTCGCCCGGGTGCTGAGCCAGGCCAGCCTGATCATGCAGATCGTGGGCACGGTCGGCGTGCTGCTGGTGGTGGAGGCCTTCTGCACCCAGTGGTACGGGTCCAATGCCAACCTGTACCCGCAGTTCCTGCCGTCCGGCCAGGTGGCCATCGCCTCGACCTACGTCACGGTCAGCCAGCTGATCGTGGTGGCCATCTCGGTCGTCGCGACGGCCGCGCTGTACATCATGCTCCGAGCGTCCCGGCTCGGCCGGGCGATGCGCGCCGTGGTCGACGACCCGGATCTGCTGGCGATCTCCGGTACCAGCCCGGTGCGGGTGCGGCGGGCGGCGTGGGTCATCGGCAGCTTCCTCGTGACGCTGTCGGGGCTGCTGCTGGCGCCGAGCGTCGGCCTGGACGCGACCGCGCTGACGCTTCTCGTGGTGCAGGCGTTCGGCGCCGCGGCCATCGGCCGGTTCCGCAGCCTCCCGCTCACCTGGCTGGGCGGACTGGTGATCGGCATCGCGGCGAGCATCACCACCAGCTACGTCTCGACCACCAGCATCCTGGGCGGGCTGCCGACGGCGCTGCCGTTCATCATCCTGTTCGTCGTGCTGCTCCTGACCCGGGCCCGGCGCAGGACCGAGGCGGCGCGGCCCGTCCGCAGGCAACAGTTCGCGGCGCCGCTGCCGCCCCGGTTCCAGATCGGCGCCGGGATCGTCGCGATCGCCTTCCTGGCGCTCGTGCCGTGGCTGTTCCCCGCGTATCTCACCTCCTGGATGGTCGTCCTCACCGACGTGATGCTGTTCCTGTCGATCGGCTTGCTGGTCCGGGCGTCGCAGCAGGTGTCGCTCTGCCAGATCGCGTTCGCCGCCATCGGCGCGGTTGCGTTCTCCCGGCTCACCTCGGCCGGCGTCCCCTGGCTGCCCGCCCTGGCGATCGCCGGGCTGGTCGTGGTGCCGATCGGGATCCTGCTCGCCGTCCCCGCCGTCCGCCTCTCCGGGCTCTACCTGGCGCTGGCCACATTCGGCTTCGGCCTGCTGCTGCAGGCGATGTTCTACCAGTCGTCGCTGATGTTCGGGCTGGAGAACCTCGGGCTCAGCATGCCGAGGCCGAGTCTCTCGTGGCTGCCGGTCAGCGGCGACCGCGGATTCTACTTCGTGCTGCTCGTGTTCACCGTCGCCACCGCGGCTGGCACCGGATGGCTGCTCAGGGGCAGGCTCGGCGCGCTGCTGCGGGTGCTCGGCGAGTCGCCGGTGACGCTGGAGTCGTTCGGCGTCAACGTCACGGTGACCCGGATCCTGGTGTTCTGCCTGTCGGCGTTCATCGCCGCGGTCGCCGGCGCGCTGTCGGGCGTGGCGCTCGGCACCGTGACCGCGGCGAACTTCGATCCCAATACCTCGCTCACGCTGCTGGTCGTGGTGGTGATCTCGGTCGGCGGCGAACCCTGGTACGCGGTAGGCGGCGCGCTCGCGGTCGGCCTGCTGCCCGCTTACTTCACCTCCCAGACGGCGCTCGACGTGCTGCAGTTCCTCTTCGGCCTGGGGGCAATCATCTTCTCGCTCGGCGCGGTGCCCAGGGTGCCGGCCCGGATCGCCGCGCTGCTGCCGGGCGCCGGGCATCGCGCGCGGCTCCGCGGCGGGGCGGTTGCGGGCATGGCCGGGACGGCCGCGGGCATGGCCGGGACGGCCGCGGGCATGGCCGGGACGGCCGGGTCCGCGGTGCCGGCAAAGTCCGCGGTGCCTCCCGAAACCGCGGTGCCTGCCAGCTCCGCGGTGCCTGCCGTTCCGGCCATTCCGGCCGGTTCTGCCCGTTCTGCCGGGCACGGCCGGCTGCGCGCGCTCGCCAGGCCGGGCAGGCCGGCCCGGGCCTACCAGGCACCCGCCGTTGTGGGCGAGCTGGCCGCCGACGGCGTCACGGTGCGATTCGGCGGCCTGGTTGCCGTCGACGGGGTGTCAGTGGCAGCGCGGCGGGGC
>JBEKFH010000123.1:0-11938 GCA_050013415.1 Streptosporangiaceae bacterium | reverse complement strand
CCGCCAAGTACGTCGCCTTCACGACCAACTTCCGGCGCGAGGCCGGGGCGGCAGGCAAGGACACCAAGGGCATGTTCCGGGTGCATCAGTTCGACAAGGTGGAGATGTACGTCTACTGCCGGCCCGAGGAATCAGCAGGCTTTCACGAGGAGCTGCTGGCGCACGAGGAAGAACTCGTCCAGGCGCTCGGCCTGCCGTACCGGGTGATGAACATCGCCGTCGGCGACCTGGGCGCGCCCGCCGCCAAGAAGTACGACATCGAGGCGTGGTTCCCGGCGCAGCGCCGGTACCGCGAGATCACCTCTTGCTCCAACACCACCGATTACCAGGCCAGGCGGCTGAACGTCAGGTTCCGCCGCGACGGCAAGCTGGATTTCGTGCACACGCTCAACGGGACCGGCGCGACCGCGCGGGCGCTGTTGTCGATCATGGAAAACTTCCAGGACGAGCGCGGCACGATCACCGTGCCCGAGGTCCTGCGCCAGTACGGCGCTCCCGCCACCCTCGGCACCGCCCCGGACGGCGGCTGACGGCGACGTCCGGCTATGGCGCAGCATTGCCGACGGATCTGGCAGTGGCGACGGCGCGGCGCCAGCCGGCCAGCGCCCCATCGATGTCGCCGGTGTTGACACCGACGTGGGTGAGCATCCGGACCCGGTTACCGACCACGGTGACGAGCACGCCCTCGGCGGCCAGCAGGCCTGCCCATTCCCGCGCGGCATGGCCGGTGCCGGCGACGTCGGCGAACACGATGTTCGTGGGCACGTCAGCGGGATCGACGGAGCCCGGCAGGATCTCGGCGATTCCCTCGGCCAGCCGGCGGGCGTTCGCGTGGTCCTCGTGCAGGCGCTTCGGCCCCTCCTCCAGCGCGATCAGCCCGGCCGCCGCCATGATGCCCGCCTGCCGCCACGCCCCGCCAAAGAGAATCTTGAGCCTGCGGGCCTCCCTGATCAGCTCGGCATCTCCGGCCAGCAACGACCCGATCGGCGCGCCCAGTCCCTTGGACAGGCAGAACATCATCGCGCTGGCCTCGGCGGCGTAGTCGGCGACCGTGGCGCCGGTGACCACGCAGGCATTGAAGATCCGCGCGCCGTCCAGGTAGAGCGGGATGCCGCGATCGGCGCAGGCGGCGGCAATCGCGCGCATCTCGCCCACGGGTAGCACAGACCCGCCGCCTACCTGGTGCGTGTTCTCCACCGCGACGAGGTCGACGACGGTGGCGTCGTATGGATCCGGCTCCAGCGCGGCGGCGACCTGGCTCGCGCTGAGCAGGCCGCGTGACGCGGCGCTGACCTTGCGGAAGGTGATGCCGGACAGCACGGCGGACGAGGCCGCCTCGGCCCCGGCCACGTGCGCGGCGGCCTCGCAGACAACGAGGTGCCCGGACCTGACGAGCGCGTGCAAGGCGATCTGGCTGCAGAGCGTTCCGGTGGCGAGGTAGGCGGCGGCTTCCTTGCCGGTTAGATCGGCCGCCCGGTCCTGCAGCCGGTTGACGGTCGGATCGTCGCCGTACCAGTCATCACCCACCTCTGCGCTCGCCATGGCACGCCGCATGGCGGCGGAGGGCTTGCTGACGGTATCCGAGCGGAGGTCGACGGGCGCATCCATGACGGGCGGCATCCTTCCGGCGGGCAAGCGCGGCTGATGGCATGAGCATCAGCGGCTGATGGCATGAGCATTATCTGAGCAGATTCTGCTCACGCGTTAGCCGCGCTGAAGCCTGACCCGCCCGGTCTGCGCTGGCTCGTGTGCATAACCTGTTCACCGGGTACTGATGCGTGCGAAGGGCGAGTTTGCCCGGCCGCTGAGAGCCTGGCGACGCGGTGCCCGCGTGTCGGAGCGCGCAAGCGGTTAGCCGGTCGGGCAAAATAGGACGAGGCCCCTCCATGTATGAGATGGAGGGGCCTCGTCCCGGCCCAGCAAGGCGCTGCGGGCTGGTTTCCCAGCCGCCTTACCCCGCCTGACCTGCCGCCAGTCCCGGGCACCCGCACCAAGCGCCGGTTTCCCGACCCCTACCGCGTCCCCGGGGTTGCCCCCGGGCCAGTGCCCGTCTCCGGCGGTAGAGCAGTTCTACGCCTCCTGTGCGGGCCGCACAAGGGGTTTGCGGCGCCGATTCCAAGATTCTTTGGCCGTCCACCATTCATCCACAGAACACGCGTCGTTCTCCCCAGGGAATGCCGTTTGTCCACCGACTCGTCCACCGCACGGTCCACAGGGGCGAGCGGTCATAGCTGTTCGCGCCTCCGTACCGCCGGCGCAGGAACGACAGGATCCCCTGGCCTGGCTAGGGCCCAGCGCTGACCGGCTATGACCGCGACGGGGTCGTCGCGGTCTGCACGTGCGGGCACCACCCGCGCTGAGATGAACTCGCCCTTCCGGGGAACGGGCAGGCCAAGGCCGGTCGCTATCAGCGGGTCGCTGTCCTGGTGGCCAAGCACCAGGATGCCTTCCGGCCGGAGCCTGGTCCGCGCGCCGCCGTTGCCGCGTGCCCGCTTCATGAAGTCATCCTGCTGCGCGACCGTGGCCAGCTCGGCTCGCCGGATGATCCGTTGCTGCACGGAGCGGAAGAGCTCGTTGGTCTTCGCCTGACCGTGCTGGCGGCCCCGCGCCGCTCGCGCACCGAAGATGCGGTCGCGGGTGCCCGCGCCCAGCTTCAGGAAGAGGTTCTCGGCGAGCGGTGCGCGTCCCGGCCACAGCCAGCGGATGCGCGTTCGGCTGGCGGCACTGAGCTGGCGCTTAGCGTCACGGTTCGGCGTGCCGCGGAGATAATGCTCGCGCACGCGGAGCAATCCGGCCGCCCAGTAGCGGGTCGAGTCGTTCGCGGTGACGAGGAAGCAGAGCTGGCCGACGGCTTCCGGCGGCAGTTCCCAGCCGCCATCGGTCATCGAGTACTTGCAGTCCACGTCGATGCCGGCGATCCGATAGTCAGTGCTGTCGCCGTCACCGAAGCCGAAATGCCGGTGCAGGTTGATCTCGACCAGCGTGCCCATGTGGGTCTTCTCCGTCTTGTGCAGCTGGTCGTAGCTCCAGCGGCCAGTGTGCTGGCCGTCGTAGAGCTGGTCGAGAGTGTCCCGCAGGACCGTGGCGACCTGGTGGCCACTCCCGTCGAGCCGGTAAAGCTCTGCCTGCACCCGATCGAGCTCGGGGTCGGCCCCGGGAGGTGGCGGTGCCTGCTCGGTCGCCGTCAGGAGGATCAGCTCGTCTGCCGTCATCGCCGCCTGCTCGCTGGTGCCGACGGTGGACGCGGGCGTCAGACGGCGTGCAGCAGGCGGCCGGGCACGGGCACAGGGACCGCACGGGCGGCCTCGATCGCCGACCGGATGCTGTCGCCGACCGCCCGTGCGACCGGGGGCGGGAACGCGTTGCCGATCTGGCGGTAGCCCGCTGTCTTGCGGCCGGCGAAGCGCCAGGCGGGCGGGAAGCCCTGCACGGCGGCGGCCATCGGCAGCGTCAGCCGCGGCAGGTGGCCGGGGGGGTCGGCAGGCCCGGGCGGCGCGTCCGCCAGGCCCCTGCCATCGACGCGAAGCCTGAGCCACGCCTCACGGGCACGGGTCGGGCCGAGATCGGGGCCGCCGTGCTTGCGGGAGCCGCCGACCAGGGTCGGGCCGATGCCGTTGGCCGCCGCGGCCCAGGCATCGGCGCCCGGCCAGCCCCCGGCCGCCATGAGCCCGCGCAGGGTGTCGCCGACGGTCGGCGGCGTCTTGATGGCACGGGGCCACTCGAAGTGCTCGTAGACAGCCGGCTCCATGGCCACCAGGATGAAGCGGGGCCGTAGCTGCGGCACGCCGAACTCGCTGGCATTCAGCACCTGCCAGTGGGCCTGGTAGCCAAGCTCGTGCAGCCGGCTCAGCACCTGATCCCGGTAGCCGGAGAAGCGGGCGGTGGACAGGCCGCGGACGTTCTCCAGCATGACCGCTGCGGGCTGGCACTCCTCGACGAGGCGCAGGGCCTGCGGGAACAGGTCACGCTCGTCGTCGGCCCCGAGCTGCTTGCCGGCGATCGAGAACGGCGGGCAGGGCACGCCGCCGGCCAGCAGGTCCACGCCTCGGTAGCCAGTGCCGCCAAAGAGATGGACGTCTTGCTCGACGACTTTCCAGCCGGGCCGGTTCAGCCGCAGGGTCGCGCAGGCATCCGGGTCGATCTCCACCGCCGCCAGATGGGCGAAGCCTGCCTGCTCCAGGCCAAGGGACTGACCGCCGGCGCCGGCGCAGATCTCCAGGCAGGTCAGCTGACGCACGAAGGAACCTCTCATCTCAGCCCCAGCAAGGCGGTCATCTCAGCCCCCCGCAAGGCGGTCATCTCATCCCCCCGCAAGGCGGTCATCTCATCCCCCCGCACGGCAGTCATCTCAGCTCCCGCGCGGCAGTCGCCGAACATTCGTTCGAGCACGATCGAACCACAGCCGACCCGGATCCGGGAGCAGGCGCTCCGATCACGGCCTGACATTATCGGGGGGCAATGACGGCCGTGGCCGCGGACCGCGGCGCGGCCTGTGGCGGTCGTCAGGCGCTGGCTGGCGGCTCGCTCTCGCCGGCCGGCAAGTTGGCGCGGGCTGGTTGCCGTGTGTCGTAGCGGGCGAAGGACGGCAGGGCCAGGCGGAGCAGGAGGACTCCTGCGATGGTGGCGAGGCCGCCGGACAGGGCGCTGATCGTCGGCGACGCGAGTGAACCGACAGCGCCGGCCTCAAGGCTGCCCAGCTCACCGCCCCCGGCGCCCACGACGTAGTCAGCCGCCGTGATCCGGCCGCGGAGCTGATCCGGGATCGCGGCCTGGACGATCGTCCCGCGCAGCACCACGGTGGCGGTGTCGGCCGCGCCAGCGATGGCGAGCAGGCCAAGCGCCAGCCACAGGCGGTGCGCGACGGCGAAGCCCGCGATGGCGCCACCCCACACAGTGACTGTCCACAGCATCGCCCTGCCCGGCCGCGCGATGTGCCCGACCGGCCCCGAGCATGCCGAGCATGCCAGCCCGCCGAGGCCGATCGCAGCCGTCAGCAGCCCGAGGGTCTGCGCGCCGCCGCCGAAACGCTCGACGTTGATGGCGGGAAACACCGCCACGGGCAGGCCGAGGACCGTGGCATTGAGGTCAGCCAGGAATGCCCCGGCGAGCACCTGGCTGCGCCGGATGAACCGGACCGCCTCGACCACCGCCCGCGGGCCGGGCCTGGTGATGCGCCCCTGCGGTGCCATCGCCGGCAGCCGGCCGACGCCGTAAAGGGCGGCGGCGAAGCTCAGCGCGTCGACGAGGTAGCAGGCGCGCAGGCCAGCGGCCGCCGTCAGCAAGCCACCGAGCGCGGGGCCGACGGTGAGGCAGATCTGAAAGGTCAGCTGGTTCAGCGCGAGACCGGCGGACAACTGGCTCGCCGGGAGCAGGCGCGGCGTGAAGGTGCGCCGTGCGGGGGCGTCGACGGCGCCGAGCGCTGACTGGATGCCAACCAGGACGTACAACAGCCATAGCTGATCCAGGCCGGCGAACGCCTGGATCGCGAGAACCGCCGAGACGGCCGCCAGGCAGGTGCTCGTGACCAGCACGAGCTTGCGCCGGTCGGTGGCATCGGCGAGGGATCCGCCGAGCAGCCCGACGGTCAGCGTCGGGATCATCCTGGCGAGCCCGAGCGCGCCGACGTCGAACGTCGAGTGCGTGAGCTCGTAGACCTGCAGCACGACGGCGAAGCCAGTCATGGCGCCACCGGCAGCGGACAGCGTCGTGCCTGCCCAGAGTCGCCTGAACGGCGGAGATTCCCGCAGCGGCCGGATGTCCGCGAGTAACCGCATGCTGGGAGTCTCCAGGACAACCAGCCACCGCTGGTTCAGGGGGTTGTCGCGGGCGATGCCGCCGGGTGCAGAATGGGCGCGGCAGCCGACGGTGGACGGGGCGAACGACGGGAGGGCGTCGGTGCAGCAGCGGGTCAGCGTCATCACGCTCGGAGTGGCCGATCTCGGCCGGGCGCGGGCGTTTTACCAGGCCCTGGGCTGGCGGCAGGGCAATGACGAAGCCGACGACGTCGCGTTCTTCCAGGCAGGCGGCATGGTGTTCGCGCTGTGGGACCGTGCCCTGCTCGCGCAGGACAGTGCGGTCAGCGACGCCGGCGGCTGGGGAGGCGTGACGCTGGCGCACAACGTCGGCTCCGCCGAGGAAGTCAACACGACTATTAACGAGGCCCGCTCGGCCGGTGCCGTCATCGGCCGCGAGCCTGCCGGGACATTCTGGGGCGGATACTCGGGCGTCTTCATCGACCCGGACGGCCATCCGTGGGAAGTGGCCCACAACCCCGGCTGGACCCTGCGCGCCGACGGCACGATCGGGCTCAGCGAGTAGCTGCCCGCCGGAGCGCAGCCTCCCGGATTCAGCGTCGTTGGGACTCCGCTGTAGCTCTTACTGCAGTGAAGTCCCAACGACGCCATTCGCGCCTGCGGCGGGAAGTACGTGCAAACTGCCCCGGCGGCGGAGACCGAGCGCGCCACGGCGGCAATCCTGGCTACGGCGGAAGCAGAACCCGTCCCGGCGGGCCGCGGGGTCAGCCGGTGAGGGTGGCGCGCAGCCGCTTCCGGTCCGTCTTCATGACGCTGGTCAGCGGCACCTGATCGACGACGCGCACCTCCCGCGGGTACTTCACCGCCGACAGCCGGGCGCGGGCGAACTCGACCAGGTCCGCAGGCCCGGCGGCCGACCCCTCGCGGAGTTGCACGAAGGCGACCACCTCCTCGCCGTACTTCTCGTCCGGGCGCCCGACCACGGCCGCCGCGAGCACGTCCGGGTGCCCGAGCAGGACGTCCTCCACGTCGCGCGGGTACACGTTGTAGCCGCCGCGGATGATCAGGTCCTTGATCCGGTCCACGATGTACAGGTAGCCGTCGGAATCCAGCCTGCCGACGTCGCCGGTATGCAGCCAGCCGCCGCGCAGCGCCTCGGCGGTCTCCTCCTCGGCGTGCCAGTAGCCGGTCATGACCATCGGGCCGCGTACGCAGATCTCGCCGTCCTCGCCGGGCCCGGCCGCCGTCCCGTCCTGGCGCTCGATCCGCACCTCCGCTCCCGGCGCCGGCCGGCCGACGCTACCGGGCCTGGCCTGCCCGATCGGTGACGTGGCGATGATGGCGGCCGTCTCCGTGCAGCCGTAGCCCTCGGCGATCTCCACCCCGGGCAGCCGCCTGCCGAACTCCTCGGCCACCTGGCGCGGCAGCGGCGCGGCGCCGCTGGTGATGCGCGCCAGCGCGGACAAGTCGTAGTCCTCCAGCGGCTGCTGCAGCAGCATCTGCAGCATCGAGGGAACCAGCGGGCTGACATTGACCCGGTGCTGCGCGGCGAGCCTGAGCCACCCGGCGGCGTCGAACCAGCGCATCAGCACCGTGGTCAGCGGGTCCGGCGAGTGCAGGGCCATCACGCTCACCATCAGCCCGTAGACATGGGACAGCGGCAGCGGCAGCAGCAAGCACCGCAGCGCCTCGCCGTGCGACGTTGACGCCGCCGCCCAGGAGGCGGAGGACAGCGCATCGTGGCTGATCATCACGCCCTTGGACCGGCCCGTCGTCCCGCCGGTGTAGAGCAGCGCCGCCAGCCCGGCCGGATCAGCGTCGACCAGGCCCGCCGGCCCGCTGGTCTCCAATGCGGCAAAACGCAGTAGTTCCGGTCCGTCGTCCGGCAGAGCCGGCTCGCCGCAGACGATGATGCCGCGCACGTCGTCCAGGCCGGCCGCTGCCGCGATGACCTTGGGCAGGAACTCCGGCGTGGTCACTGCGAAGGCGGCCCCGCTGTCGGCCAGCACGTGCCGAAGCTCGCTCTCGCTCAGCAGGAACAGCACCGGCGTGGCCACCGCGCCCGCGCGCCAGACTGCCTGGTAGGTGATGCCCACCTCCGGGCAGTTGGCCATGCAGACCACGACTCGTTCTCCCGCGCGCAGGCCGGCCGCGCGCAGGCCGCCGCTCACCCGGCGGATCCGGTCGGCCAGCTCAGCGCCGGTCCACCGGCCGCCCTCGTAGTGCAGCGCCGAGCCCGCCGCCACCCTGTCCCAGGACTCCTCGGCCAGCCGCTGCAGGCTGGTGCCGGTCGCGCGGGTCACCATGGCTGCCACCACTCGTGCCTCCCATTCGCCCCGATCTATCCGTTTATCTGAATTTTGGCTCTCGTCTTTTGCCGGCAGCTGGTCCTCTTAGCGGTAGTCAGGGTTGTCGAAGTCGAACCGGCAGCCGGCGTCCCACTCGGAGCGCTGGTTGCCGTGCGCGGGGATGCCGCCCGCGTCCTTGAGCATGCGGGCCATGTGCAGCAGGTTCCACGTCATGAAGGTGGTATTGCGGTTGGTGAAGTCGTTGTCCGGCCCGCCGGACCCCGGGTCGAGATAGGAGGGCCCGGGCCCGGCCTCGCCGATCCAGCCAGCGTCGGCCTGCGGCGGGATGGCGTAGCCGAGGTGCTGCAAGCTGTAGAGGATGTTCATCGCGCAGTGCTTGGCGCCGTCCTCATTGCCGGTGATCAGGCAGCCGCCGACCCGGCCGTAATAGGCGTACTGGCCTGCCTCGTTCAGCAGGTGCGAGCACGCGTAGAGCCGCTCGATCACCTGCTTCATGACCGAGCTGTTGTCGCCGAGCCAGATCGGCCCGGCCAGCACCAGGATGTCGGCGGCCTGGACCTGCTGGTAGATGCGGGGCCAGTCGTCGGCGGCCCAGCCGTGCTCGGTCATGTCCGGCCAGACGCCGGTGGCGATCTCATGGTCGACCGCCCGCAGCACGTCGACGGCGACGCCTTGGGCTTCCATGATCGCGCGGCTGCGGTCGATGAGCCCCCCGGTGTTGCTGACCTCGGGTGACCGCTTCAGGGTGCAGTTGATGACCAGCGCGCGCAGGTCGTCGAATCGCCATGGCAGGCTGGGGGCGGGATCTGTCATCGCCTCAGAATGTCACCTGAGCCAGCCGGGCGTAAGTACCGGGCGGGGCATCGCGAACTTGTTGCTTACGGGGGCTTAGCCGCGGTATCCAGGGCGCTGACGGCCTCGTCAACGGAGGCAAAGAGGTGACCGGGGCCGAGCTGCTTGAGTATCTCGCCGTGCTTGAGGTCATGGTGAACCAGGTGCGACGTGCGGGCTATACCGATGCTCACTCCCCGCTGCGCGAGCTCGGCCGTCAGGCCGCGCAGCGCCTGCAGCCCGGTGTAATCGATGTCGGAGATGCCGGCGGCGTCGAGTACCACCGCCCGCACCGGGCCGGGCGCGGCGTCGACGAGGTTGCGGACCCGCGACCGCAGGTAGTCCGCGTTGCCGTACCAGAGGGGGGCGTAGACCAGGTACACGAGGATTCCAGCGGCAGGCTCGGTCGGAAGGCCAATGTCCGTGGGGATCCAGTGGTCGGTGCCCGGCGCGCGCCCGAGGATGGCGTCGCGCGGCCGCGCGGAGCGCCAGGTCCGGTCGGCCAGCGAGAGGATCATGGCCAGGGCCACGCCCTGCTCGATGCCGACCACGGCCACGACGAGCAAGGTGGCCGCGGCAAGACCGAACTCGACCCGGTCGAAGCGAAGGATGATCCGCAGCTCGCGGGCCCGGAAGAGCTTGCTGGCGATGAACACCAGCATGGCTGCCAGCATCGCCCGCGGCAGGCTGGCAAGCGGTCCGGTGGCCACCAGCGCAACGGCCAGCACGACAAGAGCGGCGACGATGTTGGCGAGCTGCGAGCGGGTGCCCGATGCGGTCGCGATCGTCGTATTGGGCGGGCTGGCGTCCACCGGGAACACCCCGATCAGCCCGGCGGCTACGCTGCCGGCCCCGATGCAGATCAGGTCCCGGTTGATGCCGCCGGCTGCCCCCCCGCCGGCTGCCGCCCCGCCGCCCGGCGCCCGTACGGTGGCCGCGGTCTGCGCGATGCACACGAACGCCACGGTGAGCACCAGGCCGGGCATGCGCCGGAGCTGCGACCAGGAGACGGACGGCAGGCGCGCGTGCGGCAGCCCGCTGTGCACGGCGCCCAGGATCGCCACCCCATGGTGAGACGCCAGGCCAAGTGCGTGCACGGCCACGATGGCCGCGACCAGGGCGAGCAGCGTCCCCGGGAGCCGGCGGCTAACGCGCTGGGTCGCGGCGATGATGACCAGTACCCCGGCTGCGATGCCGACCGACCAGCCATTGATGTGGCCTAGCTGGCCGGTTACCAGGCGGACCTCGCCGATGGTGCTGGTGCCGCCGTTGCCCGCCCCGAGGATGACCGGGATCTGGCGTACCACGATCTCGACCGCGATGCCGGCCAGCAGCCCGGTGATGACCGGGGTGGAGAGGAACTCCGAGATCCACCCGAGGCGGCACAGGCCGACGGTCACCAGCAGCGCGCCCACCATCAAGGCGGTGAAGGCCATCACGGTGACGTAGTCGGCGGTTCCCGCTGCCGCGACCGATGCCACTCCGGTGGCGAGCAGCGGCGCGATCGTCGAGTCCGCTCCGACCGACAGGTGACGGTTCGTGCCGAACGCAGCATAGACAACCGACCCGGCGACGAAAGCATAGAGTCCGGCGACGGCGGGCAGGTTCGCCAGCCGGGCAGTGGCCATCTGCCCGGGCAGGGCGACCGCGAGCAGCGTCAGGGCGCCCAGCAGGTCGGCGCCGAGCCACGACGCCCGGTAGCCCCGCAGCGTCGGCGGGACCCACCAGGACCTCATGCCTCATAGTCGCGCACGGCGGCCGGCTGGTGCGCACCGCGCCTGGGCGGGCGTGTTGCCGGGGTGCCATGTGCCCGCCGGGGTGCCGTGTGCCCGCCGGGTCGTGGTGCGTCCCGGCGGGGTGCCGTGTGCCCGCCGGGTCGTGGTGCGTCCCGGCGGGCTGGGCGCGGCGCGGCGGTGGCCGCGACGTGTTAGTGGACGGGTGCCGGGGCGGGCCGGTGAGTGCGCCTTGGCGTGGCCGACGGGGTGCGGTGGAACAGGTTACGCAGCGCGGGGAGCGCGACCCGGTCAAGGCCGATGTAGCCGGCGTTGCGCCAGGCCAGGATCAGCAGGACCGAGATGATGGCGTAGGCCGGGTTGACGCCGGCCGAACCAGTGAACATGTAGATGACATTCAGGCTCAGCCCGGCGATGGCAGCGGCGCCGGTGAATAGGCCGAGGATCAGCAGCGCGCCGATCACCAGTTCGCTGACGGTGATCAGCTTCGCGATCCAGGACGCGTTCGGGATGACGAAGTTGTGCAGGAACGCCGCCCACCAGCCGTAGGACGCGCCGCCCTGCCCGGCGGTGGATCCGGCGACCCCCGCAGTGGCGAATCCCTTGACCCCGGCGCCGGCGCCGCTCCAGAACACGGCCTTCTCGCTGCCCCAGAGCTTCTGGTAGCCGGCGTTAAGCCATCCGTAGCCCAGCCACACGCGGGCGACGAGCCAGATGATGCTGGCGGCCTTCGAGCGGTACAGCCAGTCGGCGGCCCGGAAGTTATGCCTGGCGGCGCTGGCCGTGCCGGGCGCGCTGCCGGTTGTCACCGTGCCGCGAGACGATTCCGTGTTCACGTCATCCTTCTTCCATCCCCAGCTGCCGCGGCGCGACCGCCTAGGGTTCCACCGTGCTCCCAGGCCCCGGCGGGACGGCAGGGCCGAACGTCCCGGCCCCGCCGCCGCAGGTCCCCTCTCCGCCGCCGTGCTGTCCGCTGACGCGATAGTCCGGGCAGCGCCTGACGGATTGGGCCGATTTCGCCGACTGGTGACGGCGGCTTTCTCCCGCTGGTTAAATCGAATCGTGCGAGCCTGGCAGGTACTTTCGCGCGGCTGGCCGCGGACCCGGTCCCTGGCGCGCGGCGTTGTCGCGGTGATCGTGCCGGCAGTGGCCGTGCTCGCCGCGGTGCCGGCTGCCGCCATGGTGGCGCCGGGTGCGGCCCCGGCATCCGGCTGGGGGCGGTATGCCGCGGAGCCGAAGGCTGATGTCAGGGGCGCGGACCTGGTAGATGCCAGCACCGGCGCCCAGCTATGGGGCAAGGATGCCAGCGTGC
>JBEKFH010000122.1:0-11944 GCA_050013415.1 Streptosporangiaceae bacterium | reverse complement strand
CCCGCTCGGTCGGCAGCCGCTGGCCGGACTCGAACTCTCCGAGCGCGATCGCCGTCACGAACCGGTCGGCGATCTGCTCGCCCGCGGTGCGCATCGGCACTGGCGTCAGCAACGTCCCGAAGGACCTGCCGGCAACCGGCACGGTCATGTCTCCGCCTCTCCGTCGGCCAGTCCCATGAACGCGCCGGGCGCTGGGTGCGCTGGCGCGGTCATGACCCTCCCTGATCTGGCGGATTGATCTTCAGACATTGATGCAGCGCCGCGTTGTATGTCAACAGACAGCGACTCGTATTGTATGCCGGCCGACATCGCCTGCGGCTTATATGAGGCGGCGGAGGGGCGGTGCTGAGTCCGCCCGCGGCGCCGCTGACTGTGCGGACAGCGCACAAAGCAAGGTTACATCGCGGGCCAGGAATGCACGGGCTCGTTCGAGTGCATGCACTCGAGGTAGCGCTGCGTCATCTGCCGCAGCGCCTCCGGCCTGGCAAGGCTGCCGGACTGCTCCAGCGCGTGCACGGCGCTGGCCTGCCAGGTAGCGCCATTCCGGCCGGCCAGGCAGCGCTGCTCGATGATGCCCAGCAGCCTGTCCGCCTCGGCGCTGTCCGCGCCGCACCGGCTCAGGCCCTCTCGGGCGAGCGGCAGCAGCCGCCGCAGCGTGAGCTCGGTAACCGGCACCTCGCCGAGGCCCGGCCAGTACAGCCGCGCATCGATGCCATGCCGGGCCGCCTCCAGCAGGTTGTCGTTCGCGGCGGCGAACGACATCTGCGTCCAGACCGGCCGCTCCGCCTCGGCAAGCATGCGGACCAGGCCGTAGTAGAGCGCGGCGTTGGCGAACGTGTCGGCGACGGTGGGCCCGGCCGGGAGCACGCGGTTCTCCACCCGCAGGTGCGGCTGGCCGCGCACCACCGCGTAGACGGGCCGGTTCCACCGGTAGACCGTGCCGTTGTGCAGCGTCAGCTCGGCCAGCTGGGGGGCGCGGCCGGCCTCAAGCTCGGCCACCGGATCCTCGTCGTCGCACAGCGGCAGCAGCGCGGGGAAATAGCGCAGGTTCTCCTCGAACAGGTCGAAGACCGAGGTGATCCAGCGCTCGCCGAACCAGACGCGCGGCCGTACTCCCTGCGCCTTGAGCTCCTCGGGCCGGGTGTCGGTTGCCTGCTCGAACAGCGTGATCCGGGTCTCCGCCCAGAGCTCCCGGCCGAACAGGAAGGGCGAGTTCGCGCCCAGCGCTACCTGCACGCCGGCTACCGCCTGGGCGGCGTTCCAGTAGCTGCCGAACGACTCCGGGCTGACCTGCAGGTGGAACTGGACGCTGGTGCAGGCCGCCTCGGGAGCGATCGTGTCGATATAGGCATCCAGCCGGTCCGCGCCCTCGATGGAGATGCTCATGTCCTCGCCGCGGGCGGCGAAGATCTGCTCGTTCAGCAGCCGGTACCGCGGGTTCGGGGAGATCGCGCTGTCGTCGACGTCGCTCTCCCGCAGCGTCGGCAGGATGCCGATCATGGCCAGCCTGCTGCCCGCCTGCCTGGCGCGCTGGTCGGCGTGGTTCAGGCTGGCCCGCACCTCGGACTCGAACTCGGCGAATGCGGCCCCGGCCAGCGGGCGCGGCGGGACGTTGATCTCCAGGTTGAACTGGCCGAGCTCGGTGGCCCAGGCCGGATCGGCGATCGCGCCCAGCACGTCCGCGCTCTTCATCGAGGGCCAGCCGGAATCGTCCACCAGGTTCAGCTCGATCTCGAGCCCCACCTGCTGCGGCTCCGTCTCGAACCTGGACTCGCGCAGCATCCGCGCCAGCACGTCCAGGCAGTGCCGCACCTTCTCGCGGTACGCACGCCGGTCGGCCTGGCTGATGACCATCGCCGGGACATCCCTGCCCATCGCTGCCTCCCCGCGGCGTCATGGGCAGAAGGCCCGTTGGTCCTAGCGTGGCACGATCCGCGCCCGGTGACCAGGGCGGGCGGCGGCCGGATGGCCGCCGCCCGCGATCACACCTGGGGTGCCTGTGCCTCAGTGGCAGTGCGTCAGTGGCAGTACTTCGAGATGTAGGTGATCAGGCTGAGGAACGCCTTACCGGTCTGGCCGTGAGTGGTGATGCCCTCCATCTGCTGCGTCAGCTGGGCCACCGAGCTCGCGGTGAGGTTCCCGTTGCCCATAGAGGCGTAGGCGGACGCGATGATCCTGAGCTCGGGCGCGGCCTGCGGGGGCGCTTCGTTGGCCAGTGAGGTGAAGTACCCCGCGAACTCCTTGAACAGCTGACCGCCGTTCGCCTCCAGGGCGGCCAGGCTCTCCTTGTCTGCCGCGGGGACCTTGGGCAGGTTGTTGCCCATGTTGTCCAGGTCCGTGCAGAAGTGGCCGGTCAGCTTGGGAGCGGTATACCCCGCCACGGCAGGCGCGCTGCTGCTGCTGGCCGCCGGCGACGAGCTGCTGGCCGCTGGTGCGGAGCTGCTGGCCGGCGCCGCGGCGCTGCTGCTGCCGCCCGCGGCACTGGTCCCGGCGACTGTTCCGCCGCCGCAGCCGCCGAGCATCAGGCAGGCGCCCGCAGCGGCGGCGATGATCGCGGAGACCCGCGTAGTCGATCTGATGGCGAGCATGTCGTGCCCTTCCTGGTGACGTTGAGTGATCGGGGGGCGCTGCCGTCGGCAGCGCACGGTCGGGATCGATCGACACCGATCGTGGGCCGGCCGCGTTGCAACGGCGTTACAGCGCCGTTGCGGCAGTTGCCAGGAAAAGACCAGGGACACAGACCATAACGCAGACCTGCCGGCTAATCCGGGCAACCAGGCAGGATCCGTTGAGGCTTACTGTCCGTTCGCCCTGCCGTGCGGGGCGTCCCAGTCGAGCAGCGGGCCGTCCGGGACGATCCTGGACGGGTTGAGGTGCGGGTGCGTCATGTAGTAGTGCCGCTTGATGTGGTCGAAGTTCGTCGTCTCGCGGAAGGCCGGCATCGAGTACAGGTCGCGCGCGTAGCCCCACAGGTTCGGGTAGTCAGAAAGCCTGCGCAGGTTCGCCTTGAAGTGCGAGTAGTACACGGCGTCGAAGCGGGCCAGGGTCACCCACAGCCGGACGTCAGCCTCGGTGACGGCGTCGCCGAGCAGGTAACGGCGGCTGGCCAGCCGTTCCTCAAGGTCGTCGAGGGTGGCGAAGATGCGGGTGACCGCCTGGTGGTACTGCTCCTGGGATCCGGCGAAGCCAGCCCGGTAGACGCCGTTGTTGACGGTCTCGTAGACGACCTCGTTGATCGCGTCGATCTCAGCCCGCCGATCCGCCGGGTAGAGCTCGGGCGCGTCACCGGACCAGGCGCGGAACGCGCTGCCGAGGTCGATCGTGATGTCGGGGAAGTTGTTGCTGACGATGCGGCGGCCGGCCTTGTCCCACAGCACTGGCACCGAGATGTGGCCCTGGTAGCCCGGCTCGGTCGCGTCGTAGGCCTCGCGCAGCAGGGCGAACCCGTTCACCGGGTCGAGTGAGTGCCCTGGCCCCTCGCGGAACGCCCAGCCCCGGCCGTCCCTGACCGGATCGACCGCGGACAGCGACACGATGTCCTCCAGGCCCTGTAGCCTGCGGACGATCGCGGTCCGGTGCGCCCACGGGCAGGCCCACGAGATGTACAGGTGATACCGGCCCGGCTCGGCCGGGTAGCCGCTGGACCCGTCGGCCGTGATCCGGCCGCGGAACGGGTACGGCGCCCGGACGAATTCCGCCGACTGTTTCTTGCCCGGCGGGCGGAAGTCCCCGTAGTCGCCGTAGCTGCCGAAGTCGACCGGGCTCGCCCCGCCCGCCTGCTGGTCGATCGCCGTCATCGCCCCTCCTCGCCTGCGCCGGCCCGGTGGCCGGCGCCGCTTTGCTGGCCCGCCGCACGGGCGGTGCTCGTCTGGCCCGCCGCACGGGCGGTGCTCGTCTGGCCCGCCGCACGGGCGGTGCTCGTCTGGCCCGCCGCACGGGCGGTGCTCGTCTCGGCCGTCTCGCGGGCCAGGTCTACTGCCTGCTCCAGGGACATCGCCTCGCCAGCCGCCAGCGCTGCGCGGAACCGCTCCTGGCCGAGCGCGGACTCGGTCGCGGCCACCGACTCTGTGAGCCTAGCCAGGTCCTGGCCGGGAACAGGCGAGCCGATCATCGCGCGGAGGGCGCGGGAGGCGCCGAAGAGCACGGCGGCCCGCTCTGCGTTCCCCTCGGCGGTGTCCGCTTCCGCGATCGCCTCGAGGCTCTCCACGACGCAGCGGCGCTCTCCGACGGCCTCGGCCAGTTCCAGGCTGCGCCAGTGGAACGCCCGCGCGGCGTCGAAATCCTTGCGCGCCAGCGCCGTCAGGCCCAGGTTGGTCAGCGCGACCGCCGCCAGCCGCCGGTCGCCAACTTGCTCAGCGAGGTCGAGCGCCTCGGCATGCTGCCCGGCCGCACGGTCGAGGTCACCCGCGTAGTGCGCGATCATGCCGAGATTGGTCAGCGCGCCGCCGATCAGCTTCCGGTCGCCGAGTTTCCGCGCGTTAGCCAGGTGCTCTTCCAGGCGCGCCGCGGCCAGCACCGGGTCTCCCTGGTCGAGCGCGGTCACGCCCAGGTTGCCGAGGATCAGCGTGGCCCTGCGCAGGTCACCGACCGCGTTGAAGAGAGACATGCTCTCGGTGTAGTACTCGGTAGCCTGGGCCAGCTCGCCGGCGTGCAGAGCGAGCCGGCCCAGCCCGCTCAGCGACCTGGCCATCTGCTGCTCCAGGCCGGCCTCGGACGCCAGCGCCAGGGCCTCGGTGTAAAGCGCCCGCGCGGCCGCGTAATCGCCGCGGATGTGCGCGGCGGCGCCGAGGTCGCCCAGGCAGCTGGTGACCTTTGCGGCCTCCCCGAATCCGCGCCAGATGGCCAGGCTCTCCTGCTGGTAGACCTCCTGCGCGGCGAAGTCGGCGTGCACGGCGGCCAGCTGGCCGGCGCCGTCGAGCGCGATGGCGCGCAGCCGCGGGTCAGCGCCTGGCCCGGCGGCTGCCAGCGCGGCGTCCAGCCAGCGGCGGCCGAGGCCGATGTGCCCGCGGACCATCCAGAACGGGGCGAGCGCCCCGGCCAGCGCAAGCGCCGCCTCGGGGCCGGCCGGATCCGGAACCGGCCGGGGACCGGCGACGCCCGGGACCCGCGCAGAGCCAGTGAGCCCTGGGGCCGCCTCGGGAGCACTGCCGGCCGGGCCCCCGGCCAGCCCGGGACCGGCGACGCCCGGCGCCGGCCCGGAGCCGGTTAGGCTCCATTCCAGGCCGGCCCGGAAGTTGTCGAGCTCGGACTCCAGCAGATCCAGCCAGGCACCCTGGTCCGGCCCGTCCAGGTCGGCCTGCGCCGCGAAATCGAGCAGCCAGCCGAGCAGCCGCCCGCTCAGCTCGGCGCCTTCCCCGGCTTCCGCCAGTTTCTGCCGCGCGAACTGGTGAATGGATTCGAGCATCCCGTACCGCATGCTGCCGAGCCGCTCCTCCGCGGTCAGCAGCGAGCGGTCGACCAGCGACGTGACGGTCTGGAAGACAAGCTCAGGGGCGAGCGGGCTGCCCGGGCAGACCGCCTCGGCTGCCTCCAGCGTGCAGCCGCCGGCGAAGATGGCCAGCCTGCGGAGGCAGACCTGCTCGGTCTCGCTGAGCAGGTCATGACTCCATTCGATGGCGGCCTGCAGGGTCCGGTGCCGGGGCAGCCCGCGGCGCCCGGAGCCGGCCAGCAGCCGGAACCTGTCGTCCAGCCGCGCGGCGAGCTGCCCGGCGCTCAGCGCGTTGACCCGGGCAGCCGCCAGCTCCAGTGCCAGCGGGATGCCGTCCAGCCGGCGGCAGATCTCGCTGACCGGGCCGACGTTGCCGGCCGTCAGCCCGAAGCCCGGCCTGGCCAGCGCGGCGCGATCGCAGAACAGCCGGACTGACTCGGCCTCGGCCACCACCCGAGGATCGCGCTCGTCCGGAAGCGGCAGCACCAGCGGCGGAACCGGCCAGCTGGCTTCCCCGGCCAGGCCGAGCCTGCTCTGGCTGGTGGCCAGGATCCGCAGCTCCGGGCAGCCGCGCAGCAGCGCGGCGGCGAGCTCGGCGACGGCGTCGACCACGTGCTCGCAGTTGTCGATGATCAGCAGCAGGTCCCGGCCGGCCAGCCCGGCGATGATGCTGTCGAGCAGCGGCCTGCCCGGCTCCTCCCTGATGGACAGGGCGGTCGCGGTCGCCGGCACCACCAGCTCGGGCCGGCTGATCTGGGCAAGCTCGACCAGCCACACCCCGCCGGGATGCCGGGACGATGCCTGGGCCCCGGCCCGGAGTGCCAGCCGGGTCTTGCCGGACCCGCCCGGCCCGGTCAGCGTGAGCAGCCGGGACAGCCCGAGCAGGTCCTTGATGGTGGCCAGTTCCGCTTCGCGGCCGACGAACGAGGTGGTCTCGGCGGGAAGCCCGGGCGCGGGCGCGACGGGGAACCCGGGAACGGGAGCGGCAGCCAGCCGGGGCTCGGCCGCCGGCTCCGCCAGCTCCGCCGGCTCCGCCGGTGGCTGGCCCGTCGGTGCCTCGCCGGCCAGGGAGTGACCGGGCGGGGGCTGGCGGGCCGGGGAATGACCGGGCCGCGAATGACCGCCTTCCCTGGCGTCCTCGCGCGGCGCCGGGTGCCCGGGATCGCCCGCCGCGGGATCCCAGTCGAGCTCGGGCAGCTGGCGGAGTATCGCCTCGTGCAGCCGGTGCAGCCGCGGGTTCGGATCGATGCCGAGCTCATCGGCGAGCCGGGTCCTCAGGTCGCGATAGACGCGCAGCGCGTCGGCCTGCCGGCCGCACCGGTACAGGGCGAGCATCTGCTGGCCGCACAGCCGCTCCCGGAGCGGATGCGCGGCGACCAGGCCATCGAGCTCGCTGACCAGCGCGGCGTGGCGGCCGCAGGCCAGGTCAGCTTCCACCCGGTCCTCCAGCGCGCCGAGCCGCGCTTCCTCCAGCCGTGCCACGTCCGCCTGGGCGAAGGCGAAGTCGGCCACGTCGGACAGCGGCGTGCCGCGCCAGAGCGCGAGCGCGGTCCGCAGCCCGGCAGCTGCCGCCTCGGGCTTGCCCTCGTCCAGATCGCGCCGCGCGACGCTGACCAGGGACTCGAACCGGCTGGCGTCTAGCTGGCCGGGACCGACCTGCAGCCGGTAGCCGGGCGGCTGGGTGACCAGCGCGGCCGCTGCCGGGCCGAGTGCCCGGCGCAGCCGTGAGACGTAAACCCGCAGCGTCGCCATGCTGTGCGGCGGCGGTTCGCCGGCCCACAGATCATCTGCGAGCCGCTCGGCCGAGACGACCTGGCCAGCCGCCAGCAGCAGCCGCGCCAGCAGCGTCCGCTCCCGGAGCCCGCCCAGGTCCACCGGCAGCCCGCCGTCATCGACCTCGACCGACCCGAGAATGCGAAACTCCACGCCTCTACCGTTCATCCGCAGGGCTGCGGGCCCATCGTAACCGGACATTTCGTCGCGCGCACGGCAGTCAGCCGGCCGCGCGGCGGACGCCGGCGTGAACCAGGCCGCTGCTCCGCCCCGCCTGCTGGCGCGGCCACTGCCACGCGGCCGCGATCAGCCCGGCCCGCTCGACCGGCTACAGCCACGCGGCCGCGATCAGCCCGGTGGTCAGCTGCCTCGGGGTGTTGCCGTCGTGCGATACGTACAGGATGTCGCCGGCCAGGTAGAGCAGCCATCTGCCGGTGGCATTCACGTCCAGGCTGGTGTGCTCAAGGCTGGCGAATCCGATCGCGACCTGGTGAACCAGCGTTCCCGAGGTGGTCACCTCCCACATCAGCCGCGAGGTGTTCCGCACCGGAATGCCCGCGCAGCAGGCACGGCTGACGAACAGGTCGCCGTTCGGCATGAACACGCCCTCGCGCAGGTAACTGTCCCTGGCGCTGGGATGCCCGGTCGCAGGGACGAAGGTGTCGCCGGTGCCCGCGAGGTAGTACTTCGCCGTCGCGGTGTCCATGATGACGAGGTTCCAGCCCTCGTTGTCCTCCGGCGACAGGATGGACACGGCGAGCCGGATGCCGTCCGATGCCCAGGACAGATGCGAGATGGGGTAAGGCAGCCCGCTGGACTGGCCAGCCGCCAGCATCGGGTAGGTGACCTGGCTTCCGCTGCTGAGCGTGCGGACGACGACCTTGTACTGCGCCACCAGGTTGGACTCGCTCGGCACGCAGCCCGTGGTCAGCGCCGGCTCGCGGGCAATCGCGAGCTTGGTCCCGTCCGGGCTGATAGCCGGCAGCGAGCCCTTGGCGATCACGGTAGCGCTGCCGCCGGTCACCGGCACCGACTCGACGTGGGTGGTGCAGCCGTGAGAGCGCGCGAAGTAGACGGTGCTGCCGCCGGGCGACACCGAGATCTCGTCGCCGAGTACCCCGCCGGGCACCAGCGTCCTGGCCACGGAGCCGGTGGCCGGGTCGAGCAGCACCAGCGCCCCCGCCTTGGTGACCGCGACGACGGCGGGCGGCCCGGCGGCTGAGGGCGTCGAGGACGGGGACGGGGTGCTGGCCGGGCTGGAGCTCGCGGGAGCCGAGCTCGGCGACCCGCCGCCCTGCGGGCTCGACCCGCTGCCGCCGCATGCGGTGAGCAGGACCGCGGTGAGCAGGGTAACTGCGACCGGCAGCGCGGCCGCCAGGCTGCGGTGGCGGCGCCCCCCGCTGCGGCCCGCGGAGCGGGCAATCACGAGAACATCGGGCACGGGGGGCATCACGGCGTGCGCTCCCTCTCTGGCTGGCTGGCCAGCTCGGGACCTGGCCGTCTCGTTACTTTGCTCTCTCGCCGGCGGATGCGGGGATTGATCGCGGAATTTTCCCGTCAGAACTCGCGTCTTTCGCCGGCCGGCTGAGACCCCGGCCTCTGCGGGCTGCCTCGGCGCGGCTTTCGCCGACATCAGGTGCTGATAGTGGCAGGACCGCCGCCGGACGGCAAGATCAGCCGCTGCGGCTAGTCCAGCAGCACGCTGATCTCGTGGATGAAGTTCCCGCCATAGCCGAGGCGGTTCCACTCCGGCTGGGCCGGCTGCTGGTTCCCGGCGAGATCCGTGGCACGCGCCCTGATTGTCGTCTCGCCCGGGCGGCCGGCCACTGCCTCGGCCTCCCACCACTGCCAGCCATGGGCGCTCGACTCACCCACCAGGCTGGCCTCGTGCCAGCCGCCGTCCGCCACGCTTACCTCGACGCGCGCAATCGTCGCCGCGCCGGACCATGCGACGCCGCGAACCGTGAGCTGGCCGCAGGATAGCCGCTGGCCTGCGGCTGGCTCGGTGATGAGGGCACGAACCTGCTGCATGCGGACCGGCTCGCGCACCATGATCCCGCCGCGCGGACGCTCGTACATGTAATGGCCAGCCTGGAAGTAGCCATCGAACGCCGCGCTGGCCACCCGGATATCGGTCAGCCACTTGACGGACGCCACCGCGTACCAGGCCGGTACCACCAGCCGGAGCGGAGCGCCGTGCCGGACCGGCAGCGGCTTGCCGTTCATCGCGTAGGCGAGCAGCGCTCCGGATCCCCTGGCGTCCTGCAGGGAAAGGCTGCGCTCGAACCAGATGGGCTCGGGCGCGTCGCCGACCGTCCCCCGGTCGGCCCCGCGGAAGACCAGCTCGGTAGCGCCCGGCTGGACGCCGACCCGGTCCAGCACGTCGTCGAGCCGCACTCCTGACCACTCCGCGGTGCTCACGGCGCCTAGCTGCCACTGATCCCCGGCCGGCGCGGGACTGAACAGCGAACGGCCGTTGCCGGCGCATTCGAGCGTCGCGACGAAGGTGTCGGCGGCCATCTCCCGAAGCTCGTCCAGGCTCAGCTCCAGCGGCTTCGCGACCAGCCCGCTGACACTCAGCCGCCACGCGGCTGGGTCCAGGACCGGCATCGGGAAGTGGTTACGCAGGTAGAAGAGGCCATCGGGGGTCAGCAGGCTGCCGGGGACGGCCGGGATGGGCGTCTCGCAGTTCAGCGGCTCCGCGGCGACCACCAGGAGCCCCGCCTCGGCGGCCGCCCTGGCCGCCCCGGCGGGATCGACCACGCAGGCTACTGCGCCGCGTTCCGTCATGTGCCCGCGCCCCTCGTCGCCTGCGGCTCCCGTGCCGGGCCGCCCCCGCTGGCACCCGTCAACCCGGTCAGCCCGTCAATCCGGTCAGCCCGTGCATTCGGCCGGGCCGGCCAGCCGGCCAGGCCGATCAGCCGCTGACCACTGATCCACCACGAAGTCTACGTTATATGTCGGAATTATTACTTTCTCGAACGAGGAGGGCATGGCTGAGCCGCCCCGCGGCCGGGCTGCGGACGGAAAGGTTAGGGCTGGGCCGCGGCTGGGGTGGCTGGGGCGGCTGATTACTGAGCTTTACTCTGGGGAAGGCAAATCGCGCGGCTTATGTGTCGCGAGCGCCGGTTGTGCCGCGGGCGACGGATGCAGCCCCCTCGCTAGCGTCAGCGGGCCAGCCAGGGAACGCCGCCAGATCATGGTGCAGGTGAGCCGAAGGGGGGACCGGCCGTTGGACGGCGCACCGGAGGCAGCCGGGCGGGCCACGTTCGGCAGCTTGTTCGCCATCGCCGAGTTCCGGTCCCTGTGGCTGGCCCAGGTGCTCTCGGTGTTCGGCGACCAGCTAGCCAGGGTCGCGCTGACACTGCTGGTGTATCAGCGAACCCAGTCGGCGCTGCTGTCCGCGCTCACCTTCGCGGCGAGCGTCGTGCCCACGTTCGTGGGCGGCGTCTTCCTGTCTGGCCTCGCGGACCGGCTGCCCCGCCGGCTTGTGATGATCACCTGCGATCTGGCCCGGATGGTGCTGGTCGCCGCCATGGTCGTGCCCGGCGTGCCGCTGGCGGTGCTGGTGATCCTGCTGTTCGCGGTCACCATGCTCGGGACGCCGTTCACCTCCGCGCGCGCCGCGTCCTATTCGGACATCCTGTCCGGGGACGCGTTCCTGCTCGGCACCGCGACCACCCTGACGACCTACCAGGTCGCCCAGGTCGCCGGCTTCGCCGCGGGCGGCGCGATCGTCGGCTTCTTCGGGGTGCGCACCTCATTGGTGGCTGACGCCGCCACGTTCGCCCTGTCGGCGGTCATCACCCGCATCTGGGTGCGCGCCCGGCCCGCGGCCCGGCTGCCGCGCACTAGCGAGTCGCCGCCGGTCAAGGGGATAGTGGCGGGCATCCGCCTGGTGTTCGCCAGCCCGGCGCTGCGGACGCCCATGCTGCTGGGCTGGGTCGCCGCCTTCTACAACGCGCCGGAAGGGGTGGCAGCGCCCCTTGCCCGCCAGCTAGGCGCCGGAACCGCCGCCGTCGGCCTGATCCTGGCCACCGGCGCCTTAGGCGCGTCCCTCGGTGCGGTGGCAGTCAGCCGCCTGGTCAGTCCGTCAGCCAGGCTGCGGTCGATGCGGCCGCTGGCGTTCGCGTCCTGCGCGGTGCTCGTCCTGTTCGCCCTTGGCCCCGGGCTGCTGCTCGCGCTGCTGATCCTCTTCGCCTCTGGCGTATTCGACTGCTTCCAGGTAGCCGCGAGCGGGGCGTTCCTCACCGCGGCGCCCGTCGAGCAGCGCAGCCAGGTGTTCGGGCTGGCCCAAGCCGGGATGAGTCTCGGCCAGGGAGCCGCGATGATCCTGGCCGGCGCCATAGCGCAGCATCATTCTCCGAGTACGGCAATAGCTATCATCGGCGGGTTCGGAGCCCTCACCGCCGCCGTCATTTCAGCCGACCGGGCTCACTGACGAGCACCAGCGCCCCCGGCTGGCCCGTCTGATTAGCCCTCAACCAGCCCCCCGTCATGCCAAGGCTGGTCCTAGTTCCTACTCGCGGCCTCAGCCGCGTTATTGCTCGCGGCCTCAGCCGCCCCAGCCAGTGCCCTTCACAGCCATCCCTCCTTCCGCCTCGCCGCGCGCCATCAGTTCGTCCTCGCGGCCTCAGCCGCCCCAGCCAGTGCCCTTCACAGCCATCCCTCCTTCCGCCTCGCCGCGCGCCATCAGTTCGTCCTCGCGGCCTCAGCCGCCCCAGCCAGTGCCCTTCACAGCCA
>JBEKFH010000121.1:0-11948 GCA_050013415.1 Streptosporangiaceae bacterium | reverse complement strand
ATCGAGGAGGCCGGCATCCATTCCGGCGACTCGGCCTGCGCGCTGCCGCCGATCACGCTCGGCCATGACTACATCGACCTGATCCGCGAGTCCACCGTGGCGATCGCCCGCGGCGTCGGGGTGCTGGGGCTGCTGAACGTGCAGTACGCGCTGGCGGCCGGCGTGCTGTACGTGCTGGAGGCGAACCCGCGCGCGTCGCGCACCGTGCCGTTCGTGTCCAAGGCGACGGCGGTGCCGCTGGCCAAGGCGGCAGCGCGGATCATGCTCGGCGCGACGGTGGCCGGGCTGCGGGCCGAGGGCATGCTGCCCGCGTCCGGCGACGGCGGCACCCTGCCGCTGGACGCGCCGATCGCGGTCAAGGAGGCGGTGCTCCCGTTCGCCAGGTTCCGGGACGCGGAGGGCAGGGGAGTGGACACCGTGCTCGGCCCCGAGATGCGGTCGACCGGCGAGGTCATGGGCATCGACGAGGTGTTCGGCACCGCGTACGCGAAGTCCCAGGCAGCGGCGTACGGGTCGCTCCCGGTCAAGGGCCGGGCGTTCGTCTCGGTGGCGAGCAAGGACAAGCGGTCCATGGTGTTCCCGGTCAAGCGGCTCGCTGACCTGGGCTTCGAGATCTGGGCCACCAGGGGAACCGCGGAGGTTCTGCGCCGGAACGGGGTACGTGCCACGATCGTGCGTAAGCACGGCGAAGGCCGCGGCCCGGACGGCGAGCCGACGATCGTGGAGCGGATCATGGCCGGCCAGGTGGACCTCATCGTGAACACGCCGTTCGGCAGCCCGGGGCAGTCCGGGCCGCGGCTGGACGGCTACGAGATCCGGACCGCCGCAGTCCGCCAGGGAATTCCCTGCGTGACGACCGTGCAGGGGCTGGCGGCGGCCGTGCAGGGCATTGAGGCGATTACCCGGGGCGAGGTGGGTGTGCGGTCCCTGCAGGAACACGCGGCGCGGCTGCGCGGCGCTGGCGCGGCCCAGCCTGTCGTCGCCCAGCCCATCGCGGCCGAGCCGGGCCAGACCGCCGAGCCGGGCCAGACCGCCGAGCCGGGCCAGACCGCCGAGCCGGGCCAGACCGCCGAGCCCGTCCAGACCGCCGAGCCCGTCCCGGAGCATCCCGCGACCTCAGCAGTCTCACCAGGCCCGGTAGACCCCGCAGTCCCGGCTGACGGTGATGACGGGTGAGCCAGGGCGACGGCGAGGCTGAGATCGGCCCGGTACAGGTGCGGGGGACCGTACTCACCGTCCGGCGGGTCGACGCCTACCACGCCATGACGCTGGTGGCGCCGGGCGTGGCCGCGCGCTTCCGTCCTGGCCAGTTCCTGACGACCGCGGTCGGCGGCCCGGACAGTGCGATGCTGCTCCGCCGCGCGTTCTCCATTCACGACGTCAGGCCCGACCACGGCGGCACGGTGGAATTCATCTTCTCCGCCGACGGCCCCGGCACGCGCTGGCTCGCCCGGCGGCGGGCCAGGGACGTCCTCGACGTCACCGGCCCGCTCGGGCGCCCGTTCCCGGTTCCGCGGGACCCGGTCAGCTGCCTGCTGGTCGGCGGCGGCTACGGCAGCGCGCCGCTGTTCGCGCTGGCCGGCAAGCTCCGCGACCGCGGCTGCGCCGTCGACTTCCTGCTCGGCGCTGCCAGCGGCGACCGCGTCTTCGGCGCGCTGACCGCGCGCCGGACCGGCCGGATCGCCGTGATCACCACCGAGGACGGCTCCCTGGGCTCCCGCGGCATCGTCACCGACATGCTCGGCCAGGTGATCCATGACGCGCGGACCGACGTGATCTACGCCTGCGGGCCGATGCCGATGCTGCGGCAGGTCACCGTGCTCGCCCGCCGCTACGACCTGCCCGTGCAGGCTGCCGTCGAAGAGGCGATGGCCTGCGGGATCGGGGTCTGCATGACCTGCGTGCTGCCCGTCATCGGCAACGACGGCATCACCCGGATGGTGCGGTCCTGCGTGGACGGCCCGGTGTTCCGCGGCGACCAGATCCGCTGGGACGACATCGGCACCATCCCGTTCGACGCGTTCGGCGCGCCCGGCTGGGAGCCAAGACCGGGCCGCCCCGCCGCAGGCGGCCAGACGACCGCCAGCGGCGCGACCGCAGCTGGCGGTCCTGGCGGTCCTGGCGGCCCTGCTGGTCCTGGCGGGCAGGCGGCGGCCGGCGGCGACGCCGGGACTGGCCGCGCTGCTGGTCCCGGCGGGCAGGCGGCGGCCGACCTCGCGGGGAGGCCAGGGCATGGCTACTGACCTGCGCGCCAGACTCGGCCACGTCGAGCTGCCGAACCCGATCCTCACCGCGTCCGGCTGCGCGGGCGCGGGCCGTGAGCTCGCCCAGTTCCAGGACGTGTCCAGGATCGGCGCCGTGGTTACCAAGTCGGTCATGCTCGGACCGCGGGCGGGACGGCCGACGCCGCGGATGGCGGAGACGCCAGGCGGCATGCTGAACTCAATAGGCTTGCAGGGCCCGGGCATTGACGCCTTCCTGCAGCGGGACCTGCCCTGGCTGCTGTCGCGCGGGGCCCGCGCCGTCGTCTCCATCGCCGGCGGCACGGTGGATGAGTTCGGCGAGCTGGCCGCCCGGCTGTCCGACGCGGCCGGGGTCACGGCGATCGAGGTCAACATCTCCTGCCCGAACGTCGAGCACCGGGGCCAGGTGTTCGCCCGCGATGCCGGAGCCTCGGCAGCGGTGATCGAGGCCGTCCGCGGCAGGGCGCGCTACGACATTCCCGTGTTCGCCAAGCTCTCGCCGGATGTCACCGACATCGTGGAGATCGCCCGTGCCTGCGTGGCAGCGGGGGCAGACGGACTCTCGATGATCAACACCCTGCTGGGCATGGCCATCGATACCGTCACGATGCGCCCGGTGCTGGCCGGCGTCACGGGCGGCCTCTCCGGGCCCGCCATCAGGCCGGTTGCGGTCCGGTGCGTCTGGCAGGTACGCGAGGCGCTGCCCGACGTGCCGATCATCGGGATGGGCGGGGTGCGGACGGGCGCGGATGCGCTGGAGCTGATCCTGGCAGGCGCGGGGCTGGTCGCCGTGGGCACGACGATCTTCAATGACCCGTCCGCGTGCGTCCGCATCCTGCGCGAGCTCGACGAGGAACTGGCGCGACGCGGGATCGACCGGCTGTCCGAGGTCGTCGGGCTCGCGCACGAGCCGGGCACGCGCATGGCGACGGGGCGCAAGCTCGCCAGGACGGCGACTGGACGTCCGGGAGACTTGCCATGAAGTCCAGGGCCGCGCGACTGGATGTCCGGGGACTCGCCAGGACGGCAAGGGCCGCGCCGGGGCGTCCGGGGCCGCGTGCCAACGTCCCAGACGCATGCCAGGACGTCCAGGAGGCGTGCCGTGAGGAGGCATCCCAATGACTAACCGGGCACCCATCGCCGTCGCCCTCGACGCGCCGGACCTGGAGACCGCAGCGCGCTGGGCGGGCCTGGTCACACCGTACGTCAGCACGGTCAAGGTAGGGCTCGAGCTCTACCTGCGCTACGGCCCGGAGGCGGTTGCCTCGATCCGCGGCGCAAGCGGCGTTCAGGTATTCCTTGACCTGAAGCTGCATGACATCCCGGCCACGGTGGCGGGCGCAACCCGTGCGGTGGCGCGACTGCGGCCGGCGCTGCTCACCGTGCACGCCGTGGCCGGGCCCGCTGCCATCCAGGCCGCCGTGCAGGCCGCCCCCGACACCAGGATCGCCGCCGTGACCGTCCTTACCTCCCTCGGCGACGCCGACTTGGGCAGCATCGGGATGGCGGGCGCGGTGCGCGATGCCGTGCGCCGCCTGGCCGTGCTGGCGGTGGCGGCGGGGGCCCGGGGCCTGGTCTGCTCGCCCCGCGAGGTGGCCAGCGTCCGGGCGGAGGTCGGGCCGGAGATCACCCTCATCACCCCGGGGATCCGGATGGCCGGCACGGACGCCCAGGATCAGGACCGGGCCAGGGTCGCCACGCCGGAGGAAGCGCTCAGCGCGGGCGCCGACTTGCTGGTCATCGGCCGTCCGATCACGGGCGCCCCGGACCCGGGCGCGGCGGCGGCGGCCATCGGGGCATCACTGCGGCGGCTCGTGGCGCGCTGAGTTCCGGCCGTTCCGAGTGACCGGATTTCCGCTGGCCGGATTTCTCCGTCCGGATTTCTCCATCCGGCAGGCTTACGCCAGTGACATGTGATACAGCATCTGACTACATTCTGTAATGAATTATAGACGCACAGTAGTTTCGGATAAATTGTGGCATGACAAACGGGGTTTTGCATTGCCGTGACGAGCTGAACTCGCTAGTTTCCCCTCGCGGAGCGACTTTTTCGATACGAAACCCGAGGTGACCACGCGTGGCTCTTCCTCCACTTACCCCCGAGCAGCGGAACGCAGCCCTGGAGAAGGCTGCCAAGGCACGCAAGGAGCGTGCCGAGGTCAAGAACCGGCTCAAGCACGGTTCGACTACCCTGCCCCAGGTCCTCAAGGAGGGCCAGACCGATGACGTCGTAGGAAAGATGAAGGTCTCGGCGCTGCTTGAGTCCATGCCGGGCGTCGGCAAGGTACGCGCCAGGCAGATCATGGAACGGCTAGGCATTGCGGAATCGCGTCGCGTCCGCGGCCTGGGCACCAACCAGCGGACCGCCCTGGAGAGCGAGTTCGGCGGCGATATCTGACCGAGGCGGGATCCCAGGGGCGGGCCGGGGACGAAGATCCGCGGCCGGTCAGCCGGCTGATTCATCGGCCGGGCTGAAGCCGCGGTGCGGCCCGGTCCAGGCCCCTGCCCGCTCCGATCGGTGTTCCTGCCCGCCCGGATCCCCATGGTCCGCTGCGCTGGGTCCATCGGCGATCCGTCGTCGGCGGCTCGCCGGCTGTGGTTCGTTAGCTTCGGCCAGATCACGGTCGCTGGCGGCAGACGGTGATCTGCCGGTCACGCCGTCGGCGCATTCGTTCAGGAGATCTGCGGCCGGCTGGTATTCTTAGCGCTGAGGCCGCAGCGGCTCACTCATTCCCCAACGAGCCGACACAGGACCGGATCAACAGGCCCGGACTGGCAGGCACGGATCGACAGGAACCGTGCAGCGGTCCTGGCCGCGCTCCGACATGGAAGGCACAACGTGGCAGGCATTCCCGCCCCGGAAGGCATTATCAACCCGCCGATCGACGACCTGCTTAATGTCGTGGACAGCAAGTACGGCCTGGTCATCATGGCGTCGAAGCGGGCCCGTCAGATCAACGCTTACTATGCCCAGCTCGGCGAGGGCCTGCTGGAGTACGTGGGCCCGCTCGTCGAGACCCGGGTGCAGGAGAAGCCGCTGTCCATCGCGCTGCGCGAGATCAGCGAGCGCCTGCTGACCGCGGAGCAGGCCGAGTCCTGACGGGGCCCGGGGCCAGTCCGGCCGCTCGCCGATGCGCATCGTACTGGGGGTTGGCGCGGGCATAGCCGCCTACAAGTCCTGCGAGCTGCTCCGGCTGCTCACCGAATCAGGCCATGAGGTCCGGGTGGTTCCCACCCCAGACGCTCTGCGCTTCGTCGGCGAGGCGACCTGGGCAGCGCTCTCCGGCCAGCCTGTCGCCGCAACCGCCTGGGACCAGGTTCACGACGTCCCGCACGTCCGGCTGGGCCAGACGGCTGACCTGGTCCTGGTGGCGCCGGCGACCGCTGACCTGCTCGCCCGCGCCGCCGCCGGGATGTCCGGCGACCTGCTGACGGCCGTGCTGCTGACCGCGCGCTGCCCGGTCATCTTCGCGCCGGCCATGCACACCGAGATGTGGGAGCACCCGGCTACCCAGGCCAATGTCAGCACGCTCCGCGCGCGCGGGGCGCTGGTCCTTGAGCCGGCCGCGGGCAGGCTGACCGGCCACGACTCAGGGCCCGGGCGGCTGCCGGAGCCCGCTGAGCTGCTGCGCGCAGCCGTCCGGGTGCTGGCTCGCGGCGCGGCCGGGCTCGCGCCCGATCTCGCCGGGCGCCATGTCGTGGTGTCCGCCGGGGGCACGAGAGAGGAACTCGATCCCGTCCGGTTCATCGGCAACTGGTCATCGGGCCTGCAGGGCTACGCGCTTGCCGTCACGGCGGCTGCCCGCGGCGCCAAGGTCACCCTGGTGGCCGCGAACGTAACTCTCGCCGACCCCGCCGGGGCGCGCGTCCTGCAGGTGACGTCGGCCGCGCAGCTGCGCGACGCGGTGATCGAGGCCGCGCATGACGCCGACGCTGTCGTCATGGCGGCGGCGGTCGCCGACTACCGGCCTGAGGCCAGGAGCGCTACGAAGATCAAGAAAACCGGGGCTGCCCCGGATCCGATCCGCCTGGTGGAGAATCCCGACATCCTCCGAGAGCTGTCTGCTCGCCGCCCGCGGCCCGGTCAGGTGGTCGTGGGGTTCGCCGCGGAGACAGAGGATCTGCTCGGCAACGGGCAGGCGAAACTCGCCGCGAAGGGGTGCGATCTACTGGTCGTCAACCAGGTGGGACCGGGGATCGGGTTCGGCGTCAGCGACAACGAGGCCCTGGTGCTCGCCGCTGACGGGTCCCAGACCCGGGTCGGCCGCGGCCCGAAAGAGACGCTCGCGGACGCGATCTGGGACCTGGTGGCGGACCGGCTGTCCGGCTGAGCGCCGGGCGGGCCGGCCAGGCGGCTAGACTTCGGCGACAGTTTTGCACTGCGGCGACAGTTTTGCGCCCCGGGAGGGTAGGAGTCAGGTGGCTGGTCGTCTCTTCACTTCCGAGTCTGTTACGGAAGGCCATCCGGACAAGATGGCCGACCAGATCAGCGACGCGATACTCGACGGCATGCTCAAGGGCGACCCGCGAAGCCGCGTCGCCGTCGAGACGATGATCACGACCGGTCAGGTCCATGTGGCCGGGGAGGTGACAACCGAGACTTACGTCGATATCCCGGAGATCATCAGGGAGAAGATACTCGACATCGGCTACGACTCCTCGTCGAAGGGATTCGACGGGGCCTCCTGCGGCGTCTCGGTTTCCATCGGCTCGCAGTCTCCGGACATTGCCCAGGGAATCCAGGATGCGTTCGAGCACCGGGAAGGCGAGGGCTCCGACGAGCTTGACCGGCAGGGCGCGGGCGATCAGGGAATGATGTTCGGCTACGCCTGCCGGGAGACCCCGGAGCTCATGCCGCTCCCGATCATGCTGGCGCACCGGCTGTCCCGGCAGCTGGCAATGGTCCGCCGGACCGGGGCCGTGCCGTATCTCCGGCCGGACGGCAAGACGCAGGTAACCATCGAGTACTCCGGGATCGAGCCGGTGCGGCTGGACACCGTCGTTATCTCCACCCAGCACGCGCCATCCATCGACCTGAACGCGCTGCTCTGGCCGGACGTTCGCGACCAGGTCGTCGAGCCGGTGCTGGCGGAGCTTGACCTTGACATCGACCGCTACCGGCTGCTGGTCAACCCGACCGGGCGGTTCGAGGTCGGCGGCCCGATGGGGGACGCGGGGCTGACCGGCCGCAAGATCATTATTGACACCTACGGCGGGATGGCCAGGCACGGCGGAGGGGCGTTCTCTGGCAAGGACCCCTCCAAAGTGGACCGCAGCGCGGCCTACGCCATGCGGTGGGTGGCCAAGAACGTCGTGGCGGCCGGCCTGGCTGACCGGTGCGAAACCCAGGTCGCCTACGCGATCGGCAAGGCGAAGCCGGTCGGCCTTTTCGTCGAGTGCTTCGGGACCGAGCGGGTAGCCGCCGAACGCATCCAGGAGGCGGTCCTCCAGATCTTCGACCTGCGCCCGGCCGCGATCATCAGGGACCTCGACCTGCTCCGGCCGATCTACTCGCAGACGGCCGCCTACGGCCATTTCGGCCGGGAGGAACCGGACTTCTCCTGGGAGCGCACCGACCGCACCGATGCCCTCCGGGCAGCCGCCGGCCTCTGATCGCCCGGGCCGCCGCCCTCGGGTTGCCCGCGGTCCCTGCCGGTCCCGGTCCCTGCCGGTCCCGGTCCCTGCCGGTCCCGGTCCCTGCCGGTCCCGGTCCCTGCCGGTCTGTGGCCGGCGATGACGACTGCCGGGGCCTGCGGGCACAACCCATCGCCGGGTAAGCCTCCGGGCGAACCCGTTGAAACGTCCTTTCAACGGCATCCTCCCGGTGCGCGGCAAACCCAGAGCCAGCGCCGAATGGAAATTCACCTGCGGTGCATACAACCTGTTCAAGGCCATCACCACCGGGCACCTCACCCAGGCCGCCCTGGACGCCCTCGCCACCCAGCCCAGCACCACCTGACCTCCCGCAGCCCACCGGCCAGCACCCCGCACTGAGCAACAGCGAAGACCCCTGACACCCTCAAGCTCCGAAACCATTCTTGAGCAGCCCGCCCAACCCGCTCAAATGAATATTGAGCGGGTTACCCGCCTTGGACTAAGATCATCTCCGACGACCCTGTCCTGCACGGTCGCTGGCTCGATGGCGCTGGCTGCCGGACCCCTCTGGTAGGACAGATCCGTGGCAAGTCCAGCGCGGCCGGGCGCGAGCCGGCGATCCCGGGCGGCCTCGCCCGCCCGGGTCGCGGCGGCTGACCTGCCGGTCGCGCGTGTCGCCGTCGACATGCCGCTCGCGCATCTGGACCGGCCGTTCGATTACCTGGTCCCCGAGCGGCTGACGGAGGCGGCGGTACCCGGCTGCCGGGTCCGGGTGCGGTTCGCGGGCCGGCTCACCGGCGGCTACCTGCTGGACCGCGCCGATGCCAGCGACCATCCGGGCGGGCTGGCCTTCCTGGAGCGGGTGATATCGCCCGAGCCGGTGCTGACGGCGGAGATCGCCGGACTGGCCAGGGCGGTCGCCGACCGGTACGGCGGCACGCTGGCCGACGTGCTGCGGCTGGCGATCCCGCCCCGGCACGCCGCCGCCGAGGCCAGCCTGGCTACGCCCTGCGCGGCTCAGCCTGGCCCGGCCCCGCCTGGCCGCGCCTCGGCCGGTCCGGCTGATCCCGCCGCGTCCGGCCCTGCCACGTCCGGTTCGGCGCTGCGGGCTCAGGTTCCGCCCGGCCCGGCATCGCCTGGCTCGCCCTCCTCCGCTTCGGCGCCGCGCGATGAGGTTCCGGCTGGCCCGGTTCCGGCTGGTCCGGTCCCCCCTGGACTCGATCCGTTTCGTGCGGCGGCAAGGCCGGCCAATCCCGGCCCGGGTCCGTGGGCGCGTTATCCGGCGGGCCCTTCGTTCCTCGCGGCGGTCGCCGACGGCCGCTCCCCCCGCGCGGTCTGGTCCGCTCTGCCCGGCCCGGACTGGCCCGGCGAGATTGCGCACGCCGCCGCGGCGGCCGCGGCGGCGGGGCGCGGCGCGCTGATCGTCGTTCCCGATGCCCGTGACCTGGGCAGCGTCGACGCGGCGCTCACCGCGCTGCTAGGCCCGGGCTCGCACGTCTGCCTGTCGGCCGGCCTCGGGCCGGCCGAGCGCTACCGGCGCTGGCTCACCGTGCTGCGGGGCGGGACGCTGATCGTGGCGGGTACCCGGTCAGCGATGTTCGCGCCGGTCGGCGATCTCGGCCTGGTCGTGCTCTGGGACGACGGCGACGACCTGCACGCCGAGCCCCGCGCGCCCTATCCGCACGCCAGGGAGGTGCTCGCGCTCCGCGCGCACCGGTGCGGCGCGGCGGCGCTGATCGGGGGCTTCGCGCGGACTGCTGAGGCTACCCAGCTCGTGGCCAGCGGCTGGGCTCGGGCGCTCGGCGGGGACCGGGCGGCGGTGCGCCGCAGCGCCCCGCGGATCATCGCGGCCGGAGATGACGCCGAGCTGGCGCGCGACCAGGCGGCACGGTCGGCGCGGCTGCCCGGGCTCGCGCTGCGGACGGCCAGGGACGCCCTCGCCCGCGGGCCGGTGCTCTTCCAGGTGCCGCGGCGCGGCTACGTGGTCGCCGCCGCCTGCGAGCGGTGTCACCTGCGGGCCAGGTGCGCCACCTGCGGCGGCCCGCTCGCGCTGCCCGCTGCCCAGTCCGCCGCGCTCTGCCGCTGGTGCGCTGCGCCCGCCGGGAGCCCGGCATGCCCTGGGTGCGGCCACACCGGGCTGCGAGCGCTGGTGACCGGGGCAGGCCGGACCGCCGAGGAACTCGGCCGTGCCTTCCCCGGCGTGCCGCTGCGAACCTCCGGCAGGGCCGAGGTGATCACCGAGGTAACGTCCGAGCCGGCGGTTGTCGTCGCCACGCCGGGGGCGGAGCCGAGGGCGGACGGCGGGTACGCGGCCGCCATCCTGCTGGACGGCTGGATGCTCCTCGGCCGGCCCAGCCTCCGCGCCGCCGAGGAGGCGCTGCGCCGCTGGATGAACGCGGCAGCCCTGGTCAGGCCCGGACGGCAGGACGGCGCCGTGGTCGTCGTGGCCGACTCCGTGCTGCCTACCGTGCAGGCGCTGATCCGCTGGGATCCGGTGACGCACGCCGAGCGGGAGCTGGCCGAGCGAGCTGAGCTACGGTTCCCGCCCGCGGTCCGGATGGCGTCGCTGACCGGGACTGCCGCCTCGGTCGGCGCGGTGCTCAGCGCCGCCAGGCTGCCCGGCGGTGCCGACGTGCTCGGGCCGGTCCCGCTGGCGCGCAGCCCTGCCGCGGACGGCGGCAGAACGAGCGAAGAACAGGTCAGGGCCTTGGTCCGGGTACCCAGATCCGGCGGCCTGGCACTCGCGGCCGCCCTGAGGACGGCCCGCGCGATCCGCAGCGCGCGGAAGGACCCCGGCGTGGTGCGTCTGCAACTCGACCCGGCCGAGCTGATCTGACTACGCCGCCGGAGGCCGTAGGGTTGCTTGGGTGGCCACCTCACGAAGGACCCCGAGCGCGAGGGTGGGCCAGCCGCGTCCCGGCAGGAGCGCGGCGCAGGCCGCCCGCGGCGGAGCCGCGCAAGCCCGGCGTGACGAGATCCGGCGGCTGCCGCCCGTACGGCTGGCGCCGCGGGACGAACTCGCCGCCGCCGCGCGGGTGGCGCCGCTGCTGCGCGCGGCACGCGACCTCGCCCGATGGTGCAACGGCAGGCCCGGCCTCGCCGCGCCGGCCGAGCTTCCCCCGGCTGTGGCGGCGGCTGCCGCCGCCGAGCTGGAGCTGGCCGCCGGCGAGATAGAGGCGGCGTGGAGGGTGGCCAGCGTGACCGGAATGGTCGCCGGCCGCAGCCCCGGCCGTGGCCGGCAGGCCGCCAGCGCCGACGTGCTCGCGACGGGCGACGCGGAGGAGATGCTCACCGCGTGGCATCGCGCGCTTGAGGTGATGCTCGGCGCCGAGGACCTGGACGGGCTGGCCACCGCGCTCTACACCGTCGGCGGGCCGGTCCGGATGGAGGGCCTGTTCGACGCCTACGCCGCGGCGGCCGGCACGCGGCGCAAGCCGGGCGAGCCGGGCGAGCCGGGCGAGCCGGGCGAGCCGGATACGGTCCCGGGGCCCGACCAGGCAGCGGTGCTGTCCTGGGCCCTGGAGGCGCTCGCCGACCTGGGCGTCGTCGAGCTCGGCACGGATGACTCGGCAGGCGGCCTGACAGTCGCCCTGTCGCCGCTCGGCGTCTGGGGCGTGCACCGCAGGCTGCGGTCGCAGGGATGGCACGTTCCCGTCCTCGGCGCGCGGGGCCGTGACAGCGCACCCGGGCTGCTGGCAACCTTGTCCGGCTGCGATGCGGAGGACGGCGAGGCGGAGATCGCAGCCTGGCTGGCGGCACGGACCGCGTCGCGCGCGGCCGCCGAGCTGGTCCAGGCGGCAGGCCAGGGATCGCCAGGACAGCGGGGCGCGGCGTTCGCCGTGCTTGACCGGATCGGCGCCGACGCCATACCGGTCGTGCGGAAGGCGCTGGATCAGCCAGTGCTCCGCGCGCACGCGGCCGTCTGGCTGCACGAGCACGGCGAGGAGGCCGACCTGCTGCCGGAAGACCGGACCTGGCTGCTCGTCGACCTGGGCGCGGGACTGCTCGAGGAGGCCGACCCGCGTGACGTGGTAGCCGAGCTGCTGCCCGAGCTCCCGCCCGAAGCCCAGGCCGAGATCGTGGCCGGCCTCTGGCAGGTCAGCCATCCGG
>JBEKFH010000120.1:0-12015 GCA_050013415.1 Streptosporangiaceae bacterium | reverse complement strand
GCTCGTGGTCGCCGGTGACCGTCACGACCGCCCCGTCCTCATCGACGGTGCTGAACGCGCAGATGATGCCGTCGGTCGAGCAGGTCGCCACGCTGCCGACGGTGGCGATCACGCAGCCGGTCGCGGGCACGTACGTCTTTGACCTGGGCACCAACTTCGCCGGGTGGCAGCAGCTCCAGGTCAGCGGGCCTGCCGGGACGACGGTCACCATGTATCCCGGCGAGCTGCTCAACAGCAATGGCACAGTCAGCCAGGTCACCACCGGCTCGCCCATCTACGACACCTATATCCTGTCCGGCAGCGGGACCGAGGTCTGGCACCCGCAGTTCATGTACCACGGCTTCCGCTACCTACAGGTGACTGGCCTGCCGTCCGCTCCCACGACGAGCACCATTACCGGCCTGGCACTCAGCACCGTGAACAACGTCGTCGGGACATTCACGTCCTCCAACGCATTGCTGAACTCGATCTACCAGATCGTCAACCAGGCCATCCAGAACAACATGTTCACCGTGCTGACGGACTGCCCGCACCGCGAGAAGCTGGGCTGGCTGGAGGAATATCACCTGGTCTTCGGCTCGATCAGCCGCAGGTACGATATCGCCGCCTACTACCGCGAGATGCTGCGGAACATGTCCGACTCGCAGATATCGAGCGGCCTGGTGCCGTCCATCTCGCCGGAATACGTCGTCTTCAGCGGCGGCTACCGCGACGATCCCAACTGGGGCAGCACCTCGATCATCGCCGCCTGGCAGCTGTACCAGACCTACGGTGACACCAAGACCCTGAGCACCTACTACCCGAACATGCAGAAGTACCTGGCCTACCTGGGCACGCAGGCCAGCGGCAACCTGCTCAACTACGGCCTCGGCGACTGGGCCGCACTCGACACCACGACTCCCGTCGGCGTCACCGCGAGCTACGGGTACTACGAGTCCGCGCAGACGCTGAGCAGCATCGCCACGGTGCTCGGCAAGACCAGCGATGCCGCGACCTACGCGACGCTCGCGCAGAACATCGCCACTGCCTTCAACGCGAAGTATCTCGCCAGCACGCACAACACCTACTCCAGCGGCACGCAGGCCGACGATGCGCTGGCCCTCGACATGGGCATTGTCTCCCCGCTCTATTACCTGGCCGTGCTGGGGCACCTGGTCGCGAACATCCAGACCTACGGGACCAGCGGTTACCACCTCAGCGTCGGCGAGATCGCGCTGCCGTCGGTGTTCCGCCAGCTCGCCCGCGGCGGATACGACAACGTCCTCTACTCCGTGGTGACGAGCACCACCTATCCCAGCTACGGCTACCTGGTCGACACCGGGGCAACCGCCCTCACCGAGTACTGGGACGGCGCGGCGGGCACGGGATCCCAGGACCATTTCATGCTCGGCGCCGTCAACGGATGGCTGAGCACCGACCTCGGCGGCATCCAGGCCGATCCCGCCGCGGTGGCGTACAACAAGCTGATCATCCGCCCGTCCGTGGTGGGCAACCTGACGTCCGTCACCAGCACGTACACGACGCTCTACGGGACGGTCAGCAATGCCTGGTCCTTGTCCGGCGGAACCCTGACGATGACGGTCCAGATCCCGGTGGGCACGACCGCGACCGTCATGGTGCCGGTCAATTACTCCAACCCGGTCGCGACGGCCGGCCAGGGATTCACCGGATTCCAGAACGGCTACGCCAGCTACGCGGTCGGGTCCGGTACCTATACCTTCACCAGCACGTTCGCCGGCCCGCCCGGCGGCGGTGACCTGGCGCTAGGCATGACGGCAACCTCGAACAACTCGCTGGAGAACAGCTCCTGGGGCGTGTCCCGCCTGACGGACGGCGTCACCAGCAGCGTCGCCGCCGACGAGGGCTACAGCAGCAACATCCTCTCGTCGGCCAATGTCAGCGGCAGCCCGGTCTACGTCGATGTCGATCTCGGCGCCAACCAGACCGTCAGCCAGGTCAAGCTCTTCCCGCGCACCGATTGCCTCTCCACCAGCGGCGGCACGCCGAACTTCCCGGTCAACTTCACCATCCAGATCGCGCCCAACGGCGGAAGCTACACGACCGTGGCCACGATCACGAGCCAGCCGGACCCGGCGTTCCTCGCGCAGACGTACTCGTTCACGGCGGTGACCGCGCGCCACGTGCGGGTGGTGGTCACCACGCTGGGGACGCCAGCGGCCGGCGACTCCGGGTCCAATTCCTACCGCCTGCAGCTGGCAGAATTCCAGGTCTTCAATGCCTCGGACCTGGCGCTGGGCAAGACGGCAACGTCGAACAACTCGCTGGAGAGCGGCGCCTGGGGAGTCGCGAAGCTGACCGACGGCGTGACCATCAGCAGCTCCGCCGACGAGGGCTACAGCAGCAATGTCCTGTCCTCCGCCAACATCAGCGGCAGCCCGGTCTACGTCGACGTCGACCTCGGCACCAATCAGACCTTCAGCCAGGTCATCCTGTACCCCCGCACGGACGCGGTCTCCACGTCGGGCAACACCCCGAACTTCCCCGTCAGCTTCACCATCCAGGTCGCGCCCAGCGGCGGGACCTATTCGACCGTGGCGACCGTCACCAATCAGGTGAATCCCTACGGGGCCCCGCAGACGTACTCCTTTACCGCCACCACCGCGCGGCACGCGCGGGTCGTCGTGACAACGCTGGGAGTTCCGGCGGCCGGCGAGAGCGGGTCCAACTATTACCGCCTCCAGCTGGCCGAGATGCAAGTCCGCCCGTGACGCCAGGTGGGCTCTAGCGGCCGGCGGCCCCGCCGCCTCGCTCGCCGCGCCCTGGTCAGCATCGGGGCGCTGATCGCTGCCGGGGTCGTCGCGTTCGGGGTCCTGCTGCTCGTCACTCCCTCGGCAGGAAACGCCGAGTCGCTGGCCCGCGCGCAGGACCGGGCCGAGCACGCCGCGTTTCCCGGGCCGCCTGTCCCCGCGCGGTTCGCGGCATCGATCGAGGCCACCGAGGATCACCGGTTCGGCCATGAGCCCGGGATCGACCCGTTCGCCGTCGCCCGGGTCGCCGCGAGCTGGCTGACCGGCGGCGGCGACCAGGGCGGCGCGACCCTTTACCAGCAGCTCGCGAAACTGCTGTACACCCCCGGCCGGTCCGGGCTCGGCGACGAGCTCGAGCAGGTCAGCCTCGCCGTCAAGCTGTACATGACCTACAGCTCGCGGCAGATCCTGCAGATGTACTCCGATGTCGCGTACTTCGGCAACGGAGACTACGGCCTGGCCGCGGCCAGCTGCGGCTACTTCGGCCTGCCGCCGTCGCGGATGTCATGGCCGCAGGCGGCGCTCCTGGCCGGCCTGGTGCAGGCGCCGTCAGCGGACGATCCGCTGCGGTATCCCGCCCAGGCGAGGCTGCGGGAGGAGCACGTGATCGGCCGGCTGGTCGCGACCGGCGCGCTCACCCCCCGGCAGGCCAGCGCGGCACTCGCCGAGCCGCTCGCCGCCCTGGTCGCCGGCGCCGGACGGCACTGCGCGGCCTAGATCGCCCCGCCCCGGCTCACCACGCCCCGGGCCGGCTCACCACGCCCCGGGCCGGCTTACTCCGGGCTGGCCGGGTCGGTGACCAGCACCCGCGGCGGCGGCGCCGCGGCCGGCGGCGCGGTCCACACCCACTTGCGGTACGACCAGAACCGGAACAGCGTCGCCACGACGATGCCGACCAGCAGCCCGACGTTCGGGAGCAGGCCCTTGGTATCGCCGAGCACCTTGGTGACGAACCCGAGGCACGCCAGCTGAATCAGCAGCCCGATCACGGCCAGCACCCAGAACAGGGCGTTTTCCCGGCGGCCGGCCTTCGCACGGTGCCGGAACGTCCAGTAACGGCTGCCGGCGAAGGTAAACGCGATGGCCGCAGCGGTCGCGATGACGTTGGCAACGAGCCAGTCCAGGCCGACGTGCACCAGCAGGTTGGTGCCGCCGTCGGTGATGATGACACCGCCGCCGCCGACCACGCAGAACTTAAAGCCCTCGTGGATCAGCTGCCGGTACCGCAGGTAAAGATCACGGACGATGCTCACCCGGGCGCCTTTCTTCTCGCGGTTGGCTGTGCGCCCCTGCCGGGCAGAATGCGGAGTGTGCCGGGCAGAATGCGGCGTGCCTGCGAGGCTACCGGCCGCGCACCGGCCGCGTGACCAACACCGCGGTCCGGGCCGGCCTGCGTCCCCTGCCGGCCGCGAATATCCGTTCGGAAATATCGGCAGTCCCGGATAGTGTCTGCTGGTGCCCGATCCGGATGTGCTCATCTACGCCAGGGGCCTGACGAAGCGGTTCGGGGACTTCACGGCGGTGGACGGGATCGACTTCGAGCTGCGCCGCGGCGAGGCGTTCGGATTCCTCGGGCCGAACGGGGCCGGCAAGTCGTCCACCATGCGGATGATCGGCTGCGTATCCCCGCGGAGCGGCGGCGAGCTGTCCATCCTCGGCATGGACCCGGCCGCCGACGGGCCGGCGATCCGGGCCAGGCTCGGCGTGGTGCCGCAGGACGACACTCTCGACGTCGAGCTGACCGTGCGCGAGAACCTGCTCATCTACGGGCGCTACTTCGGGCTGCCGCGGGAGGTGATCAGCGAGCGCACCGACCAGCTGCTGGAGTTCGTCCAGCTGAGCGATCGGGCCGGCGACCAGGTGGAGCCGCTGTCCGGCGGCCTCAGGCGGCGGCTCACGATCGCCCGCTCACTGATCAGCGAGCCGGAGATCCTGCTGCTCGACGAGCCGACCACCGGCCTGGATCCGCAGGCCAGGCACGTGGTCTGGGACCGCCTTTTCCGGCTCAAGCAGCGCGGCGTGACGCTCGTGCTGACCACGCATTACATGGACGAGGCCGAGCAGCTCTGCGACCGCCTGGTGGTGATGGACGCCGGCAAGATCGCGGCCAGCGGCTCGCCGCGCGAGCTGATCGAGCGGTACTCAAGCGCCGAGGTGCTGGAGCTGCGGTTCGATCCCGGCGAGCACGAGCAGGCCGCGGAGAAGCTGGCGGACCTGCGGGCCGAGCGCAGGGAAGTGCTGGCCGACCGGATACTGCTCTACATTCCGAACGGGGACGTCGCGCTGACTGCCGTCCGCCGCCTCGGCCTCGACCCGCTGACATCACTAGTTCGCCGCAGCACGCTGGAGGATGTCTTCCTGCGGCTGACCGGCCGGCGGCTGGAGGACTGATGGCCCAGGCCGCCGCCCCGGCTCCGGCCGGCCTGTCGTGGTGGAACTTCGCGGTCCGTGAGTTCCGGTACTGGACGACGAACTACCGCAGGACCTGGCGCGGATCGATCTACTCCAGCGTGCTGAACCCGGTGCTGTACCTGAGCGCGATCGGCGTCGGCCTCGGCACGCTCGTCAACAAGCACGGCTCGGCCAAGCTCGGCGGCATCAGCTACATCGCCTTCCTCGCGCCCGGGCTGCTGGCCGCGGCGGCGATGGAGACCGGGCTGTCGGAGTCCACCTACCCGGTGTTCGGGTCGGTCAAGTGGCGCCGCACCTACTACGCCGCCACGGCTACCCCGCTGCGGCCCCTGGACCTGTTCCACGGGCACCTGATGTTCACCGCCATGCGGCTGATGATGAACTGCGCTGTGTTCCTCGCGGTGATGGCCGCCTTCGGCGCGATCACGTCGTACTGGGCGCTGGCCGCCCTGCCGGTCGCGGTGCTGACCGGGCTGGCGTTCGCCGCCCCGATCGAGGCCTGGGCGATCACGGTGCGCAAGGACACCTCGTTCGCCCTGGTCTTCCGGTTCGGCATGATCCCGCTGTTCCTGTTCTCCGGCACGTTCTTCCCGATCAGCCAGCTGCCCGGGTGGGCGCAGCCCATTGCCCAGGTGACCCCGCTCTGGCACGGCGTCGCGGCGTGCCGGTCGCTGAGCCTGGGCACGGCGACCATCGGCGGGACGCTCGCGCACGTCGCCTACCTCGCGGTGCTCGCCGCCGCCGGGATCGCCGTCGGCAACCGGACCTACCGGCGGCGGCTCTATGTCTAGCTCCCGGATGTCTAGCTCCCGGATGTCTAGCTCCCGGCTGCCCAGCGCCGGGGAGCTGCCGCTGCGGGTGCTGCCGGTCGCGTGGCTGGCCCGCGGATCCCTGGGCGGCCGCGGCAGCCGCCACCTCGTCGAGCGCCATGCCCGCGTCTACCGGCACACCTGGCTCGTCCTGCTGTCCGGGTTCTTCGAGCCGCTGTTCTACCTGCTATCGATCGGGGTCGGGCTCGGCAAGCTGGTGGGCACCGTGGCTGGACCGAGCGGGCACCTGATCGGCTTCGCCAGCTTCGTCGCGCCCGGGCTGCTCGCGACCTCGTCGATGAACGGGGCGGTCTTCGACTCGACCTTCAACGTCTTCTTCCGGATGAAGTACAACAAGCTCTACGACGCCGCGCTCGCCACCCCGATGCGCCCGGCCGACATCGCGCTGGGCGAGATCTCCTGGGCGCTGATCCGCGGCGGGCTGTACGGGACGGCGTTCATGATCGTCATGCTGGCCCTAGGCCTGGTGCACTCGCCCTGGGCAGTGCTGGCGCTGCCGTCGGCGCTGCTCATCGGCTTCGCCTTCGCCGGGGCGGGCATGGCCGCGACCACGTACATGCGCAGCTGGCAGCATTTCGAGTTCGTGACGCTGGCGACCTTGCCGATGTTCCTGTTCTCCACGACGTTCTACCCGCTGAGCGTCTACCCGCGGGCAATCGGGGTCATCGTCGAGTGCACGCCGCTCTACCAGGGAGTTGCCCTGCTTCGCGGCCTCACCCTCGGCGCGGTCGGGCCCGCGCTGTTGTGGCACGTGGCCTACCTGGCGGCCATGGGCCTGGCCGGCCTGGTCCTCGCGGGCCGCCGGATCGGCCGACTGCTGCTGAAGTAAGCCGCCTGCTCCTCAGGTAAGCCCGCGGGCTCAGGCAGGCCCGCGGGCTCAGGCAGGCCCGCGGGCTCAGGCAGGCCCGCGGGCTCAGGCAGGCCCGCGGGCTCAGGCAGGCCCGCGGGCCTACCTGGCGACAGTGGCGGCGAGGCTGGCGCCCGAATAGCCGACCGTGGTGCGGGCGACGACGGTGACGCTGTAGGTCAGGTTGTTGTTCAGGCCGGAGATGACGCAGTTCGTCGTGCCCGTAGTGATGCAGGTCCGGCCCCCCGGCGACGCCGTCGCGGTGTAGCCAATCAGAATGCCGGTGTCCAAGTTGGCCGGTGCCGTCCAGAAGATCGTTGCCGTGCCGTTGCTGCGGCTGGCCGTGACGTCCGTGGGAGCCTCCGGCCCGGCCAGCACTGGCACGTCCTGCGAGCTGATGCCGTCGTTGCCGAGCTGGCCCAGGGCGTCGGTGCCCCAGCAGAAGATCGCGCCCCGGCTGTCCACCGCGCACGTGTCGCCGGCGCCGGCCGAGATCTGGGTGACGGTCCTGCCGCTCAGCAGGCCGCTGGTGCTTACCGTGACCGGGACGTCGGTCGTGGTGGTGCTGGCGTTGCCGAGCTGGCCGTTGGCGTTGTCGCCCCAGCAGTAGGCCGCGCCAGTGCTGTCCAGCGCGCAGGTGTGGTCATCGGACGCCGAGATCTGGGTGAGAGTCTTGGCAGCCAGCACTCCCGTGATGCTCACCGTGACCGGGACGTCGGTATTGACGGTGGTGGCGTTGCCGAGCTGGCCGTCGGCGTTGTCGCCCCAGCAGTACGCCGCGCCGTTGCTGTCCAGCGCGCACGTGTCGCCGGAGGCCGCCGTGATCTGGACGAGGGTCTTGCTGGCCAGCACGCCGCTGGTGCTCACGGCGACGGGGACCGAGCTGCTGGTCGTGGCGGCATTACCCAGTCCGCCCGTGGCATCGCTGCCCCAGCAGTAGGCGGTGCCGGTGCTGGTCAGCGCGCACGCGTGGTCGGAGCCGACCGCGATCTGGGTGAGCGTCTTGCCGTTCAGGACGCCGCTGGTGCTCACCGCCACCGGAACCGAGGTGCTGGCCAGGCTGCCGTCGCCGAGCTGCCCGTCAGCGTTGTCGCCCCAGCAGTAGGCCGCGCCGGTGCTGGCCAGCGCGCACGCCGTCTCGCCTGCGGCCGATACCTGGGTGAGGGTCAGGCCGTGCAGCACTCCGCTGGTGCGCACGGCGATCGGCACGGTGCTCCTGATCGTGGCCCCGTCGCCGAGCTGGCCATCGGCGTTGCTGCCCCAGCAGTAGGCGGCGCCGGTGCTGGCCAGCGCGCAGTTGAACTCGTCGCCGGCCGAGACCTGAGTGAGGATCTTGCCATTCAGCGCGCCATTGGCGTTCACGGGCACCGGCACGGAGCTATTCGTGGTGTTCCCGTCGCCGACCTCTCCATCGGCGTTCCGGCCCCAGCAGTAGCCCGCGCCATTCTCGATGGTGCAGGTCTGCCCGGCCCCGGCGGAGATCTGGCGTCCGCTCAGCGTCAGCGAACTCAGGCCCGTTGCCGACGAGGCCGCGAGCGCGGCCTGCGGCGTCGATGCCAGCGTGCCCAGCCCGGCGACTATCGCAATCAGGATCGCTGGCGCGGCCCGCCGCGACCGGAGCTTCCCGTGCCACCCGGCCTCGTGCCGCCGCGCCCCGTGCCGCCGCACCTCGTGCCGCCCCGTCTCGTGCCGCCCCGTCTCGTGCCGCCCCGCTTCGTGCCGACCGGCCTCGTGCCACCCCGCCCCGTTACCCACTGCTGCTGCCCTCCCGTCACCTGCCCCCAGACTGACGGTCAGACAGTACTACTGATCATGCGCTCTGAACTACTATTTGCGATTGCATGATTACTCTAGGTATCCGTGATGGCTCCATTGCGGGCCCACCGACAGCCAGTCGGCCTCCCAGCCCGCGAGCCTTCGCCGATCCAGGATGCGCCGGGCGAGCAGGGCCATGATGGCCAGGAGTACCGCGAGGCCGGCGAGAGCCGTCAGCGCTGCGTTCAGCACGCGATGACTGGCCTGTGCCGCCGTGAGCGGGGGCATCCGCACGTCACCCGCGCGATCGAGCCAGATGCGGATGGTGCTGCCCGCCCAGGTCCCCGCGGCGGCCGGGACCTCGCCGGTGCGCGTCTGCCCGGCCGCAGTCCAGCGGGCCGGTGTCCAGGTCACCCAGGTGTTGGCGCCGTTGTCCGACATCTCCGGCCCGGGCACGGCCCGGGTCAGGACGCCGGTAACCGAGTGCCACGACTGCTCGGCTCGCCGGGCGGCTGCGTTGTCCGCGTGCACTCGCAGTCCGATGGCGACCGCAAGGAGCGGGCCAATGATCAGGAACGCGGCGATCACCGCGTGCAGCAGCCAGCCATCGATCAGATCGGAGCGCCGGAGCAGCGGGTTGCCGTCGCGCCGCAGCCGGCGGGTCAGTTTTGTCCACGACGTTGTGGGCGTTGCCATTGCGTTCACCTCATCGGCGGACCGGCCGCGCCTTTGCGGCCGCCCCATCGGATTGTGCCTCTCTCCGCCGTGCCTTGGCCATACCCCGGCGGCACGAATCAGCGTGACCTCAGCGTTGCGATCGGCGTGCCAGGGCACCGGCGGCGTAGTGCCCGTCCGGCGAGGCCACCTGCCACCCGCCAATAACCCGGCCTAACCGCACTGCCGGCCTACGGCACCGTCACCCGGCCGCGCCGTCACCCGGCCGCGCCGTCACCCGGCCGCGCCGTCACCCGGCCGCGCCGTCACCCGGCGGCCTCAGGGCTACAGGCGGGCTAGCGCCTCGCGCAGCGGGTCCAGGCCCAGCGATCCCAGGGCCAGTGCCTGGCTGTGGAACTCCCTGAGGCTGAAGTCCGCGCCCTTGCGGGCGTGGGCCTCCTCGCGGGCCTGCAGCCAGATCCGCTCGCCGAGCTTGTACGACGGCGCCTGGCCGGGCCAGCCGAGATAACGGTCCACCTCGAATCGCAGCATCCCGTCGTCGATCTGCACGCGGGAACGCAGGAACTCGCCGGTCAGTCCGGCGTCCCAGATCTCGCCGTCGTGCCAGCCGGTGCCTGCCGGTATCGGCAGCTCCAGGTGCACGCCCAGGTCGACGACCACCCGCGCCGCGCGCAGCAGTTGCGCGTCGAGCATCCCGAGGTGGTTACCCGGGTCGGCGAGGTAACCGAGCTCCTCCATCAGCCGCTCCGCGTACAGCGCCCAGCCCTCGCCGTGCCCGGATATCCAGCACATCAGGCGCTGCCAGCGGTTGAGCCTGTCCTGCTCGAAGACGGATTGCGCGATCTGGAGGTGGTGCCCCGGCACGCCCTCGTGATAGATCGTGCTTACTTCCTTCCAGGTGGAGAACTCCTCAAGGCCGTCTGGCAGCGCCCACCACATCCGGCCGGGCCGGGTCCAGTCCTCGCTCGGGCCGGTGTAATAGACGCCCCCGTCGCCGGTCGGGGCGATCATGCACTCGATGCGGCGCGCTGGTTCCGGGATGTCGAACTGGGCGCCGTTCAGCTCGGCGATGGCGTTGTCGGCGAATTCCTGCAGCCAGGCCCGCAGGTTCTCCCGGCCGGCGATCCGGCGCGCGGGATCAGCGTCGAGCGCCGCGACGGCGTCCGCCAGCGTGCCGCCCGGCACGATCTGGCCGGCCACGTGCGCCATTTCCGCCTCGATCCGCCTGATCTCGCTCCAGCCCCAGGCGTACGCCTCATCCAGGTCGATCGTGGCGCCGAGGAAGTAGCGCGAGGCGCGAGCGTACCTGGCCCGGCCGGCCGCGTCGCGCCGCGGCGCCAGGGGCCATAGCTCGGTTCGCAGAAACCGGCCGAACTCGGCCGTCGCCGCCCTGGCGGCCGCAGCAGCCGCCGCCAGCTCCGCTCGCGCTGCCCCGGCGGCCTGGGTGCGCTCGACCAGCCCCCCGTAGAAGTCCTTGCCCGGCGATGACCAGTCCGCGCATTGCTGCGCGCATGCCGCGACCTGGCGGACCGCAGCCACTCGTCCCTCGCGCGCGGCGCGGGCGTAGGTGCGGCGCAGGCCGCCGTAGGCGTCGGGCACCGCGGCCATCCGCGCGGCCAGGTTCCGGTGCGCCTGCTCGCCATCGACGGGCATGAGATCGAAGACCTCGCGCACGTCCTGCACCCAGCTGGCGATGACGTTCAGCTCACTGGTGACGTCGCCGGCCTCGTAGCGTTCGCCAGCCAGGCTGAGTCGCTCCAGCATCGACGCCTTGGCGATCCGGTCGCGCTCGCCGGTGGCGGTTGCCTCCCGCAGGGCCCGGACTGTCACGCGGTCGAGCTCGGCGCGGGCCTCGAAGCCCGCCGGGCTGAGGTCTGTCATCCGGTCGTCGTATCCCGCGATGCCATCACTCGTGGCCCTGACCGGATCCAGCCCCGCGGCCAGCTCCACGTACTGGTCGGCAATTTCCCCGATGCTGCCCATCAACGGAAAGGCTATCGACCGTGTCGATCGGTTTGCGGCTGCTACCTATCAGCTACCTGCTGCGCACCGTGCAGGTGACCCCCGGGCGTGACTCTGAGGTCAGGACAACGGAGCCCCCCCTCCGCGGCCCTGAGAGCCGCGGCCCCGAGCCGCGGGACCCCCGCCCGCGGCCCCGAGCCGCGGGACCCCGCCGCAGTCCTCCGGCTGCGGACCCGGCCCCCGCCCGCGGCCCCCCGGCCGCGGCATCCGGGACCTGATGCCCTGGACCCACTCCCCCGAGGGGCCCAGGGCATCAGCCGTCCCGCCCCGGGCCGCTCGCAACCCGTGCGATGTGACGCCAGGCGGCATCCAACCCGCCCAACGCCACATCGCGCGGGTTGCCGGCAAGCCAGCCGGGGGCGCGCGGAGCCTAGGGCATGGCGGCTGTACCGGCCGGTAGATAGTCTGGTCCGGACTCGTCGGGAGGCGGCATGGACTTCGCGTACGACGCGCGCACCGAGCAGCTCAGGGGCCAGCTCCTTGCTTTCATGGACGAGCTCGTGTACCCCGCCGAGAAGGTGTTCGCCGAGCAGGTCGCCGACGCCGCGGCCGCGGGCAGAATCTGGGAGCGGCCCCCGGTCATCGACGAGCTGAAGGCCGAGGCCAGGAGCCGCGGCCTGTGGAACCTGTTCCTGCCGAAGCACCCGGGCGGCGCCGGGCTGACGAACCTGCAGTACGCGCCGCTGGCGGAGATCACCGGCCACAG
>JBEKFH010000119.1:0-12033 GCA_050013415.1 Streptosporangiaceae bacterium | reverse complement strand
TCGCAGCGGCTGGACAAGCTGGAGCGGGCGGGCATGGTGACTCGCCATATCCATGCAGAGGACCGGCGGCGTATCGACGTCGAGCTGACGTCCGCGGGCATGCGGCTCGTCGATTCCGTCCTCGCGGATCTGATGGAGCATGAGTCGAAGCTGCTGGATGAGCTCTCCGATGAGGAAAAGGATGATCTGCGGCGGACGCTAAAGCGGCTGCTCGCGCGGTTCGAGCCCAGGACGAGCGCCGACCGGGATGCGCCGGGCTGAGCACCGGCCGGCTATGTAGCCGTCAGCACAGGCCGGCGAAGTAGCTGCCGGACCGTATCGCCGGTCTCCGGTGCCGTATCGCCGGTCTCCGGTGCCGTATCGCCGGTCTCCGGTGCCGGAGTGCTTCCTCGGTCGCGGCCGCGCCGGACGTGGCCCGCGGCATATTCCTCGATGAGCGCGGCATGCCCGGGTTCCGTGCTGACGCTGCCGAGATGATCTCTGACCACGGCAAGCAGGATCCGCGCGGCGCTGTTCAGTACCGGGTGGCAAAGGCCGTCCCGGGCGGCGGTGATCCACAGCCTGCTGGTGTCAGGCAGGCGCTGGCGGAGTTCGCGGGCCGCCTCGGCAGTGCACGCCGCCGCGACCGTGAGGACAGCGACATCGCGGATCCAGTCGGGCAGCGCGTCCAGCACGCGCAGCTCCAGCCATCCGCGCGGGCGGACAGGCGGGAACAGGGTGCTCAGGTGATAGCGGAAGTCATCGATGGTCGGCCAGCCGGCCGGGTGACCGTCAGCCATCCAGCGACCGAACGGGAGTCCGGGCCGGATGGCTGTCCCCCTTGCTCCGCCGTCACCGGTGCTGATGAACATGACATCGGCTGCCAGCGCGTAAGCCTGCCACGCCAGCTCAGGCGCGATATCGGTGCGCACCGGGCGGGTTCGCGGCGGGTCGATCGACCACCAGATTGCCTGCCGCAGCGAGGTCCACCGCCGTCCGTCGGCGTCCAGGCCGGGGGAGTTGGCGAAGGCGGCGATCAGCACGGGCGCGATCTGGTGCATGACATACCACCGCTGGTGCGGATCGGCTTGGTCGTGGCTGATGTTGACCTGCGTCGAGGCCGTGTTGCACATCATCCAGGCCCCTGCCGGTCCCTGGTCGGCGAAGAAGCGCTCCATCGCCTGGTAGCGCGGCAGCTGCAGGATCCGGCGGGGCGGCCGCCGGCGGTCCACGGCGAGCGTCTCGCAGGCGAACCCGGCGCCGGCCATGCGCGCGTGCAGCGCGCGGCTGTCCGTCTCGGCCGCCCGCAGGGCCGCGGCAGCAGATCGCGCGGGCGCGGTCGACAGCTCGACCTGGCCACCTGGCTCGAAGCTGATCCGGCCCCTGGCCGGCAGCGTCCAGTCAGCCGCCATGACGGCGTCGCTGGCGGCGGGCCTGGCGTGCACGTCGCCCAGACGGTGCACGGGCCACTCCAGCTCGAGGCCCACGCATTCCGCTTGCGACGGCTCGAACACCGCAGCGCTGGCCCGCGCAACACCGGCCGCGGTGAGCGTCCGGCGGGACAGTGGCATCGCGGCCCCCTCTCTGGCATCGCGGCCACCTCTGCCGCGACACGTTAGCTTCGACATGAGTAATTAACAAGTAGTTGACTGCTAAGAAGATTAGATCTACGGTTACTTTTGTGTGACGGAGCCCACATTGCGAGGTGCCGTCCCGAGACGCTGAACATCCGAGACGCTGAACATCCGAGGAACGCTGACGTCCCGAGACGCTGGCGTCCCGGAACCATGACGAGACCTTGACTCCCCGAAGGGGTGCATGAGGCTGATGAGCGGACCGCTGGCCGGGCTGAGGATCGTTGACCTGTCCTCGATGATGTCCGGTCCCTGGGCGACCGACATTCTCGGGGACCAGGGCGCCGACGTCATCAAAGTCGAGGTGCCGGGCAAGGGCGACCACGTGCGGTCCCTGCCCAATCGCTCCGGCGACATGTCGGCCATGTTCGTCAACGTGAACCGCTCGAAGCGATCCCTGACGCTGAACCTGAAGTCGGCTGACGGGATCACGGTGCTCAGGCGCCTCGTCGCGACGGCGGACGCGCTGGTGCAGAACTTCCGTCCCGGCGTCGTCGAGCGCCTCGGCATCAGCTATGACGACCTGGCGGCCGTCAACCCGCGCCTGGTGTACCTGTCGATGAGCGGTTTCGGCGAGCGCGGGCCAGGTGCCGGCCAGCGGGTCTACGACCCGCTCATCCAGGCGCTGACCGGCCTGACGACGGTGCAGGCCGGATCCGACAGCGAGCGCCCTCGCCTGATCCGCACCATCCTCCCGGACAAGCTCAGCGCGGTGGTGGCGTCGCAGGCACTCACCGCGGCCCTGCTCGCCCGCGAGCGCACCGGCACGGGCCAGCACATCCGGCTGTCGATGCTGGACAGCGTGCTGTCCTTCCTGTGGGCGTCGGACATGGGCGCCTACACCTTCGTCGACAAGCCGGTGCCGGTGGAGAAAGGCGGCAGCTTCATCGACCTGATCTACCAGACCGCCGACGGCTACATGACCGTGGCCACGAACAGCAACGCCGAGTGGGAGAGCCTCTGCCGCGCCGTCGGCCATCCTGAGTGGGCGCAGGACGAGCGGTTCGCCACGCCCATCGGGCGGGACGCCTACATCAACGAGCGCCTCGAGCTCGTCCAGTCCGCGCTGATCGAGAAGCCGACCGGCGAGTGGCTTGAGGTGATGCAGCGGCACGACGTGCCCGCCGCGCCGACACTGAAGAGATCCGAGGTCATCCAGCATCCGCAGGTGCTTGCCTCGGAGATCATCATGGAAACCGAGCATCCGGTCGCCGGGCGGCTCCGGCAGGCGCGGGCGCCGGCCCGGTTCTCCGCGACCGTGCCCGATGCACCGCGCGGCGCGCCGCGACTAGGGGAGCACAACGCCGAGATCCTGGCCGAGCTCGGCTACGGCGACGACGACATCGCAGCCCTCGCCGAGCGAGGCGTCATCGGCACCGAGCACGCTGCCGCCGGCACCGAGCACGCCCCCGGAACCGAGCACGCCCTCGGAACCGAGCACGCTGCCGCCGGCCAGCCGGCCTGAAGGGAGAAGGAGATGCCGAGCGTCCTGGTCGTCGGAGCCGATCGCGGCATAGCCCACGCGCTGTCACGCCAGCTGGCTGCCCGCGGCGACACCGTCGTGGCCGCCTGCCTGATCGGCAACGACGAGCTCAGCGCCGCCGGGATCAGGGTCGAGGGCGGCGTCGACGTGACGTCGCAGGCATCCGTCGACGCGCTGGCAGCCAGGCTGACCGCTGAGGGCGTCAAGCTTGACTCGGTGTTTCATGTGGCCGGCGTGCTCGGCCTCGACGAATTCGGCTCGATCGATTACGACGACGTGCGCCGGCAACTGGAGATCAACACGATCGGCCCGCTGCGCACGATCGAGGCCATCCGCGACCTGCTGCACGACGGGTCGAAGGTGGGCATCGTCACCAGCCGGGTCGGGTCGCTCGGCGACAATTCCTCCGGCGGCATGTACGCGTACCGCATCTCCAAGGCCGGCGCGAACATGGTCGCGCTCAACCTGCACCACGAGCTGTCCCAGCGCGGAATCAGCGTGCTCGCGCTGCACCCGGGCATGGTCGCCACCGCGCTCACCAAGGACTATCCCGGCGACTACGACTACATCACGCCCGATCAGGCCGCCGCCGGCCTGATCGCCGACCTCGATGCCCTGACCCCCCAGACATCCGGCCGGTTCCAGCACTCCAACGGCACGTTCCTGCCGTGGTAGCAACGCCCCGCCAGCCACCAAGCCGCCCACCCCAGCGAAGGGAAGCACGATGATCACCATCTACGGATACGTCCCCGCTTTCGGCGTACCCGACATCAGCCCGTACGTCACCAAGGTCATCAACTACATGACCTTCACCGGCCTGGAGTTCCAGCACAAGAGCCAGGACCTGGCCACCCTCGACCAGGACTCGCCGACCGGCAAGCTGCCCTACATCATCGACAGCGACGGCACCAAGGTCCCGGACTCCAACACGATCATCGCCTACTTCAAGACCAGGTACGGCGACAAGCTCGACGCCGACCTGTCCAAGCCGGAGGCAGCGAACAACCTCGCCTGGAACCGGCTGATCGAGGAGCACCTGTACTGGAGCGGCATCATCGAGCCGCGCTGGCGCCTGGACGAAGGCTGGGAGACCTACATTCCCTTCATCGTGCAGGGCGCCGAGGTCAGCCCGGAGCTGCGGGTGGCGCTGGACGCCTTCCGGCAGCGCATTCTCGATGAGTTCAACGGCCAGGGCATGGGCCGGCGCACGTCGCAGGTCGTGCAGGACTTCTTCCGCGCCGACATCGACGCGCTCTCGGACTACCTGGGCGACAAGCGGTACTTCACCGGCGACCAACTGCGCTCGCTGGACGCCTCGGTGTACTCGACCGTCAAGCACATCGCGCTGCAGCCGCACCCGTGGCCGGGCACCGGCTACGTCCAGACCAAGCCGAACCTGATGGCCTACATCGAGAGGCTGCACGCCGAGTTCGGCATCTGACCGCGCATTCGCTGGCATCTGCCGCTGAGAAAAGGCCGGCTCTGTGATCGACTTCTACTACTACACGAGCCCGAACGTCCGTAAGGTGCTGATCGCACTGGAAGAGCTCGGACTGCCGTATGAGATCAAATGGACCGACATCAGCGCCGGTGAGCAGTTCGAACCGCAGTACCTGACGATCAACCCGAACGGCAAGGTGCCGGCCATCGTCGATCACGACGGTCCTGGCGGCCGGCCGCTGGCGCTGTTCGAGTCGGCCGCCATCTTGCTGTACCTGGCGGAGAAGACCGGGAAGCTGCTGCCTGCCGATCCCGGGCGCCGGTGGGAGGCGATCTGCTGGACGGTCTGGCAGGTCGCCAACCACGGGCCGATGGCCGGCCAGGCGGCTCACTTCGTCAGCCATGCCCGCAAGCACGGCATCGAGGACGCCTATGCCACCGGCCGCTATCTCGGCGAGGTCCGCCGGCTGTACGAGGTCCTGGACGTCCGCCTGCGGCGTGATGACTACCTGGCCGGGGAGTTCTCCATCGCCGACATCGCCTGCTTCCCGTGGGCGCGGGTCGCCACGGGCCATGGGGTGGACATCGGGGCGGAGTTCCCGCACGTGGCGGCCTGGATGGGCCGCATCGGCGAGCGCGCCTCGGCGAAGGTGCGGATCACCGATCCCCGCGAGGACAAGGCACGCAAGCACAACTACACCCCCGAGCAGTTCCAGACCCTGTTCCGCCCCGCGCCCGGCACGGCCGACCCGGTCACGGTCAACCCGCCCACGGTCAACACGGTCACCGCCGACCCGGTCACGGGCAGCTGAAACCGCCCGACGCAAGGAATGAGCGAATGAGCGCCACCTACGACCTGTCAGCGGTCGCGGCCCCCGGGCTGACCATCGACGGCGAGACGGTGTCATCGCCTGGCCGGATCGAGGTCATCAACCCGGCTACCGCGGAGGTCTTCATCGCGGTGCCCGATGCGGGCGCCGCCGAGCTCGACCGCGCGACCGGCGCCGCCCGGCGGGCGGCCGGCGCATGGCGGGCGACGCCGCTAGCCCAGCGGCAGGACTGCCTGCTGAGGCTCGTCGCGGTCATCCGGGAGCACCTCGATGAGCTGGCCCTGCTGGTGACCCTCGAGCAGGGCAAGCCGCTGGCGAATGCGCGCGGCGAGATCACCTCCGGTTTGCGGTACTGCGAGCGGTACGCCGCGATGCAGGTGCCGGTCGAGGTGGTCCGCGACGATGAGTCCGAGCGCATCGAGGTCCACCGCGTTCCGGTCGGCGTCGTCGGGGCGATCACCGCGTGGAACTACCCGATGCTGCTGGCCCTGTGGAAGATAGCGCCCGCCCTGATGGCCGGCAACCCGGTGATCGTCAAGCCGTCGCCGTACACGCCGGTCGCGACGCTGCGGCTCGGCGAGCTGGCCCAGCCGGTGCTGCCGCCGGGCGTGCTGCAGGTGCTGTCGGGCGGAGACGAGCTGGGCCGCGCGCTCACCACCCACCCGCTGATCGCCAAGATTTCCTTCACCGGCTCTGAGCGCACCGGCAAGGCGATCATGGCCGCCTCGGCGCCGACGCTGAAGCGGCTGACTCTCGAGCTGGGCGGCAACGACGCCGGCATCGTGCTCGACGACATCGATCCCGCCGCCATCGCCGCCGGGCTGTACTGGGGCGGGCTGTCGAACTGCGGCCAGGTCTGCGCCGGCCTCAAGCGCCTCTACGTTCCCGAGCGCCTCGCCGCGGAGGTCGAGGATGCCCTGGCGCAGGTCGCGGCCACGGTCGTGGTGGGCGACGGGACGCGCGACGGGGTCGACATGGGGCCGATCCAGAACAAGATGCAGTTCGACCGGGTCGAGGCCCTCACTGCCGCCGCGCAATCCGGCGGTGCCGAGATCTACTTCCGCGGCGAGGTGCCCGGCGGCCCCGGCTACTTCCACCCGGTCACCCTGGTCCGCCGCGCCACCGACGAGATGGCCCTGGTGGCGGAAGAGCAGTTCGGGCCGGTGCTCCCGGTGCTGGCCTACCGTGATCTGGACGAGGCCGTCGCCCGGGCCAACGCGAGCGACCTCGGCCTGGGCGCGTCGGTCTGGTCGTCCGACGAGCCCCGCGCGGTGCAGGTTGCCGCCCGGCTGCAGGCCGGCACCGTCTGGGTGAACCAGCACCCGATGCTGTCGCCCGACGTCCCCTTCGGCGGTGTCAAGCAGTCCGGGCTGGGCGTCGAGTCGTCGCTGCACGGGCTGCTCGCCTACACCGACATCTCGGTGCTGAGAGTCAAACGATGACCGGCCGCCGCCTGCGCCGCGCAGCCATCTGCTGGATAGAGCAAGAGTGAGAGGAACGACCGATGCTGCTGAACCGAGACGACTGGTATGAGACCTCCCGGGATCTGGACTGGACGCTGTCCTACGTCGATCCCGCGATCGCGTTCCCGGCCCGCTGGAGCGGTGCCGATGGCGTGCCTGCCGAGGCATGGCAGGCCTGGGACGAGCCGTTCCGCGTCTCCTACCGGGACTACGTCCGGATCCAGCGGGAGAAGGAGGCCGGGGTCAAGGCCGTCAGCCAGGCGCTCGGACGCGCCGGGATCTACGAGAAGCTCGACCCCGCGCACGTGGCCGCCTCCCATCTGCACATGGGGACCACCTGCATGGTCGAGCACATGGCCGTAACCATGCAGAGCCGGTTCTGCCGTTTCGCGCCGACACCCAAATGGCGCAACCTCGGCGTGTTCGGGATGCTGGACGAGACCCGGCACACTCAGCTGGACATGCGCTTCTCCCACGACCTGCTCAAAGCCGACCCCCGCTTCGACTGGGCGCAGAAGGCCTTCCACACCAACGAGTGGGGCGTGCTCGCGGTCAAGAACTTCTTCGACGACGCGATGCTCAACGCCGACTGCGTCGAAGCGGCCCTGGCCACCAGCCTCACCGTGGAGCACGGCTTCACCAACATCCAGTTCGTCGCGCTGGCCGCGGACGCGATGGCCGCCGGCGACATCAACTGGTCCAACCTGCTCTCCTCCATCCAGACCGACGAGGCACGCCACGCCCAGCAAGGCTTCCCGACGCTCGCCGTGCTGGTCGAGCACGACCCGGAGCGGGCGCAGAAGGCGCTCGACGTCGCGTTCTGGCGGTCCACCCGGCTGTTCCAGACCCTGACCGGACCCGCGATGGACTACTACACGCCGCTGGACCAGCGGAAGATGTCGTTCAAGGAGTTCATGCTGGAGTGGATCGTCAACCACCATGAGCGCATCCTGGAGGACTACGGGCTGAAGAAGCCCTGGTACTGGGACCAGTTCCTGCACTCGCTGGAGAACGGTCACCACGCGATGCACATCGGCACCTGGTTCTGGCGCCCCACCTTGTTCTGGAAGCCCAACGCGGGCGTGTCCAAGGCCGAGCGGGAATGGCTGAACGAGAAGTACCCCACCTGGGAGGACAACTGGGGTGTCCTCTGGGACGAGATCATCAGGAACGTCAACGAGGGCCGCGTCGAGGACACCCTGCCGCAGACGCTGCCGTCGCTGTGCAATCTCACCCAGCTGCCGCTGGGCTCGGCGATGTCACGCCACGACCTGGCCCCGCACCAGCTGGTCTACAAGGGCCGCCTGTACAGCTTCGACTCCGAGATCTCGCAATGGTGCTTCGAGCAGGATCCGGAGCGCTACGCCGGCCACCAGAGCCTGGTCGACCGGTTCATCGGCGGCCAGATCCTGCCCCCCGACCTGGGCGGCGCACTCGGCTACATGGGCCTCACGCCCGAGGTCATGGGCGACGACGTCTACAACTACGCCTGGGCCAGGGACTACGCCCCGGCACCGACGGCCTGAGGAGAGTGAGATGGCGCTGTTCCCGATCACCGGCCGCTTCGTGGGCGACTTCGTCCCGCACCTGGTCCCGGTGGACACCGACGACACGATGGACGAGATCGCCGGCAAGGTCGCGTCGTTCTCCGTCGGCCACCGGGTCGCGCGGCGGCCCGGCGATCCCGGCTACGAGGTGCTGCTCGGCGGCGAGCTGCTGCCGGCCACGACCACGCTGGCCGCGGTGATGGCCGGGCAGGAAATCTTGCCCCTGCAGTGGTTCGACGTCCGGTTCCGGGAGACCGCCGATGCCTGACGACGTGACCGGCACCGGCGACGGGTTCGTCGAGCTGATCGAAGCCGACCAGCTCTGGGACGGCGAGATGGAAGCCTTCGACGTCGGCGACGCGGAGGTGCTGGTGCTCAAGGTCGACGGGCAGATCCGCGCTTACGACGGGATCTGCCCGCACCAGAGTTCCTCCCTGGTGGAGGGCGAGCTCGATCGCGGCGTGCTCACCTGCCGTGCCCACGAGTGGCAGTTCGACGCGCTGACCGGCGACGGCGTCAACCCGAAAGGGGTCAGCCTGGCCCCCCACGACGTGCAGGTCAGCGGGGGGATGATCTGCGTCCGGCTTCGTTCGAAGGCCTCCGCCGGAGCCCGGCCGAGGTGACCGGCCCGCACACCAAGCAGATAAATCCGCCAGCAGAAAGCCGAGGCAGCCATGACCGTCCTGGAAATGGACTCTGACGCCGAGACCGCGCACGATCTCGTCGGGCCGGTGCTCCGCGCCGGGAACCTCGCCGAAGCCGTGATCGACGCGATCGCGGCCGACAACCCCGGGCGGGATGTCCTGGTCCTCGACCGGGACGACTACGTCCGCATCCACACCGCCGGCCACTGCCGACTCACCCTGGCCAGCCTGGAGCGCAGCCTCGGTCATCCCTATCAGCTGGCCGCGCTGGAGATCGAGATGCCGGCCTTCAAGGGCCGGCTGAAGACCCGCACGGACGAATATCTCTGGTTCTACGCGACGGGCGCCGTGCCCGCGGAAGGGGACGATCATGACTGAGACGAAGCCCGCACCCCGGACACGCGCCCGCAGCCTGAAGACCTGGAGCGCGTTCGGTGATCTGGGCCGGCGGCCCACCGAGTACGAGATCCTGACCCACAACCTGAACCACACCACCGGGCCGGTCCCGCTCGAGATGGGTCCCGAGGTGCACGGCAACGTGTGGCTGCGCGAGCACCGCGACTCGATGAAGCTGACCGCGGACTGGGACGCCTTCCGCGACCCTGACGCGGTCACCTACGGCAGCTACGTCTCGGGCCAGGATGACCAGGAGACCTACGTCGAGGGCCTGCTCGAGCAGTTCGACCGCGAGGGCTACGACGAGGCGCTCGCCCCGCCCGCGCTCGACCTGCTCGCCGCTGCCTTCACGCCCAGCCGCTACCTGGCCCACGGGCTGCAGATGCTGTCGGCTTACCTGCAGCAGCTCGCGGTCAGCAGCTACGTCGGCAACTGCGCCGCATTCCAGACCGCCGACCAGCTGCGCCGCGTGCAGCTCACCGCCTACCGCACCACCCAGCTGCGCCTGACCCACCCCGGCCGCAGCTTCGGCAGCGGCGAGCGGGACACCTGGGAAAACAGCCCGGACTTGCAGCCGATCCGGCGGGGCATCGAATCCGCGCTGATTGAGTTCGACTGGGACCGTGCCCTGGTGGTCACCAACCTGGTCGTCAAGCCGGTCGCTGACCTGGTGCTGCTCAGCCAGCTGGGCCAGCAGGCGGCAGCCGCGGGTGCGCAGCTCGACGCGCTGATTCTCGACAACCTCTGGCGGGACGCGCGGCGCAGCCAGCGCTGGACCAGCGCGCTGGTGACGTTCCTCGGCGAGGCCGACGCTGGCAACCTGCCCGTGCTGCAGGGATACCTCGACGAGTTCGCGCCGCTGGGGACCGCGATGATCGAGGCGGCCGGGCGGCTGCTGGCCGTTCCCGGCGGGCGGCCGGCGGACCAGATCAGCGCCGAAACACGGTCAGCGTGGGCGGCGCTGCTGAGCGAGGCCGGCCTGACCGCAGGACCGGAGTGAGCGCGGAGTGAACCTGGCCGTCGGCCGCGCCGCGACGCCGGTCTCGTTCCGCGGAGCCGACGCCACCGTCGGCTGCGGCGCGGATGAGTCGATCCTGCTCGCCGGGCTGCGAGCCGGACTGGGCCTGCGCTACGAGTGCGCCAGCGGCGGCTGCGGCACGTGCCGGGCACAGCTCCTGGACGGCAGCGTGGCGAGCCGCTGGGAGGCGGCCAGCGGCCTGACCGACCGCGATCGCCGCAAGGGTGATCGCATCCTGATGTGCCAGTCCGTGCCGCGGGGGCCGGTCACGATCCGCGCACCGCTCTCGGCCGGCCCGCAGCCTGAGCCGGCCCCGCAGCGGCTGGCCGGACGCATCGTCACCCGTGACCGGCTGGCGGCGGGCATCGCGCTGTTCGTCGTCGAGGTAGCGCAGCCGCTGCGTTATCTCCCTGGTCAGTTCGTGCTGCTGGAACTCCCGGACGGCACCCGCCGCGGCTATTCCATGAGCCGTCCCGCTGACCCGGGCGGGGCGACCCTGCTGGAGCTGCTGATCCGCGCCAAGCCCGGCGGCGCGGCCTCGGCGTGGCTGTTCGAGCGCCTCGGCCCAGGCGACAGCCTGGTCGCCGAAGGGCCCTACGGCAAGGCCTACGCGCGGACGCCGCCGGAGCGGCCGGTCGCCTGCCTGGCCGGCGGCACCGGCCTGGCTCCCGTGCTGGCGATCGCCGAGCATCTCAGCACGGCGGCGCCCGACCGCCGCCTGGACGTCTACGTCGGCGCGCGCCGCTCCGAGGACCTCGTGCTGGGGGAGCGGCTGCAGGCGCTGACCGGCTTCCTGGGTGCACGGGTCATTGCCGTGGTCGAGCAGGGCGCCGGCGCGATGCACCCGCAGCTGGGCCGCCTCCGGGCCGGCCTGGCGCTCGACCACCTCGCCGCCGAGCTGCCGGACCTCAGCCGGCACGACGTCTACGCCGCAGGCCCGGAGCCGATGATCGACGCCACCCTGCGGCGCCTGGTCTCCGGTGGCACGGCGGCCGCCGACCGGGTCTTCTTCGACCGTTTCATCAGCTAGCCGCAGTGACCAAGGACGGGAGGCTGGGCAGATGACCGCAGTGCTGGCCGACCCTGCCGTGCCGGCCATGCCGGACGACGAGCACTTCGCGCGCAACCTGATCGGCGGGCGGTGGCAGTTCCCGGCCGCGCCGTACGAGTACGAGATCCGCAACCCCGCCGACAGCACGATCACCACCGTCGTCCCGCTGTCGTCCCGCTTTGACGTCGGGCGAGCGGCCGCCGCCGCCGGCGCTGCGTTGAGGGGGCACTGGGCCGATCCGGGCGAGCGGGGCCGCCTGCTGGACGGCGTGCTGGACCGGCTGGAGTCCAGCCGGAGCGAGCTGGCCCGGCTGCAGGCCGCCGAGACAGGCCTGTCCTTCCCGGACTCACTCGCCGCCGTCGACGCGACGCTCGGGTCGGCCGGTGCCCTGCTGCGGCGCGGCGTGCCGCCCGGCCCGGCCCGGCCCGCCGGGGTCTCCGGCCACATCCTGTCCTGGGGGGCGCCGTTCACCGAGACCGTGACCAGCGTGCTGCCGGCGCTGCTGCGCGGCGACGCGGTGGTCGTCAAGCCCTCGCTGCGCGGGCCGC
>JBEKFH010000118.1:0-12060 GCA_050013415.1 Streptosporangiaceae bacterium | reverse complement strand
GACAGGTAAAGCTGGATATAGAGCGTCAGGCTGGAGTGCCCGCAGGACAGCACGAACCGGTCCCTGCCCAGCCAGCCGGGGTCGGCGGGGTCGTGCCGGAGGAAACGCTGGAACAGCAGGTAGGCCGCCGGGGCCAGGCTCATCGCCGTGCCCGGATGGCCGGAGCCCGCCTTCTGCACGGCATCCATCGCCAGCACGCGGATCAGGTCGACCGCCCGCTCATCCGTCTCCGACCAGTCAAGTGCGTTAGCAGGCTGCGTGCTCACCGCGACATCAGGCCCTTCGGATGGGAACGAGATCACGGCACTGACTTTATCCGGCTGCGCCCGGTCTAACCGGCCGGGCCGGCCGCGGGCGCGGTCACGCGCCCCGGGCCATCGCCGCCGCGCTGCCGTCCGTCATCGCCGGGCCCGGTCAGCGCGGTGCCCCGGGCCGTCACCGGGCCCCGGTCCCGCAGCGCGAACGGCAGCCGCAGCGCAACTATCCAGATCAGCACCGCCCCGGTGACATGCACCCAGACGAGGCCGGCGGGCAGCCCGGAGAAGTACTGCGTGTAGCCGACCGCGCCCTGCGCCAGGATAAGGCCGAGCAGCAGCCAGCCGAGCCGCATCGCCCGCCGGGGCGCCTGGCTGAACCGCAGGCCCGCCACCAGCGCCAGCACCAGGCCGGTGATCAGCCAGCCGATGTCCGCGTGCAGCTGGGTGACCCCGCCGAGCGGCAGGTGGTACCGGGCCACGGAGCGGGCGCCGGCCAGCGGCCCGGTCCCGGTGACCACGGTGCCCGCGGCCAGCATCACGGCCACCACCGCCACCACCGCGGCGGCGAGCAGCCGCAGGTCGGGCCGGGCCAGCGGGCGGGCGGGCGAGGTGCCCTCGGTGGTCCGCACGTACAGCGTGACCGCGGCGGCCACCAGGGCAGCGGACAGCAGGAAGTGCACGGAGACCCAGACCGGATCGAGCCTGGTGAGCACCACGACGCCGCCGACGACGGCCTGCGCGACAATGCCGGCCGGCTGGATCAGCGCGAGCGCGACCAGGTCGCGCTGCCGCCGGCCGCCGTCACCGGGCCGGAACCGCCAGGCCGCCACCGCGACGATCACCGCGACCACCATGACGGCGCCGGTCAGCAGCCGGTTGCCGAACTCGATCCAGCGGTGCAGCAGCGAGCTGCCCGTCGCGCCGGACGCCACGACGCTGTGCGCGGTGCAGGCCGGCCAGTCCGGGCAGCCGAGGCCGGACTGGCTGAGCCGGACCGCCGCGCCGGTCATGATGATCCCGGCCGAGGCCGCGACTCCCGCCAGCGCGATGCGGCGCATCGAGTCCGCCGACGGCGCGAGCACCGATTCGGCCAGCGAGCGCATGGCGTGCCTGACCGCGGCGCCCTGCGCCGTGGCGCCCTGGGCCGTGGCGCCCTGCGCCGTGGCGCCCTGGGCCGTGGCGCTGCGGGCCGTGGCGCCGCGGGAGGCACCGGCGGCGGGGCTTCCCGGAGCGGGATCGGTGAGCACGCATCCGAGCTTAACGGCCAGCCGCAGGCCGGGCCCCGGCGGCGCCCGGCCCTGCCCGGAGCCGCCAATGGCGTGGTTGGGACTCCGCTGTAGTAAGAGCGACAGCAAAGTCCCAACCATGCTGGTGGGCGAGCAGCGGAGCCCGCCGCTGAGCGGGCTCCGGCGGCGGCTCCAATGACGTGGTTGGGACTCTGCTGCAGATACAGCGACAGTAAAGTCCCAACCATGCTGCTGGGCATTGCCAGACCATGCTGCTCGGCATTGCCAGACCATGCTGCTCGGCATTGCCAGACCATGCTGCTGGGCATTGCCAGGCTGGCAATGCCTGCACCGCGCGGATCAGGGCCCGCGGGTGCCGCGGCGGCTCAGGCCTGCGGGGCCTGCGCGGTTCCGGCGGCTCCGCGCGCGGCCCCGGCACTCGCGACCGTGACGCAGGACAGGGCTGCCCAGTCGCGTGCCGCCAGAGACTCGCCGAGCAGTGCCAGCCCCACCACCGCGGCCGCAACAGGCTCAAGGCTCAGCCAGATACCGAACACCCGGGCCGGGATTCGCCGCAGTGCCTCGAGCTCGAACCGGTACGGGATGACCGAGGACAGCAGACCGATGAGCGTCCCGGTGCCGAGCACAGCGGGCCTCAGCAGCGCGGCGCGGCCTGCCGCGATGCCGGGCGGCGTCACCAGCAGGGCCGCGATGATCATCGCGATGACCAGCCCGGACGAGCCGCTGAGCCGCCGCCCGGTGGAAGCACTGAGCAGGATGTAGGCCGCCCAGGCCGCGGCCGCCACCAGGGCGAAGGCAACACCCGTGACAGCAAGCCCGCTGCCGCCGCGCGAGCCCGGCACCGCGCCGCTGGCCAGGTGAGTCCCGCCGCGGGCCAGCAGGGCCACCCCCAGGGCCGCCAGCACGACCCAGGCCAGGTCGATCAGCCGGCGGGATGATGCCACCGCCACGGTCAGCGGGCCGAGGAACTCGATGGTCACCGCAATGCCCAGCGGGATCCGGGCGAACGCCTGGTAGAAGGAGAAGTTCATCACGGCGAGCGACACCCCGAAGGCCACCGCGACGGCGCCGTCCCGCCAGCTCCGCCGCCGCACCATGTCCCGCAGCATCCGCGGGAGTCCCTTGCCGCCGATGGCGATCATGATCACCGCGGCCGTCCACAGCCGCAGGCCGGTGACCGCGGCTGGCGGGACCTGCGTGAACAGGCGGCCCGCCAGGCCGGCGCCCACCTGAACCGACACGATGCCCGAGCCGACCAGCAGCGGCGGCGGCACTCTCGCCAGGGCCCGCCCGTCGCTCAGCACCTTGTGAGTAGATCACGCCCGGCCGACGTGGCCCGGCCGACGTGGCCCGGCCGACGTGGCCCGGCCGACCTGGCCCGGCCGACCTGGCCCGGCCGACCTGGCCCGGCCGACCTGGCCCGGCCGACCTGGCCCGGCCGACCTGGCCCGGCCGACGTGGCCTGGACCACCAGGCGCGGACGACCAGGCCCGGACGTAGTGGTGCGCCGGCACGACCGTCTTTCGCGGTGGACGCGTGACGGTCATGCCGGCGCGGTCAGCTATGCCGGCGTTGACGCCGGCGCGTTCTGCGCTGGGATTAGCTGACGATCGTGGCCGAATCGCTCTTGTCGGTTCGGATGCCGTTGTCGGTGTCGGACCGGGTAACGACCTTCTCCCAGGCCCTGATGGAGCCGCTGTTGGTGAGCCGCATGGACGGCACGGGCGGTGAGGAGTCGAACAGGGTGCCGAATCTGGCGCCGCTCTTCCTGATGTACTTGCCAACCTTCTTGAGCCAGGCACCGCGGCCGCTCTGGGTCGTGACGCCGAACTCGGAGAACCCGAAGTGCATGCCGGCCGACTTGGATGCGGCGACGGCGGGGCCCATAAACTTCCTGGGCGACGTGAGCTGGTTGTCCCCGACCGGGTAAGCGTCCCAGCCCAGGGTGTTGATGGTTCTGCCGCTGGGCAGGTAGCTGCGCCAGTTGCGGCCCGAGTTGCTCTGCAGGTCGTAGGCCATCAGGATCAGGGTCGACCGCAGGTCGTGGTTGTGCGCCTTGCGGGCGAGCTTGACAATGTGCTTCCACGCCTTCCGGTAGGCGCGGGCGGTAAACTGGCCGGCCGCGATATTGTTCTCGGGCTCGTGATAATAGGAGTAATAAATCCGGTGCCCGGTCGGCGCGGTCCGGAAGAAATGCTTCAGCCTCTTGTTGTCGGCACCGGAGCGAATCTTGGACGGATTCGCCTTGAAGCTCACGATGACCGCTGAGTCATTGGCGGCGGCCAGGCCCGTGGTCCAGGCGTTTTTCTTGGGCAGGCCGGAGTAGTAGACCCGGACAATCGGCAGGCTGCCAAACTCGCTCGTGTCCTTCCGCAGTAGCGCCTTGCTCGCGATCGAGGCTCCCATGAGCGGATGCGACATGCTGGCGTCGAGCGTGATCTGGCCGCCCGTGCTGGGCTGGTGGGTAGCGCTGGGCTGATGGCCCGCACTGGGCTGGTGGCCCGTGCTGGGCTGGTGGCCCACGCTGAGCGCGAGGCCCCCCGCCAGCAGCACGGTGACCGCGCCGCTGACAGTTTTCGAGAAGTCATTCAACATTTTCAATTCCCCCTAGAAACACTCTCCGTGTTCCTAGTCCCACTCTCCGTGTTCAGAGTCGCGGCCGCCCAGAGGCCGATTACCTGATCTGGCAGGGCCATACGGCCCGGGTACATTGGCCCAGGCGGGATGACAGGGCGAAAGGAAATCTGCCGCGGAATGCAAGGAACCACTCGCCCGCTTCCGGGAGATCCCACTGATCTCGCGGGACCGGCCCGGGGAATCCGTTCAGAAGAAAGTAGATCGGGCGCGGCGTCGTCAGTTCCCGCTATTCGCCGGGCCGGCGGAGGAATGGGCGTCTGGGATGCGCGGCCGCGAGGCGCCGCGTCAGCGAGCCGCTACTCCCAGCGGAACGCGCGGGCGGTGATCGCGATGCTCGCCGCCGCCCAGGCTGCGAGCACCAGCAGGTCGCGCACGGGAAGGCCGCTGCCGTACTGCAGGACCGAGCGCAGGCCGTCCGACAGGGCGCCGCCGGGAAGCAGCCTCAGCCATGGCCGGGCGCCGGCCGGGAACTTCGTCAGCGGGAAGACCACGCCGCCGAGCCCGAGCATGACCAGGTAGATGAGATTGGCGGCAGCCAGGGTCGCCTCGGCGCGCAGCGTCCCGGCCATCAGCAGCGCCAGGCCGCTGAACGCCGCGGTCCCGGCGAGCAGCAGCAGCAGTGCCCAGGCGACCGCGCCGCCGCCGGCGTGCGGCCGCCAGCCGAGCGCCGCACCGACCGCGATGATCACCACGATCTGCGCCACCTCGACGGCCAGCACGGTCAGCGTCTTCGCGGCGATCAGGCCGCTGCGCCGCAGCGGGGTCGATCCCAGCCGCTTCAGCACGCCGTAGCGCCGCTCGAAGCCGGTCGCGATCGCCTGGCTGGTGAACGCGGTCGAGATGACCGCGAGCGCGAGAATTCCCGGGGCGAGGAAGTCGATCCGCTTGCCTGGCCCGTAGCTGACCAGCGGCTCGTGGCTGAAGGCGGCCAGCAGCAGCACCGGGATGATCAGGACGAGCAGCAGCTGTTCCCCGTTGCGCAGCAGCGTGCGGATCTCGAAGAGCGCCTGCGCGCCGATCATCGCCGCCAGCGGCGCCGCTCCGGGGGAGGGCGCCGGCCAGTCTTCCGCGGCGGCCGGCTCCGCCTGGGCGCTGGTCATGACCGCAGCTCCCGCCCGGTCAGCTCAAGGAAGACGTCCTCCAGCGTGCGGCTCTCGATCCGCAGGGTCTGCGCCATGATGCCGCGCTCCGCGCACCAGGCGGTCACGGCGGCGAGCAGCTGCGGGTCGACCCGGTCGTGCGCCTCGACGACGTAATGCCCGGCCGGGGACTCCTTCGCGGCGCTGCCCGGCGGCAGGGCGGTGAGCAGGCTGTCGGTGTCGAGGCCGGGTTCGGCGCGGAACCTGAGCTGCCCGGCCGTGCCGGTCAGCTCGGCCGGGGTGCCGTCAGCGACCAGCCGCCCGTGGTCGACGATCGCGACGCGGTCGGCGAGCTGCTCGGCCTCGTCCATGTGATGGGTGGTCAGGATGACGGCGGCGCCAGCCGCCCGCAGCCCGGCGATCAGGTCCCAGGTCGCGTGCCGCGCCTGCGGATCGAGCCCGGCGGTTGGCTCGTCCAGGAAGACGAGTTCCGGGCGGCCGATGACCGCGGCCGCGAGCGACAGCCGCTGCTGCTGGCCGCCCGACATCCGCTTGAACGCTGTGCGCGCGCTGCTCGTCAGCCCGAGCCGCTCCAGCAGGGCGGCGGGATCCACCGGGCGCGCGTAGAAGCTGGCCATCACCCGCAGGTACTCCCCGGCCCGCGCGCTGGCCGGGATGCCGCCGGACTGCAGCATGACGCCGACCCTGGGCTGCAGCTGACGGGCGTCACGGACCGGATCGAGGCCGAGCACGCGCACAACGCCGGCGTCGGGCCGCCGGTAGCCCTCGCAGATCTCGATGGTGGTCGTCTTGCCGGCCCCGTTCGGCCCAAGAATCGCCGTCACCTGGGCGCGTTCCGCCCGCAGCGACAGGCCCGACACCGCCGCCGCCGGCCCGTAATGCTTGACCAGGCCGGTGATCTCCACGGCCGGATCGGTGCTCACGCTGGCGAGTCTAGGGGGCAGCGCCCGGTTCGGCTCCGGGCGGGCTCCGGCCTGGGCGCGCTCCCGGCGGGCTCCTCCCGCGAGTCGGCCTCCGCGGCGACGCCAGACTGCGGCCACCACGCGTCCGCAACCGCGATCAGCGATCCCGCGGGATCGTAGAGCTGGGCATTGAACAGCGGTACCGGCAGCCGGGCGCGCCTGATGAGGTCCATGAAATCCGCCTCCGCCGACGACCGGACCCCTTGCGCGACCTCCGCAAGTACCTTCCGCAGCAGCGCGGAGCCTCGCGTCCGCCCCGCCGCCGAGCTCCGCCCGGCCCAGATGGAACCCGTTGAAACAACGTTTCAACGACATAGAACCCGCTCAGATGCATATTCAGCGGGTTGCTTCCGGTGGAACGGGCAGCCAGGACGTAAGTTTCCGCGCGCCGGACTGGCGGGGGCAGGATCGCGGTGCCGCGGGTGGCGAGCGGCGGGACCGCGCAGCGCCCTGCAGTAGCCGCAAGATCCTCGGCTCAGCCGCCGTGGCCGGGGCTGGCGGGCACGTCAAGGGCCGGGTTGCGGTCGAAGAAACCGACGGGCTTCAGCCAGAACGAGACAGTATCCACGGGCATCACCGGCCAGTCCTCCGGCCGCGTGATGTGGTGGATGCCGAAGACGTACCACAGCACGATGTCGGCATCCTCGATCGGCCGGTCCCGCGCGGTCCACACCGGCAGCCCCTGATCGCGCTCGCTCTGCGTGCAGAACTCGCCGCAGGGCCAGCGTTCGTCCCGGTCATAGGGGGTGACCCAGAGGGCGTGCCCGATCGCCTCGGCCCGGCGGATGACGGGGGAGCGGGGATCGAACATCGCCGGCAGGCAGCCACCGGGCACCAGCTTGTAGCCGACCGGCGTGCCGAGGCTGTTCCGCGCGGACGCGTTGACGACCTTCCAGTGCCGCTGGGTCGACCAGCGGTAGTCCTGCTTCCCGTCCTGCTCCGTCCGCAGCGGCGTTTCGCGCTGCACGAGCGCGAGGCCGTACGGGTTGGCCGCGCTGACGGGCAGCGCCTCGGAGTCCGAGCAGTACGCCGTGTTCGCCGTCCCGTCGATGTCGAGGTCAAGCCGCGCGACGATGAAGTGCTGGTGGAACGGGGCGTAGGTGCGCTCGTCGACCAGGGTGCCGTACGGCGGCTGCCGCCCCTCGGCGAAGTTCGTGACCACCATCACGCCGGTCGCCCGGATCTCGCACTCGATGCTGCCGTCCTGGTAGAACCGCCAGTACACCAGGTACTCGTAGTTGGCCACGGTGGCGTGGAACGAGATGACCAGCCGGCGCATCCGCCGCGTCTCTGCGCCGGCGGCCTGGTCGACGTGCTTCCACAGCACCCCGTTGTCCTCCTCGTGCACGCAGATCGCGCGAGGGATCGCGCGTGCCTCGCCCCTGGTGTCGTGCAGCACGGCATCCAGGTAGCTGATATCGCCCAGGCAGTCGCAGCCGCGCTCCAGCGACGTGGTCATGAAGCCCAGGCCCCATTCGCCGATGTCGAACGCGGTCCGCCGGTAGTGGTCCGGGGTGGGATCCCGGTACGGCACCACCATCTCGGCAAGCGACAGCCGGTGCGCCACCGCGCGGACCCTGCCGCCGTCACGGTACCCGACCTGGTGCAGGACCAGCCCTTCCCGGTAGTTGAAGCCGATCCGCAGGGACCAGTTCTGCCAGCGCAGCGCATTCCCGTCCAGAATGAACGAGGTTCCTTCAGGCTGGCCGATTACCAGCGGCCGGACGTCGGTGCGGAGCCGCTGCCCGGGAACCAGCCGGGGCGCGTACTCGCCCATGCTGTCGGGCGGCTCGACGCGGCTGGTGTCACCGAGCTCCAGCAGCGTCATCTCGTTGAGATCGACGAGCGGGTGCAGGCCATTGACCGGATGGGCGTACGGGTTACCGCCGGCGACACCGCGGCGCCAGACGTCCACCCAGCCCATCCGGCGCTTGCGGTGCCGCTGCGGGACGAGCGCGTGACCGTAGGTCCAGGTGTCGAACAGCACCAGGTCCAGGTCGGTGATGCCGCGGTCGGCGAGCGCCGCGATCACCCGCTCGTCCCGGCGCAGCATGGCATCTGCCTCGTGCCACTCATCGAGAGTCGCGTTCGGCTGCACGCCGGGCCGCCGGGTGAACGATGTCACGGTGTCGCCGCTCAGCGAGACCGTCGCGGCGTACACCCGGCCGTCCGAGCGGTTCCAGCACACGACCTGCGCCTCCCGCCGGATCTCCTCGCCCGGCTGCCAGGCCGCCAGCGCGTCCTTGGCCGGCTCGCGCAGCTCGATGGACGCGAACCGCCAGGTCTCGCCGACCCCCCGGTCGCGGCGCAGGATCGCGGCGGCCTGCCGGAACTCCCCGGCCGACAGCGGGTCCAGCGGATGCGGGGCCGGGACGGCGCCCTGGGCCGTCGCCGGTACGGCAGCGTGGCTGGCGGCCGCGCCCCCCGCAGGGGAACCGCCCGCGGGGGAGCCGCCCGCGCTGGCCATCATCGCTGCTCCCCGCCGCCGCGGACGAACGCCGCGAGCTGCCCGGCCTGCGCCAGCCTGCTGGGCTCGTGCAGGTACATCATGTGACCTGCCTCGAAGTAGCCGAACTCGACGTTGCCCGCCAGCTCGGCCGGGATCGCCAGGTGCGCGATGGTGTGCTCGGCAGCGAAGTACGGCGTCGCCGCGTCGTGATAGCCGCAGGCCACGTACACCCGCATGTGCGGGTTGACCCGCATGGCCTCGGCGAGCTTGTCGGCGACGTTGACATGGTGGCCCTCGAATTCCTTGTAGGACCACGGCTGCACGCGGTCGGTCAGGGTCTCGTACGACAGGTCGCTGGCGTAGCCGAGCTCCGCCCGCACGTAGTGGTTGATCGCAGCGGTATAGGGGCCCATGATCGCGTCGATCGAGGGGTCGGTCGTCCAGTGCTCGCGGCCGTAGTCCGCGTCCCAGCCGGTGAACCTGCCGTCGATCCGGCCGACGCTGCGGCGCTCGTCGCGCAGCAGCTCGGTCAGGAACCTGATGTGCTCGGGCCGCAGGTTGACCCGGTCGACGTAGTCGGCGGAGAGCCCGGTCAGCGCGGCGAGCCTGGTAACCGCCTCGGCTCGCTCGGCGGCCGTCAGCCGCGCGCCGCGTCCCAGCACCCACGGGTAATCGCGCCGCGCGTATTCCTCCGCCTCATCGAGCACCTCGCGCAGCGGCCGGTCGCCGTGCCGGCCGTGATAGTGCGCGATCGCGGCGTAGGTCGGCAGGTACATCACGTACGGGTCGTCGTTGCCATCGCTGAATTCCAGCGTGCCCTCATCCAGCACGGCTGAGATCAGAATGAGGCCGTTGAGATAGAGGGCGCAGCGTTCCTGCAGGTAACGCGCGAGCCCGGCGGCGCGCAGCGTCCCGTACGACTCCCCGCAGATGTACTTCGGGGACATCCACCGGCCGTAACGCGTCGTCCAGAGCCTGATCACCTCGCCGACGGACTCGACGTCCCCGCCGTATCCGTGGAAGTCCTTGGACTTCTCGCCCTTGACCGCGCGCGAGTACCCGGTCGACACCGGGTCGATGAACACCAGGTCCGAGTGCCTGAGCAGGGTCTCGTGGTTGTCGGCAAGACCGTAAGGAGGCGGCAGCAGGTGCCCGGCGTCGCCCATCAGGACCCGGCGAGGTCCCAGCAGACCGAGGTGCAGCCAGACGCTCGACGAGCCAGGGCCGCCGTTGAAGGCGAACGTCACCGGGCGAGTGCGGACGTCGGCGCCGTCGAGCGCATAGGCGACGACGAAGACCTCGGCCTTCGCCTCCGCGCCGTCGAATTTGTCGTCGGTGTGCCCCTCCTGGCGGAGCACCATGCGCCCGGCAGTCACCGTGTAGTGCAGTTCCGCGCCGTCAATGGTGATCACGTGGCGTGTCGTGACGAGCTCATCCTTGGGGTCCTCGGCCTTCGTGTCCCCGGCCTTCGTGTCCCCGGCCGCCGGATCGCCGGCCTTCGGTGCCGCGGCGGCCGGATCCTGCGCTGGCTGCGCCTGCTCTGCGTTGTCGGTCATGACTGCGGAGCCTAGCTATCCGGGCATCGTTCCCGCCGATCGCCGGCCAGGCTCAGGGCACCAGCGCGGGCGCTCCGGCCACGGCCACTCCAGCCACAGGCGCTCCAGCCACAGGCGCTCCAGCCACGGCCGCGGCGACCAGCGCGCTGAACAGGCTCAGGTCGTCTGCCGCCTCGGGATGCCACTGGACCCCGACGGCGAACGGGCAGCCAGGCGCGTCGAGTTCCACCGCCTCGACGAGGCCGTCGCCGGACCAGGCGGTGGCGATCAGGCCGTCGCCCAGCCGGTCCAGTGCCTGGTGGTGCTGGGTCGGCACGCCGTCGACCTGGGTCCGGCCGAGTATCCTGGCCAGCTCGCTGCCGGCCGCGATCCGGACGGGGTGCGCGCCGTACCGGCCCGGCGCAGGCGCGTGCCCGTGATGACCCACGAGATCCGGCACATGCTGGTGCAGGGTGCCGCCCATCACTACGTTGATCACCTGAATGCCCCGGCAGATGCCGAGCACGGGCAGGCCGCGCTCCAGCGCGGCAGACAGCAGCGCTGCCTCGGCGGCGTCCCGGAAAGGCCGCACCGAGTTTGTCGCCGGATGGTGCCGTGCGCCATACCGGGCGGGGTCGATGTCGCCGCCGCCCGATAGCACGAGGCCGTCCAGCCTGCCGATCATGTCCTCGATGCCGGGCACCGGCGGCAGCAGCACAGGCAGGCCGCCTGCCTCGGCTACGCGGTCGGTATATCGCCGCGGCAGCACGACCGCCTCGGTGTCCCAGTTGCCCCAGCGGGCCTGTTCGGTGTAGGCGCTGATCCCGATCACCGGTGCGATCTCCGTGTCGCCCGCCGGACGAACCACCCTCACCTGAGCCTCCATCTGCTCGCCACCCCGCATTCTCCTGCACCGCATCTGCCTGCGCCTGTAGCTGCCTGCCCGTAGCTGCCTGCGCCCGTAGCTACCCGCCCCTGACTGGCCGCTTGCCCCTAGGCTCGTGATCACCCAGGACGCTCATCCCGTGATCACGGAGGATATGACGGGTTCGGTGCCGCCGCGCCGGATCCCGGGAACTCCAGCCCGGGTTCTCCATTGACTGTCAAGACTATTGACTACTGAACGATCGCTGGCTTATCGTCCTGGCATGAATGCGCCGCCCGAAGCCGAAGAAACCAAAGAATCCGAAGAAGCCGAAGACGTCCCGATCCCGGCACTGCTCCGGGCTGCCCGCGGGGCCTACGGCTACGCCGTGACGGCCCGCCTCGCCGCCGCCGAGTTCGATGACATGCCGAGGAACGGGCCGTACGTGCTGGGCGGCATGGCGAACCACGGCGGATCGGCCGGCGACCTGATCCGGCAACTCGGGGTCACCAAGCAGGCCGCCAGCCAGCTGATCGACACCCTTGTCATCCGCGGCTACCTCGAACGGCAGGTCAACCCCGATGACCGCCGCCGGACAACCATCACCCTGACCGACCGCGGCCGGGCCGCCGCCTCGATTGTCGAGGCCGGGGTCGATGCGGTCGACGAGGAGCTTTCCGGCCTCGTCACCCCGGCCGGGGTGGCCGGGTTGCGGGCCGGCCTCGCGGCGCTCTGCCAGATCAGGGAGCGGATGGAACACCGGCATGACCACCGGCATTGAGGCCCCGCGCACGGGCCGGTGAGCCCCGCCGCGGGCCGGTGAGCCCTGCCGCGGGCCGGTGAGCCCTGCGGGGCCCGCTACAGCGGCGTGACGTAGGCGCCCGAGATCCCGCCGTCCACGAGGAACGACGACGCGGTGATGAACGACGCGTCGTCACTGGCCAGGAACGCGACCGCCGCGGCGATCTCCTCAGGCTCGGCGAACCGGCCGGCCGGGATGTGCACGAG
>JBEKFH010000117.1:0-12112 GCA_050013415.1 Streptosporangiaceae bacterium | reverse complement strand
CGGCATGCCCGTCAGCTCCGTGACTTGCCGACGCCGATGCCGAACTGCCGGTGCACCCGCGCCCAGAACGCGTCCCGCAGCCACTCCCTGGCCTCCTGGTAGGCCCGCAGCGAGAGGCCGAGTTCCTTCTCGGCGTCGACCAGCAGCTCCTTGTCGATGACCGGGGGCAGGATCGGCCCGGGCAGCAGGTCGCGGATGTTGTCCTCGCCGCGGGTCAGGATCCACTTCTGCGCGACGTGCTCGCCTGCTTCCTCGACCCGCTCCCGGTCCGGGCCGAGCCTGGCGGGCGGCGGCGGGGGCAGCGTGCCCGTCCTGGCCGGCGGCCGCGGTCCTGCCCGGTCCCCGAACACCAGCGCGGGGTTGGGCCTGGCTGCCACCGCAACGCCCGTCCCGCCTGCGTGGCCAGGCCTGGCCACGGCCGCCGCCGGCACTGGCGCGGCAGGGGCGGGCGCCGGGTCGGGGGCCGGCTGCCGGGTGAAGTACGGCTCCATGAAGGAGCGCTCGAGCACCTGCACCGTGTCGGACTCCCAGACCAGCCGCTCGGCCTGGTTGGTCCCGTACGGCGGCTCGACGCCCCACAGGTGCACCCGGACGCCGAACGCCTGGGCGGCCTCGACAGCCGGGACCATATCCTCGTCGCCGGCCACCAGGACGGCGTCGGTGATCGCCCGGTGCCGGGCCAGCGCCTCCATGTCCGCGCGGATCTGGGCGTCGACGCCCTTCTGCTGCCCGCGCGCGTTGAGGTTGCCGAGCCGGAGCTTGACCCAGGGCATCTGCGCGATGACCCGCTGATCGATCGTCGGCACCCGGTCCCTGGCCGCGTCGTACCAGTACACCCGGAGCAGCTCGCCCCGGACCTGATCGTCCGCGTGCTTGGTGAGGGCCTGGATGAGATTGTCGGCGTCGACCCGGTACTCGCGCCGTGACGCGGCGCTGAAGAGAAGCTCGCCCGCCGCCGCGTAGATGTACCCGACGTCAATCATGATCGCGTAGCGGGAGAGCAGCGGCAGGGGCGAGCCGGTTTCGGTCATGGTGCTCACGACTCTAGTGGCAGCTCCTGGCAGCGGGCCCCGTTGACTCGCGGGCCGACCGGGCTGGCCAGCTACAACGGTATATTTCCATGCTTTTTCGGCGGGAGTGTCTGCCGCTTGCCGCGCAGCGCGCGGAGCGCGCTGGTGACCTGGACGCGGGTCTCCGCCGGGCGGATGACGGCGTCCACGTAACCGCGTTCCGCCGCGATGTACGGGTTCGCGAGGGTGTCCTCGTACTCGGTGACGCGCCGGGCGCGCAGCGCGTCGGCATCGGCCTGGCTGCCTGCGTCGGCCAGTTCGCGCCGGTACAGGATGCTGACCGCGCCCTGGGCGCCCATCACCGCGATCTGCGCCGTCGGCCAGGCCAGGTTGACGTCGCCGCCGAGGTGCTTGGAGCCCATCACGTCGTAAGCGCCGCCGTACGCCTTGCGGGTGATCACCGTGATCTTCGGCACGGTCGCCTCCGCGTAGGCGTAGATCAGCTTGGCGCCGCGCCGGATAATGCCGCCCCACTCCTGGTCCGTCCCCGGCAGGAACCCCGGCACGTCGACGAACGTCAGCACCGGGATGCTGAACGCGTCGCAGGTCCGGACGAAGCGGGCGGCCTTCTCCGAGGCGTCGATGTCGAGGCACCCGGCTAGGTGCGTCGGCTGGTTGGCCACCACGCCGACGCTGGCCCCGGCGACCCGGCCGAAGCCGACCACGATGTTCGGCGCGAAGCCGGAGTGGATCTCCAGGAACTCGCCGTCGTCGAGAATGCGGGTGATCACCTCGTGCATGTCGTAGGGCTGGTTCGGCGAGTCGGGGATGAGGGCGTCAAGCTCGGCGTCGTCTTCGGTGATCTCCGCCAGCGCGGCGGGGCCGCCGCTGGCCTCCGGCGGCTCCTCCAGGTTGTTCGACGGCAGGTAGGACAGGAGTGCCCTGGCGAAGTCCAGGCAGTCGTCCTCGTCCGCCGCCTGGTAGTGCGCCACGCCGGACTTGACGCTGTGCGCGTGCGCCCCGCCGAGGTCCTCGAAGCTGACCTCCTCGCCGGTGACCGTCTTGATCACGTCCGGGCCGGTGATGAACATGTGCGAGGTGCCCTCGACCATCAAGGTGAAGTCGGTGATCGCGGGGGAGTAGACGGCGCCGCCGGCGCACGGGCCCATGATCAGCGAGATCTGCGGGATCACGCCCGAGGCGAGCACGTTGCGGCGGAAGATCTCGGCGAACAGGCCGAGCGCGACGACGCCCTCCTGGATCCGCGCGCCGCCGCCGTCGTTGATGCCGATCACCGGGCAGCCGGCCTTCAGCGCGTGCTCCATCACCTTGACGATCTTCTCGCCGTAGACTTCGCCGAGCGAGCCGCCGAAGATGGTGAAATCCTGGCTGAACACGCAGACCGGCCGGCCGTCCACGGTGCCGTAGCCGGTGACGACGCCGTCACCATAGGGCCGGTTCGCCGCCATCCCGAAGTCCGTTGCGCGGTGCCTGGCCAGCTCGTCGAACTCGGTGAACGACCCCGGGTCCAGCAGCCGGTCGACCCGCTCCCGCGCCGTCATCTTGCCCTTGGCGTGCTGCCGCTCGACAGCCCGCTCGGACCCCGCGTGCACGGCCTCGCGCCGGCGCCGGTCCAGGTCGGCGATCTTGCCGGCGGTGGTGTGCAGGTCGGGCTGCGCGGGGGCAGCGGCGAGGGCGTCGGTGTCCATGCGGGACAGGTTAGGCCAGTGGCGCGGTCTCGGTGACCGGCGGCTCCTGGGCGCCTGAGGTCACGGCGCCAGGCTCCGGCCTCGGCAGCGCCCGGCGTGGCAGGAAGGCGAAAGCCGCGGCGAGGCAGGCGAGCGGCAGGGCCGGCACCACGTAGCGCTCGGAGAAGTCCGCGGTCACGTTGGGTATCAGCAGGATCGCCATCGCGGTCGCCCACGGGAGGAGCGCGGGTCCGCCCCAGCCATCCCGGCCGCCCTGGCTGTCCCCGCTATCCCGTCTGCCCCGGCCGTTCCGTCCGCCCCGTTCGCGCCGCCGACCGGGACCGCCGCCGGTCCAAGATCGGGCGAGGGCCGCGAGGCCGATCAGCAGCAGCACCGCGAGCATGGTGCCGCGGACGTAGGCGAAGCGCTGGTAGGACCGCATCCATCCGGCGAACGGCGCCGTGGCCCTGGTGGCCGCGAGGCTGCCGCCGGTATAGCGCCGCTGCTCCCTGGCCAGTGACCGGGCGGTTCCCGGCCCGGCCCAGTTGCTGGTCGCGTAACTGAACTGATAGCGGTCCCGGTACTGGGCACTCGGGTGCGGCGGCCTGTTCCAGGTGAAGGTAAGCGCGAAATCGTCCAGCACGTCCTTGACGTAGGCACCCGGCTGCGCGGCGATTGCCCGGAAGGCGAAGTTCATCGCCAGCGCGTTCTTGCCGGGCGAGAACTTTCCCCCGGGCAGCGAGTCGAGCGGCGAGTTCTTCTCCCAGATGAAAATCGACGCGGCCGGCCGCGTCGCGACCGGCACTCGCGGGCACAGCTTCGCCTCGTCGGCTGGCGGCTTGATGATCGCGCAGTCGGCGAAGGTCATGGTGCGCGACCAGAGGAAGACGCCGTCGCTGAAGTTGAACGCCACCTTGTGGTAGGCCGAGTCGAACCAGCCGAGGTAGATCACCAGCGGCAGCGCGCCCGCGGCCAGCGCGGCGGTGAGCGCCCGCCAGCCGGCCTTCCTGATGATCAGGTAGAGGACGAGCAGGATGAGCAGCGGCAGCCCGGTTGGCCACATGTCGGCGGCGCAGCCCAGCAGCAGCGCCGCGGCGGCGGTCGCCCATAGCGGCCGCCCGTCGCGCCACCACAGCAGCAGTGTCAGCGCGGCCACGACAAGGAAGCCGAAGGCCGCGTCGGCCAGGATCTCCTGCTCGAGCTGAATCTGGTATGCGTCGAGCAGGACCGGCAGCGCGGCCAGCGTGGCGCCCCACCGGGGCAGCCCGTACCGGCGCAGCAGGGCGTAGATCATCACCGCGATGGCCAAGCCCATCAGGTGCTGGACGCCGGTGACCACGAGGAAGCTGTGCGCGGGCCGCAGCGCGAACAGCAGGATCCCGTACCCCGACTGGCGCGACGTGCCGGGCGTCAGGCGCAGGGCAGTGGACAGGTAGGACGCCGAGTCGCCGCCGAACCAGATGGCCGGCGGAAAGCCGAGCATCGTTACCGCCCGCACTGCCAGGCCGAGCGTGAACGCGGTGCAGAAGATCCAGTTTCTTAGCAGGAGGAGCCGGACATCACGAAAGCTGCTCACGGCGGGGGCGGACCAGAGGCCGGCGGCCAGGGCGGGGCAGCGGGCGGTGCGGGGGCCTGCGCCGGGCGCGGTGCGGGGGGCCGACCAGGGGCCGGCGGCGAGGGCGGGGCAGCGGGCGGTGCGGGGGCCTGCGCCTGCGGCGGGCCAGCGGCCTGCGGCGGGCCAGCGGCCTGCGGCGGCGGTGCGGCCGGATCGGGGGCCTGCGCCGGCGGCGGCGCGGTAGCCGAAGGTGATTCCCCCGGCGCAGCCGGGGCTCCGGCAGGTACCAGGGCGGGTCTCGGTTCCCGGCGCGCGAACGCCAGCCCGGCCGCCAGGCAGGCGAGCGGGATCGCGACGATCGTGTAGCGGTACAGCGACTGGGTCAGCAGCGCTGGCGCCGCGATGCTGACCGCTGCGAGCACCCAGGGCAGCGCCTGCGGCCCGCCCCACCGCCGCCATCTCCTGATCACCCCGACCAGCCCGGCGACCACGACGAGGAAGAAGACGAAGCCGGGGAAGTAGACCGGCTGCTGGTAGAGGAACAGGAAGTACGCGTACGGCTGCACCGGGTGGGTGTTCTGGGTCGTGTGCGCGTACTCGCGCAGGTCGCTGACGTAGTAGGACGGCAGCTTCGCGATGTGCGGCGCGGTGGTGAAGGTCATCGTCGCGTGTTCCTGCGGGCGGTCCGTCGTTAGGAACACCAGTGCCACGTCCCGGGCGGCGACGCGTAGGTAGGCGAGCGGCTGTGCCTCGATCGCGTCGATCGCGAACCGCTCGCCCAGCTTGTCGTTATAGGCGTTGATGCCGGGATGCGCGTCGTGCCGCCACCAGACATCGGAGGCCCACAGGTAATCGGCAGCCGTCGGCTCGTTCAGCAGGGCCGGCACCGACCAGGCCGGCGTCGGCGGCCGCCGGGCCGATGCCTCCCTGTCCGGGCAGAGCGGCTGCAGCTGCGGCGGCGGCTTGATGATGGCGCAGTTGGCGAAACTGGTCGTGCGCGACCAGAGGAAGATGCCGTCGCTGCTGGTCAGGTTGAACTGGCCGTAAGAGGCGTGGTAGGCGGCCGCGTATCCGGCCAGCGGTATCACGCTCGCCGCCGCGGCGGCAAGGAACGCCCGCCAGCCCACCCGCCGGATGAGCAGGAACGCCAGCGCCACGATCACCAGGGCTATGCCGTTGCCGCGCAGGATGGCCGCGTAGGCGAAGAGCAGCCCGGCGAGCGCGCACTGCCAGAGCCGCGGGGTTCCTTTCCTGAGCAGCAGCGCCACCGCGATGACGATCACGAGGCAGTACAGCGTGTCCGGCAGGATGTAGGACTCAAGGGCGATCTCGCGGGTGTCGAACAGCGTGGGGGCAGCGGCCAGCGACGCGCCCCAGGCGGGCAGGCCGTAGTAGCGCAGCAGGCCGTAGACGATGGCCGCGATGGCGATGCCCATCAGGTGCTGCAGCGTGGTGACGAGCAGCAGGCTGCGGAACGGCTCAAGTGCGCGCAGGAAGAACGAGTAACCGGACGGCCGGATCACGCCGAGCGTGGAGGTGGCCGCCTCCTTCATGTACAGGAACGAGTCAGCGGTCAGCAGCGCCGGCCGGAATGCGCGGGCCGCGAGGATGCGGGGCAGCAGCGAGAGCAGCGCGAGGATGGTGAACAGCCGGTGGCGGCGCCACAGCGCTGCGGGAACCGCCGCCGCGGCGGCGCCCGCCCGGGCCAGGGCGCGCCCGGCACCGCGGCCCGGCGTGCGCGGGGCGCGTGCTGGCTCGCTGTCATCGGCGGCATGCTCATGCTTGTCGCGTTCCTCGTTGAGCTTGAGGTCAGACACGACGATCTCCGACTCCTCTCGGCAGAGCCCGTGGACTCCGCGGACCAGCGGACTCCCGCGTAGCCAGGCGAATCCCCTGCGGCACCCGCCGATCCCCGCGGCACCGGCAGATGCCGCGGCCCCGGCGGGCCCGGCGGTCCCCGGCGGGCCCGGCGGTCCCGTGGCCCGGCCGATTCACGGCCGATTCCGTCGGACCTGGTCGGCCGCCGGCGGATTTGCTGTGTTCCGGGCGGTCGCTGGCTGGTCAGTAGATCCGGCGGTCCTGATCAGGTAGCGCGCCTTGCCGCTGGCACCCGCCGCGATGCAGGTTACTCCGGCACCTGACAATAGCGGGTGAGATGCCCGACAGACCTCCGGCCGGCGCCAGCGCGCCCGCAGCTGCCGCGGTGCGCGCGGCGCTGAGCGAGATAGCCCTGCGCGGCGCGCTGATCCTGCCCGGATCCCTGTGGCGTGATGTGCGAGTCGTGCCCCAGACCGGCTCGACGAACGCGGATCTGCTCGCCGAGGCGGGGAACGGGGCGCCGCAGGGCCTCGTGCTCGCCGCCGAGTCGCAGACCGCGGGCCGGGGCCGGATGGGGCGGCGCTGGTCCAGCCCGCCGCGCGCCGCGCTGACCTTCTCGGTGCTGCTGCGGCCGGGTGACATGCCGCCCGCCAGCAGAGGGTGGGTGCCGTTGCTCGCCGGGGTGGCTGTGGCCGGCGCGATCAGGGCCGAGACCGGCCTGGATGCCCGCCTGAAGTGGCCTAACGACGTGCTGGTGAGCGGCGCGAAGGTGGCCGGCATCCTGGCCGAGCAGTCCGGCGACGCGATCGTGGTGGGAACCGGGATCAACGTGTCCACCAGCCAGCAGGAGATGCCGGCGCCCGGCGCGACCTCGCTCGCGCTGGCCGGCGCCGCGGAGCTGGACAGGGAACGCCTGCTGATCCGCGTGCTCGCCGGGATGCAGCGCTGGTACCTCGCCTGGACGGGCACCGCGCCGGGTGCGTCGGGGAGTAATTCGAGCGGTGCGGCGGCGGGTGACGCGAGCGGCTATGCGAGCGGAGATGCGGACGGCTGCGGCCTCCGGCCGGAATACCTCCGGCTGAGCGCGACAATCGGCCGCGCGGTCCGGGTGTCGCTGCCCGGCGGGCAGCTCCTGACCGGAACGGCGCAGGACGTGGACGAGGCGGGCAGGCTGGTTGTCCGCGCGGCGTCCGGGCTGGTCCCGGTGAGCGCCGGCGACGTGATTCACCTCCGGTGAGGCGTCCCGGTCCCGCCATCCGTGAGTCCCGCTCCGCCCGCACCGTCGGTTTCGCTCCCGCCGGCCGTGAGTCGCGCTCCCGCCATCCGTGAGTCGCGCTCCCGCCATCCCGTGATACGTGTCACGATGAGGCGTATGGCCAGCCAAGGCTCGCTGACCGAGGGCGAGCACCTCGTGCTGCGGCTGCACCCGCACTGGAAGACGGTGCTGCGGCCGCTGCTGATCGCGATCGTGGTGATCGCGGCGGCGATCACCACGCTGGTCCTGCTGCCGTCGTCCGCCGGCGGGATAGCCAGGCTGGCCATCGGCGCGGTGGCCCTGGTCGCGATCATCATCTGGTGCGTCGTCCCGCTGCTGCGCTGGCGGACGACGACCTACGAGCTGACCACCCGCCGGCTGCGGCTGCGCAGGGGCATCCTGTCCAGATCCGGCCGCGATTTCCCGCTGATCAGGATCAGCGACGTGTCGTTCTCGCACGGCCTGATCGACCGGCTGCTCGGCTGCGGCCGGCTGGTGGTGGAGTCGGCGGGCGAGCATGGCCAGCTCGTGCTGAATGCGATCCCCACCGTGGAGCAGGTGCAGGCAACGCTGTTCCAGCTGGTCGAAGACGAGCAGGCGCGGCTGGCCCGCGAAGAGCGCCAGTAGTCAGAGACCGCGTACCCAGCCTGGGCCGCCCAAGGCCGGCCGCCCAGGGCCAGCAGGACTGAGGCGGGCGGCTGGCGTTAGCCTGCACAGGTGGAGTCAGTCACTAGCGTGCGGGTGCGGCGGCATGACGGCGACGGTGCGGCGGGCGCGATCTGCGAGATCGTGCTGGACCGGCCCGCCGCGATGAACGCCCTGAGCACCGAGATGGCCGCGCGGCTGGCGCAGGCGTGCGCCGAGGTCGGCGCGGACCGGCAGGTCCGGGCCATCGTGCTTTCCGCGGCGGGCGAGCGCGCGTTCTGCGTTGGCGCCGACCTGAAGGAGCGGGCGGCCATGAGCGACGCGGAGCTGCTGGCCCAGCGGCCCGTCTTCCGTGCCGCGTTCGGCGCGGTGCTCGGCCTGCCGCAGCCGGTGATCGCCGCCGTGCACGGATACGCCCTCGGCGGCGGCAGCGAGCTGGCGCTGTCCTGCGACCTGATCGTGGCCGACGAGACGGCCGTGTTCGGGCTGCCGGAGACGACCGTCGGCCTGGTGCCCGGCGGTGGCGGCACCCAGCTCGCGCTGCGCCGCCTGGGGCCGGGCCGGGCGGCGGACCTGGTCCTCACCGGACGCCGGGTCGACGCCGCCGAGGCGGCGCGGATCGGCCTGGCGGACCGGCTGGTGCCCGCGGGCATGGCCGCCGGGGAGGCGCTCGCGATCGCCCGCCAGATCGCGGCCAACTCGCCGGTCGCCGTGCTCGCCGCCAAGCGGGCCATCCGGCAGGGCTCGGGCGTCAGCCTCGCGGTCGGGCTTGAGGTCGAGGACGCCGCCTGGCGGACCGCCGCCTTCTCCGGGGATAGAAGAGAGGGCATCGCGGCGTTCACGCAGAAGCGGCCGCCGCGGTGGCCGGGCGAATGACGCCAGGACCGCAGGACCGCGGGACGCCCGGACGGCGGCCCCAGCGCGCCGCGGAGCGTAACGACGAGTAACGGAGGCCGGCGGTGACTGATCTGCCAGAGCGCATCTCGGTGCGGGAGGTCGGCCCGCGCGACGGGCTGCAGAACGAGGATCCCGTGCCGACCGACGCCAAGATCGAGCTGATCGACCGGCTGTCGGCAACCGGCGTGCGCAGGATCGAGGCGGTCTCCTTCGTCCGGCCGGAGGCGATACCGCAGATGGCCGACGCCAGCGAGGTCTGGCAGCGGATCGCCAAAGCGCCGTCGGTTCGCTACTCCGCGCTGGTGCCGAACCTGCGCGGCGCGGTCCGCGCGCTGGACAGCGGGCTGGCCGAGATCGAGGCCGTCGTGTCGGCGTCCGACACGCACAACAGGAAAAACGTGAACCGGGGCACCGAGGAGTCCCTCGACGACATCGCGGTGATCATCGACCGGGCGCACCAGCGGGGCGCTACCTGCCAGGTGGTCGTGTCGACCGCCTGGGGCTGCCCGTACGAGGGAGACGTGCCAGTGGCCCGGGTGGTCAGGGTGGCCGGCCGGGCGGTGGCCGACGGCGCCGACAGCATCTCGTTCGGTGACACCACCGGCATGGCGACCCCCCGCCGGGTACGCGAGCTGGTCGGCGAGTTCCGCCTCGCCTACCCGGACGTGCCGCTCAACCTGCATTTCCACAACACCCGCGGCACCGGGCTGGCCAACGTGCTCACCGCCCTCGAGCTCGGCGTGACCGACTTCGACGCGTCGGTCGGCGGGCTCGGCGGCTGCCCGTACGCGCCGGGCGCCAGCGGCAACATCGCCACCGAGGAACTCGTGCACATGGTCGAGGACATGGGCGTGGCGACCGGCATCGACCTGGCCGCGATGATCGACGCCGCCGCCGACGCGGAGCGGATCATCGGCCGCCAGCTGCCCTCCCAGGTGCTCAGGGCCGGCCCGCGCACACGAATCACCGCGGCCTGATGGCTGTCCGCTTCTTGCCGCAGGAGCGCTAGCGGGCTCATAACAAGCGTGTTATAGTAGGAGTCGGCTGACGTGGGTCGTCGCATATCTACCCGAGGCTGAGCAGGAGCGGGCCGCCCTACCCAAGGCGGAGCGGGCCGCGCTGATCAACGCCGACGCCAAGCTCGGCGTCTACGGGCCGCAGCTCGGCTATCCGCATACCAGTGCCGTGCGCGATGCGGAGAGGCTGCGAGAGCTGCGGCCGAGGGCCGGACGCAGCGCGTGGCGGGCACTGTACCGGCAGGTCGCCAAGGTGCTCGTAGTAGCGGCCGTCGGGCCAGAGGCGCAATCGGACCCGCGCGGTTTCGAGCGGGCGGTGCGCCGGGCGCTGCAGCGGCTGGCGGACCTGGAGGAGGACTAATGACCAAGCTGTCGGAGCTGAAGACCGCCGGCCAGATCGCGGCCGAGGATCTGGCAGACCCGGAGATCCGCCGCGAGCACGAGCGGACCGCGCTGGCGCACGCCGTCGCGATGCGGGTGATCGGGTACCGGATCGACCACGGCCTGTCGCAGACGGGGCTCGCTCGCCTCCTGGGCATGCACCAGCCCGCGATCGCGCGGCTGGAGGCAGGGGATCACGAGCCATCACTGGCCACGTTGTCGAGGCTGGCCAGAGCGCTCGGGATCGAGTTCCATATCGACATCACCCCGGACGCCTTCGGCCTGCGCGAAACCGCCTGATCCGCCGAGCGGAGATCACCGCCCGGCGACAGAAGCGACGTGCTACCGGCTGTAGGCGTTGGTCAGGGACCCGCGGTAGGCGTGTTCCAGCGGTAGTTGACGAACCGGGCCGGGACCACGCCGTTGGCTGGTAACGAGGCAGCGGTCGGTACGCTCGCGATCGTGACCGATGAAGTGAGCACGGTCGGCCCGGGTGCGGCCGGCGATCCTAGTGACCCAGGCCCGGCAGGCCAGCCGGATCTGGCAGGCCAGCCGGATCTGGCCGGGATCCGGGCCGGGATCGAGCGGGGCGGCGCGGCCAAGTATCACGAGGCCGCCGCCGCCAGCGGCAAGCTGTTCGCCAGGGAGCGGATCGCGCTGCTGACCGACCAGGGCAGCTTCACCGAGGACGGCCGGTACGCGAACGTGCTCTCCGGCGGGCTGCCGGCCGACGGGGTCATCACCGGCACCGCCGCCATCGGCGGCCGGCCGGTCGCGCTGATGGCCAACGACTCCACGGTCAAGGCCGGCTCCTGGGGGGCGCGCACGGTCGAGAAGATCATCCGGATCATCGAGAAGGCGTACGCCTCCGGCATCCCGATGATCTACCTGGTCGACTCGGCCGGGGCCAGGATCACCGACCAGGTCGACATGTTCCCCGGGCGCCGCGGCGCGGGCCGGATCTTCCACACCCAGGTGCGCGCGTCGGGCTCGATCCCGCAGGTGTGCGCGCTGTTCGGGCCGTCGGCGGCCGGCGGCGCCTACATCCCGGCGTTCTGCGACTACGTCACGATGGTGGACGGCAACGCCTCGATGTACCTGGGCAGCCCGCGGATGGTAGAGATGGTGGTCAGGGAGAAGACCACGCTGGAGGAAATGGGCGGTGCCCGGATGCACTGCACGGTCTCCGGCTGCGGCCATCACCTCGCCGCGACCGAGCAGGAAGCGCTCGCGGCGGTCGGCCGCTACCTGTCCTACCTGCCGGGCAACTGGCGGCAGCAGCCGCCGGACGCCCCGGCGCGCGAACCGGTGCAGGCGGACCTGCGCGCGATGATCCCGGTCAGCGACCGCCAGTCCTACGACATGCGCCGGTACCTGCGCGGGCTGGTGGACGCCGAGTCACTGCTGGAGATCCACGCGCTCTGGGCGAGGGAGCTGGTGGTCGGGTTCGCCCGGCTGGCCGGGCGCGTCATCGGCGTGGTCGCCAGCAACCCGATGTTCAAGGGCGGCGTGCTGTTCGTGGACTCGGCGGACAAGGCCGCCCGCTTCATCCAGCTCTGCGACGCGTTCAGCGTGCCGCTGCTGTTCGTCGCGGACGTGCCTGGCTTCATGGTCGGCACGGCGGTCGAGCGGCAGGGGATTATCCGGCATGGCGCCAAGATGATCAGTGCTGTGGCTGAAGCGACCGTCCCGAAGATCAGCGTTATCGTCCGTAAGGCTTATGGTGCAGGCCTGTACGCGATGGCCGGGCCCGGTTTCGAGCCGGACGCGACCCTGGCGCTGCCCACCGCCAAGATCGCGGTCATGGGGGCGGAGGCCGCGATTAACGCCGTGTACTACAACAAGCT
>JBEKFH010000116.1:0-12129 GCA_050013415.1 Streptosporangiaceae bacterium | reverse complement strand
CGGACCGGTCGTGGCCGGACCGGTCGTGGCCGGACCGGTCGTGGCCGGACCGGTCGTGGCCGGACCGGTCGTGGCCGGACCGGTCGTGGCCGGACCGGTCGAGGAGGGTCTGGTGGCGGCGGGCCCGGTGGCGGAGGGCCCGGCCGCGGAGGGCCCGGCCGCGGCAAGTCCGCGCTGGGCTGGCGAGCCCGAGGCGGCAGGCGGCGGCGAAGCGCCCGGGTCGCCCATCAAGGGACGCCCGCTGCGGGTTCCGGCGGGCAAGATTGACCGCCTGCTCGACATCGTCGGCGAGTTCATGCAGTACCGCGGCAGGCTCACCCACTCGCTCAGCGCGCAGGCGATCCGTTCCCCGGCCATCGCCGAGATCCTGACGGCCAGCGGTCGCATGTTCGACGAGCTCGCCGAAACCGCGACCGGGATGCGCACCCTGCCGCTCGCCACGATTACCCGGCAGCTGCCGCGGGCCGTCCGGGATCTCGCGCTCGCGGCTGGCAAGGACGTCGAGTTCGTCGTGACAGGCGCCGACACCGAACTCGACCGGGTCATCCTGGAGAGCCTGTATGACCCGCTCGCGCACCTGCTACGCAATGCCGTCACCCATGGAATCGAGTCCCCGGCCGAGCGCGGGCGCGCAGGCAAGCCCGCGCGCGGCCGGCTGGAGCTCCGGGCCGTGCCCCGCGGCAGCCTTGTCGAGATCGTGGTTGCCGACGATGGCAAGGGTGTCTCGCCGGAAGTGATCGAGCAAGCACGCCACGCCGGATCGCTCGCCGAGGTGCTGACGCGCTCCGGGTTCTCCACCGCGGCAGAGGTGACCGACCTGGCCGGGCGCGGCGTCGGCCTCGACGCCGTCAGAGACTACGCACGATCGGTGCGGGGAAGTCTGGAGGTGCGCAGCGAGCCTGGTCAGGGAATGGAAGTGGTACTGCTGCTTCCCGTCGCGCTCGCGCTGCTCGAGGTGCTGCTTTTCGAGCGCGCTGGCCGCGTCTACGGCGTTCCGCTCGTGGCGGTGGAAGAGGTCATCACCGCGGGCCAGACGCTCCTGCTGGAGGGTCGGCCCGCGCTGGAGATCCGCGGCAGGCCGCTGCCGGTCGCTGATATCTGTGCGCTGGTCGGTGCCGCGGCACCGCCGCTGGGTGACCGGCCACCAGCGCTCGTTATCTCCGTCGGCGGCCGCAGCGCTATCGTGACCTGCGACTTCGTGATCCGCCAGGAGGAGGTGGTGGTCAAGCCGCTCGGCCCGCTCCTGGATGGCCGCACGGCGTACCTCGGCGCGGCCATCCTCGGTGACGGCCGGATCGCGCTCCTCGTGGATCCGGGCATGCTGGCCAGGGAATCCTGGCGGCTGCCGGCGGCCGGCGCCCCGTCGGCCCGCGGGCCGACGATCGGCGGGCTGGCGGCCCGCGGGCCGACGATCGGCGGGCTGGCGGCCCGCGAGCCGGCCGCGGCTCCCGCGCCCAAGGTCCTCGTCGTGGAGGATTCCTTCATCGTCCGCGAGCTCCAGCGCAGCATCCTGGAGACCGCCGGCTATCCCGTCGTGACCGCGTGCGACGGGCGCGAGGCGCTCGCAGCGCTCGACCGGGATCCGGAGATCGCGCTCGTGGTCACCGACCTTCAGATGCCGGAGCTCGACGGGCTGGGACTGACCCGGGCAATCCGCGCCAGTGCCGCACGCTCGTCACTGCCGGTCATCATCGTCACCTCCCGCGGATCCGATGACGACCGGCGCCAGGGGGCCGCGGCAGGAGCGGACGCCTACATGGTGAAGCAGAGCTTCGATCAGCAGGCGCTGCTCGCCACGGTCGAGCACCTGGTCGGCCGGTGACACGGTGCGGGTGACCTCTGACACGGTGCGGGTGACCTCTGACACGGTGCCGGTGACCTCTGACACGGTGCCGGTGACCTCTGACACGGTGCCGGTGACCTCGTGACGACGCGCCGAGTGCTGGTCTGCGAGGACTCGCGCGTGTTCGCGGCCGCGCTGACCCGGACGCTCGAATACGACGGGGACATCACGGTCGCCGCCGTTTGCGCGACCGCCGAGGAGGCGATCGCGGCCCTGTCCCGGGTGCGGCCGGACCTCGTGACGATGGACATCGATCTTCCCGGCATGGACGGGCTCAAGGCAGTCGAGGAAATCATGAGCTCCCGGCCATTGCCCATCCTGGTGCTTTCTGCCCAGGTCGGATCAGGCAGCGACCGGGCGGCGGCGGCTGCTCTCGCGTTCGGGGCGCTCGATGCCATTGCAAAGGATGATCTCGACCTGCGCAATCCGGCGGGCGCCGCGGGCGCCGCCCTCCGGCAGCGCATCAAGGTGCTCTGCCGGGCGACCGTCATCCGCCATCTGCGTGCCGGGCTGAAGGCGGGGCCAGCCGTGCGCGGCCGCGTCCGCCGCGCGTCAGTAATCGGGATCTGCGCTTCCACGGGCGGCCCGCAGATCCTGGCGCGCCTGCTCCATGTGCTCCCGGTCGATTACCCCATCCCGCTGCTCGTCGTCCAGCACATCGGCGCCGGATTCGCTGAGGGGCTGGCCGACTGGCTCGACCAGACCGTGCGGCTGCCGGTCGCGATTGCCAGGGACGGGATGCGGGCGGGTGCCGGGGCCTGGATCGCGCCAGATGGCGCACATCTCAAGCTTTCCGGGAACGGCCGGCTTTCCCTTGACCGGCACGGCCCGCCGGGGCGCCACCGCCCGTCCGGTGACATCTTGCTGGAGAGCATCGCCGCAGCCGCCGGCCCGGCGGGTGTCGGCATCGTGCTGAGCGGCATGGGCGCCGACGGCGCGGCCGGCGCGGCGGCGGTGCGGCGGGCCGGCGGCCTCGCGATCGCGCAGGACAGGGAGTCGTCAGCGGTGTTCGGGATGCCGAGGGCAGCAATCGACCTCGGCGTCGAGGTGGTGCTGGCCCCGGCCGATATCGCCGCCGCGCTGCTGCAGCTGAGTCACCAGCCGCTGCCGGGGTGCCGATGAGGCACCCCCTGAAGGACATGGTCATGGACGCGGTGAAGGACGCCCGACGGGAGCGCCTGAAGGTCGCGCCACGGGAGCCCGTGAAGGACAAGCTGCAGGAGGCTGCGAAGGACACGCCACTGGACCGGGTGAAGGACACGCTGCGGAACCCGCTGACCGGGATCGCGGAACTCGTCTGCCGGGAGACCGGAATCGCCGTGCCGGCCGCGCGGCAGCCCGCTCTTCGCGCTGCCGTCGGCCGAGCGGCGGCCGGACTCGACACGGGCACGTTCCTGCGCGTGGCGTCGGATCCGGTGCGTGGCCGCGATCTCGTGCAGCGGCTGATCGACGAGGTGACCACCCAGGAAACCGCCTTCGCCAGAGATCGCGGTCAGCTCGACGGCATCCCCTGGCACGACCTGCGGCGCAGCGCGCTCGCGGCAGGATCGGCGGCCATCCGGGTGTGGAGCGCGGGCTGCGCGACCGGAGAGGAGGCCTATACCCTGGCGCTGCTCGCCGATCAGGCGCTCGGCCCTGGGCAGGCGCCCGTCGACGTGCTCGGAACGGACATCTCCGGTGCCGCGCTCGCGGCCGCCGCGGCCGGGCGGTACCGGGAGCGGGCAGTGCGCTCGCTGCGGGCGCCAGAGCGCGATCGGTACCTCGGCCAGCAGCGCGATGGGGACTACCTCGTCGGCATGCGGCTGCGCGGCCTGGTCCGCTTCCGCCGCCACAACCTCGCCAGGGATCCGCTGCCGCCACCCGGTGAGGCTGGCTTCGACCTCGTCGCCTGCAGGAACGTGCTCATCTACTTCGAGCAGCCGCTGGCATGCACCGTGATAGCGGCGCTTGAGCGGTCGCTTCGCCCGGGCGGCCTGCTCATGCTCGGTGCCGCGGACGCCCTCAGACGGGCCCCCCGGCCGGCCAGCACAGCAGCCGGGCTAACCGGGACGGCGCTGACCAGCGCGCCGCGGGCAGGCACGACACAGGCAGGCACGGCACGGGCAGGCACGGCACGGGCAGGCTCCGGCCCACTCCGCAGGCCGCTCGGGCGCCATCCGGCCCACTCGCGCGAGCAGCGGCTGGCGGCGGCGCTGAACGCCGCGGATAACAGTGACCGCGCGGAGGCCCTGGCGCAGGTGGAGTCGCTGATCGCGGACAACCCGCTCGACGCCGACGCGCATTTCGTCCAAGGACTCCTCACGCTGGCAGCGGGCGAGCCCGGCGCGGCGGCCGCCGCGCTTCGCCGGGCGCTCTACATCGACACCCGGTTCGCCCTCGCGGCGTTCACCCTTGGCCGCGCCTATGATGCGCTGGGCGACGAGGCTGCGGCGCGGCGCGCCTACCAGCGCGTCCTACGGACGCTCGACGCGGCGGATCACCGGCACGACCTGATCCTCCAGCAGGTCGACATCGGCGACGTCGTCGCGGCGTGCCACGTGCGGCTCGGCGGACGGCCGTAGCCGTGACACCCAGCGCGCAGGACGCATCGCCCAGGCGGATCCTGCTGGTCGAGGACGACGCAGTGGCCGCCCATTTCGCTGTGCAGGTGCTGGCCGCGCGCGGCGGATTCGACGTGGTCCACACGCCGGACCCTGCCGTCGCGCTGAAGCGGGCCAGCTCTGAGTACTGGGATCTGGTGCTGACCGACGTGGAACTGCCGGGCATGACAGGCCTTGAGCTCGTCCGGCAACTGCGCCTGGTCGCCCCGGATCTCCCGGTCGCAGTGATGACCGCTCACGACGCCGCCGATGCCGCGATGCGGATCCTGCGCAGCCAGGCCGATGAGTTCCTGCAGAAACCGATCCGGCCCGCTCACCTGCTGGCCACGGTCACGTCGCTGGTGGCAAGGGGGCGCGCGGCACGGCTGGCCGCGGGGCAGGCAGTGCTCGCCATCGGCGCCCACCCGGGCGACGTCGAGATTGGCGCGGCCGGAGCGCTGCTCGCGCATCGCCGCACGGGAGACCGGATCTCGATCCTGTCACTCAGCGGCGGTGCCCCGGGAGACACCGAGGGCACGCGGGCCGGCGAGTCGGCGCTGGCGGCGTTGGCGCTTGGCGCCGTGTTGTACCGGGAGCAGATGGCGGACACTCAGATCGCGGCGGGCGACCCGACCATCGGCGTGATCCGCCGAGTGCTGGAATCCGTCCAGCCGGCCGTGATCTACACCCATTCGCTGCATGACGCGAACTCCGATCATCGAAATGTGCACAGCGCCGTCATGACGGCCGCGCGGGAGGATGCGCGCGTCTGCTGCTTCCAGTCGCCGTCCGGCACCGTCGACTTCCGGCCCGGTCATTTCGTCCCCATCGACGAGCAGATGGAACGCAAGATCCTGGCGATCCGCGCCTTCGCGTCGCACGGCGAGGTGCGCAGTTACCTGGACCGCGGCCTAGTCACGGTGACCGCGTCCTACTGGTCACGCTTCGGCGACGGACGCTACGCCGAGGCCTTCGAGGTGACGCGCGCGGGCGCGATCGCTGCTCGCCAGCCCGGCGGCACCGCTACTGGTGGCACCGCTCCCGGCGACACCACTCCCGGCAGCACCGCCCCCGGCGGCACCGCCCCCGGCGGCACCGGATTATGAGGTTCCCGTCCGCGAGGTGGTGACCTTGGCGCCCGGCGGCAGCCTGAACAGCGACGCCGATGGCGACCCTGAGTATGACGTGATCTCAAAGCTGTTGGCGTCCGAGGCGACCTTGACATAGCCGAGTATGCCCTGGGCGGTGGAGCAAATCCTGCTCGTGCCGGGAACCCCCGTCGCGCGCAGGTCGACGCACTTCATGCTGAACCCGTTCACCGTCAGGGCGGACGAGGTGACCTTGTCACCGGCGAAGCCAGCGGCGAGCGAAAAGTCCCTCAGGAACGCGACCCAGTGGTCAGGGGTGTAGAAGCCGAGGATCTTGTTCCGGGTGGCGGCACTGGCGGCCGGGAGCTTCTCGCACGACCATCCTGACCCGGAGCTGGAGCCGGATGAGGACGGCGGCGTGCAGGCGTATTCACCGGAGGAGTTCGCCACGACGTCCACCCGGCTGATGCCGCTACTGCTGCCACCCGATGGGGTATCCCTGAACGCGAGCCCGTCCGGCGGCCTGACCGCGTACACGATCGTGGCCGGCGAGCCGCCGGTCGTCTTGTACGTCACCTCGAACGTCGTCGCGGCGGGGGACTTCAGGTTGCTGGTGAATGCCTGGATGGTGGACTTGTTGCTCTCCACGTCGTGAGTGACCGTCTTGACCGCCTTGACCACCCCGCAGCCAGCTAGCCCGAAGCCGCTCGCCGCGAGCGCGAGGGCGACGGCCGCCGCCGCGCGGCGGCCAGGGACCATTCCGGGCCGGACGGTGTCGTGGTTCATTGGTATGCCTCCGGGACCGCGCGGAAACGGGGGGCTGGCAACCGCTCACCGCTGAGAGTACGGCGTCCGGGACCTGCGTGCTGGGCCCTCCTGGCCGGCTTTTTCAGCAGATTTCCCGCGGGTCCGCGTGGCGGTGTGCCAGGGGCTCGCGGCAGGCGTGCCAGCATGTGCTGAGGCAGGTGCCCCGGCGGCGAGGAGGACGGCGGTGCGGAGCAGGCAATACGGCCCTGATGTGCTCGCCGGGGGGCGCAAGCGCCCGGGCCAGGGCCAGGTTCCGCAGGTGGCTGCAGACCGCGGGCTGGTGGTCGAGGACGCGGCCGGAGAGTTCTGCGGGGCCGTGGTCGGCTGGGAGAAGGACGCGGTCACGTTGGAGGACTCCCGGGGCAGGCGCCGGGTTTTCCCGCTCGGCACGGCCGCGTTCCTGCTGGAGGGCAGGCCGGTCACGCTGGTCAGGCCGGCCCGGACGGCGGGCCAGGGCGGAGGCCCGGCCAGCCAGGGCGCGGGCGCGGGCAGCCTGCCGGGCGCGGCTGGCACCGCCGTCGTGCCCGGCACCCGGACCGCCTCGGGATCCATCGCCGGGCCGCAGCACCGGGCCAAGGTCGCGCGGGCCAGCCGGATATATGTCGAGGGCCGCCATGACGCCGAACTCGTGGAGCGGATCTGGGGCGACGACCTGCGCGATGCCGGCGTCGTCGTGGAGTATCTCGGCGGCATCGATGACCTGCCCGCGATCGTGGCTGACTTCCGCCCCGGCCCCGCGCGCAGGCTCGGCGTCCTCGTCGATCATCTCGTGCATGGCTCGAAGGAGAGCAGGATCGCCGCCCGGGCGGCGTCGCCGTACGTGCTCATCGCCGGGCATCCCTTCGTCGACGTCTGGGCGGCGGTCAAGCCGTCGGTGCTGGGAATCAGCGGCTGGCCGGATGTCCCCCCGGGCTCGCCGTGGAAGGAGGGCGTGCTGCAGGCCATCGGCTGGCCAGCGGACACTGCCCGGGCGTGGCAGCGGATCCTGCGCTCGGTCAGATCCTTCGCTGACCTCGAACCCGAGTTTCTCGGCAGGGTCGAGGAACTCATCGACTTCGTCACCGCGCCAGGCGGCGGGTAGCGCGGGCACGGCCAGCACAGGCGCAAGGACTGGCCATCTGCGGGGTGAGGGCATCCTCGAGATGCGCCGCAAGTTCTTCGCTCCCCGGCTCGCCGAGGATGACCGCCACAGCTGCCGACGTATCGACGACCAGGGACGACGGCCTTATCTTCCGTCAGATCCCTGCTTAGGCGGGTGCCGCGGGCCGACGGTGGGCGTTATGGCGGGCCGGGCGGACGGGGGCGATCCGCACGAGCAGGTTGTAGGTCACCAGGGCGATGGCCAGGTGCATGACCATGAGGACGGCGACCGCCTTGGCGGGCTGGCCGCGGTAGAGGATGTAGAGGTCGGGGAGCCAGAGGAAAAGCGTGACCAGGACGGCCAGGCGGAGGAACAGCCAGCGGGGCTGCGAGGTCAGCCGCGTGACGACCGGCCACGCCACGCACGCGATGATCACCCCGATCACCGTCAGCTTGCTGTAGTCGGAGAACCGGAAGTGCACGTAGCCCTTGGTGCCGGGGAAGATGGCCTCGCCGATGACCACCAGAAGCGCGTCGGCGGCCAGCGAGCAGGCAATGGCGGCGACCGTTGCCAGCAGGACCCGGACGGCGCCAGGGTGCCGGTGCCGTGGCGAGAAGTCCAGGTGGACGAGCGATGCTGCCTGACTGAGCATGAGCACCAGGCTAGGCGACCGCCGCGCATGCAAGGAGCCGGGCACCAGGACTTGACCTGCGGATGCCCCGGAGCCGGGGAAAAGATGGCGACCAGCAGGCGGGCCGGATGAAAGGATGATGCCCGGCTACGCAGGAGGTGCGCCGATGGTCGCAGATCTCGAGGATCCCCGGCGGCAGGAGCCCGCGTTCGTTCTCGCTGAGCGGCAGATGCTGGAGGCATGGCTGGAGTTCCACCGCACGACGCTGCTGATGAAGTGCGAGGGCCTCGACGATGCGGGCCGGAAACGCCGGCCGGTGCCGACCTCGAATTTGTCGCTGCACGGCCTGGTGCGTCACATGGCCGAGGTCGAGCGTAACTGGTTCCGCCGCGTGCTCCAGCGTGATCCTGCCACGCCGCCCATCTGGTACGACCCCGCGATCGAGGACAGCGAGCTTGTCCCGCTCGATGAAGCGGACTGGGCGGCCGACCTCGAGGCGTGGCAGGCCGAATGCGACGCGAGCCGCGAGACTGCCGCGACCCGCGGACTGGATGACACCGGGCTGCGGTACGGGAAGCCGTGCTCGCTGCGCTGGATCTATGTCCACATGATCGAGGAGTACGCCCGCCACAACGGGCACGCCGACCTGATCCGCGAGCTAGTCGACGGAAGCGTCGGCTGGTAGTTCCGGCGCCGGGGTGTTCTCGCCGGCTGGCTGGCGGCAGGAGGTCTCCTCGTCAGCCGGCGTCAGATCAGCCGGGTCAGGCTAGCCGGCGTCAGGTCAGCAGTCGTCAGATCAGCCCAGGTCGGCCCTCGTCAGCCGGCGTCAGATGGCTGGCAGTAGTAGTTGTGCAGGGTCGCGGTGGCGTTGCTGAGATGCAGGCAGTGCGCGGCGATCCAGCGCAGCCGCGGGTCGGTGCTCGTCGCGGCCAGCACCAGGTGGAACCGACCCTGGCGGATGTCGGCCTGCAGCTGCCGCAGGGTGGGCGATCCGATGGTGCCGGTAAACCCCCCGATGGGCAGCGCCTCGCGGCCGCTGTCGTAGATGAACTCCGAGGCCAGCGCGGCAGTCTGGGTCGCGAGCAGGTAGGGCGCGCCGTTCCTGGCGCTCTCCAGTGCCGGAATCGTGAGCCGCACCTGTGCTGGTATCCGCACGAACAGGGCGTCGATGGCAGTGCCCTCGCGCGCGGACTCAAACGGCGTGTCGAAGGCGCCCTCGTGCCGCGCCACGAGATCGGCCGAGGCCACGGCCGGCGCCGCGGACCCGGCGATGAGCCCGGCCGCGAGGGCGGCGGCGAGCACGGTGTCGCTCCTGACCGCCACCGAGCCGAGCGCCGTCGCGATCGCCGCCAGGCCGACGGCGATGACGGCCGGCAGCAGCCAGCCGGGCACGCCTGCCGGGGCGGAGGCTACCAGCCAGGCGGCGTAGCCGACCGTCCCGGCAATCATCGCTGCCAGGCCGATCCTGCGGGCGGCCGCGGACCGGCTTCCTGACCACGCGGCGGCGACTCCGGCACCCAGCAGGGCGGCCACCGCCGGGGTGAGCGCGGCCGTGTAATAGGCGTTGATCGTCGTGGTCAGCGAGAACGTCACGGCGAGCGTGACGAGCCAGCCGCCCCACAGGACGAAGCACGACCTGAGCGGATCGCCGCGTGCCCGCCGCCGGCGGCTCGCGATGCCCCACCCGGCGATGACAAGACCGGCTGGCAGCAGCCAGCCGGTGTCGCGGCCAAGGTCACCGCTCAGCAGCCGGCCGGGAGCGACTGCCGGAGTGCCGAGCGCGGAACCGACGCCGAGCGACTGGCCGGCCAGCAGCTGCAGCGGCGTCTGATCGCCGAAGCGGCCGAGGCCGTTGTAGACGAACACCTGCTCGTAGACCGAGTTGTCGTGGCTGCCGTCCACATACGGCCTGCTCCCGGCAGGCACCAGCGAGACAGCGGTCATCCACGACACCGACACCAGGGCGGCCACCGCGCCGGCCACGGCAAGCTGGCGGACGCGCCGGCGAGCCGGCCCCGGGGCGCTGACGAGGTACGCCAGGCCGAACGCAGGGAGCACCAGCCAGGCCTCGATCATCTTGGCCTGGAAGGCGAGCCCGACCCAGGCGGCAGCCAGCACGAGCCTGCCCTGGCTGCCGCTGGCGATGGCGGCCGACACTGCGTCGGCCGCCAGCACGAGCAGCAGGATCATCAGCGTGTCGGAGATGTTCCCCCGGTTGAGCGCGACCGTGGCCGGGCTGATCGCCACGATGACCGCGGCGACCAGCCCGGCCGCAGGCCCGGCCAGCCGCCGCACTGCCCGCTCCAGCACCAGCACGGTGAGGACGCCCTCGACGGCCTGCGGCGCGACGATCACCCAGGTATGGACGCCGAAAGCCCGGACGGCCAGCGCCTGAATCCAGAAGGCGCCCGGCAGCTTGTCGAGGGTGATGGTTCCCGCCGGATCGAATGCCCCGAAGATGAAGTTGTGCCAGCTCATCGACATGCTGCGAACCGCGGCCGCGTAATAGGGCTCCAGCGGGTCCCGGTCGAGCGCCCAGGCATAGGACAGCCCGGCCAGCCCGGCGACGAGCAGCAGGGCGGGAAGCCGCAGCCGGGCCAGGTCACCCCGCGCCGTGATCCGCGTGCGCGCGTGGGTCGCGCCCTGCTCGCTCACGGGAGCCGCTGCCACGAGCCACAAGTTATAGACAACCGATATGACAGTCAACCGCTTTTACGAGTTTACTCTGCGCGTTCCCGAGGGTGCCTGCCGTCGCCGAGGCGGCAGGATGCGGCGGACATGGGGGACATCCGGGATATCGCCTTCCAGATGTCATGGGTCATCCGGGCTAGCCTCGGCCGATGGCCAGGCAGCGTCATCATCGTCTCGCTAGCATGCCGGGATGAATGGCCAGCCAGCTGCCAGGCTCACGGCAGCCTTGATAGGTGCCTGCCTGTTGTTATCCGCCTGCGGCGGCTCCTCGGGCGGCGCGCCGGCGACCGCGGCGGGCACAGTCCCGCCGCGGTCTCCCGGACAGGTGCGCTCGTGTGGCCTGCTGACGACCGCGCAGGTCGAGTCCACGCTGGGCTCGCCCGTGCGGCGGCCGCTGGGCTCGACGGGCCCGCTGGCGGGCGGAACCGCTGACAGCTGCGTCTTCCGGTCGACGACGGTGACCGGTGAGGGGCTCAACGTGTTCCTGTTCTCCCCTTATAACGCAGCAAGGTTCGCCCGTCACTACCGAACCGCCGACGGTTACCGCCGGATCCGCGGGATCGGAGATATGGCCGTCACGCTCCGGCAGCGAGCAGAGATCGACGTGCTCAAGGGCCACGTGCTGCTGACGGTGAGCTTCAGCAGGCTTCGTCACGGGATCGCCGAGGTCGCGTCCCGGAGCGAGCTCAGACTGCTCGGGCAGGAAGCCGTCAGCCGGCTCAGCCGGCCGTGAGCTGCGGCGGAGCCGAGCCCGGGCCGATCTCGGCCTTGAGCGCGGCGAGCTCCTTGTCCACCTCGGCGGCCGACCCGGCCTCGTCGAGTTCCTTCTGGATGTCGTCGGTGTCCCCGCCGACGTCCTCGAGCACCCCGGACTGCAGCAGCTCGTCCACCGCGCCGGCCCTGGCCTGCATGTTGGCGATCTTGTCCTGGGCCCGCTGCAGCTCCGCACCCGAGTCGCCGAAGGTCTTGGAGATCCCCGCGGCGCTCTCGTCCACGGAGGTCATGGCCTGCGCGGCGGTGTACTGGGCCTTCAGCACCTCCTTCTGGGTCCGGAAATCGTTCACCCTCTTCTGCAGGGCGGCGAGGGTGTGCTCGAGCTTCTCCTCCTGCTCGGTGAGCTGCTGGTGCTGGGGCTCCATGGCGTCGATCTGGGCCTGGGCGGCGGCCTTTCGGGAGAGCGCCTCTTTCGCCAGGTCCTCGTTGCCCTGGGCAAGCGCCGCCTTGGCCTGGTCCTGCAGGTGCGCGACCGTGTGCTGGAACTGCTGCTCCTGCAGCTCGATCTGCTTGCGAGACGCGGCGATGTCCACGAGCCCCCGGCGGACCTGGGTGATCTGGTCGAGCATCTGCTCGTAGGAGAGATCCAGCATCTCGTCGGGCTTCTCGGCGGCGTCGAGCGCCTTGTTGGCCTT
>JBEKFH010000115.1:0-12171 GCA_050013415.1 Streptosporangiaceae bacterium | reverse complement strand
CGGGCACCACGTCCCCGGCCACCCGTAGCAGCCGGACCAGCAGCCAGTGCATCTCGACGCACGAGTGCCAGTCGAAGCTGCCGAAAAAGACCGGGGTCCGCTCCCTCGGCCGGCCGGGCAGGTCGCCGGGCCCGGTCATCACGTGGAAGAACCCGGCCGGGAACTCCCTGGCGATGTTCGCCAGCGCGACGCCCGCGTATGCGGCGGCGCCATCGCGCAGCATCCGGCTCCAGCCCGGCACCCGTCCCTCGTCCGGCATCAGGAGGTCAGAGCTCGACGGTCGTGCCCGGCTCGAGCCGGGCGTACTCCGCGCCGGACGGTGCCGCCGCGACGTTCAGCAAGTTCTGCATCAGGCCGAGGCCCTTGTCGTTCAGCAGCCCGTCGTGGATCGCGTAGGCACGCCGCGGCGCCACCTCGCGGGCGTAGTCGATCATCTCGGATACCTTGAGCCACGGCGCGTTGTAGGGCAGCAGCAGGGTGGAGACCCGGTCCTCCGGGACGGTCAGCGCGTCTCCCGGGTGGAACACCTCCCCGTCCACAATGAAGCCGGTATTCGGGATCACCGGGATGTCGGGATGGATGACGGCGTGCTCGTGGCCGTAGACGGCGATGTCGAAGCCGGCCGCCGGGAACGTGTCCCCATGCCGGACGACGTGCACCCGGTCGGCGGCCTCCGCGAGATGGGCGGCCACCGCCGCATTGGTCCAGACCCGCAGCCCGGGCTCGGCGGCCAGCGCGGCGAGCACGCTGGCGGCGTCCAGGTGATCGGCATGCTCGTGGGTGATCAGGATTGCGTTCGCGCCGGCCAGCGCGTCCGGGCCGCTCCATATACCCGGGTCGATCACCAGGTTCAGCCCGCCCTTCTCCAGCCGGACGCAAGCATGCCCGAGCTTCGTCAGTCGCACTGTTTCTCCCTACCGCGAAAGCTGGCTACCGCCGCGAACATACCGGATGCGACACGCCGGCCCTACACCCTTACGCCGTCGGCCGGAACGCGCTAATGTCCGCCGAAATGGCGCTACCGGCAGCAGGCGGCGCGGCCCGATCGAGAGGCGGGACACGAATGGGTAGTCGGATGTCAAGAAAGCGCCGGTCAGCGTGGGCGCTGGCCATGGCGCCGGTGCTGGCCCTGGCGGGCCTGTTCATGGCGGGCGGCGTGCCGGCCGGGGCGGCAACCCTGGTGGGCGCAGCAGCCCCCGGCGGCGCAGCATCCCACACGGCAAGCGGGGTCGCAGCGGTCAAGCCCAACCCGGTCAACAACCTGGACTGCAACGGGTGGAGCCCGAAGTACGGGTCCATCAACCCGAGTCACCGGATGGACTGCACCGACCCGCGCGGAGCCAAGCCCTACAAGGGCTGGTCGAGCACCAGCTCCAAGTACTCCGACCGCGGGCGATTCGAGGACAACGGGCACTACGTCGGCCATGACGAGCCCAGCGTCAAGTTCATCTCGCACGCCGCCGGGTCCGGTTACACCATGACCTACTTCATGAAGCTGCCGCACGACCCGGCGGCCGCCCCGACCCCGTCGGGCAGCGTTACCACGTACGCGGAACTGAGCGTCGCGCCCTGGTTCGGCCTGCCGATCTGCGACCCGGACTCCTACCCGGAGAACCCGTGCACGCCGCACAGCGACAGCAACTCCGGCTCGATCAGCAACCCCAAGGACGCGGGCTCGGCATTCATGGAGCTGCAGCTCTACCCGCCCGGCTTCACGCCATTCCCGGACAACACCAGCTGCAGTACCACCAAGTGGTGTTCCGCGCTGACCATTGACAGCCTGGAGAGCAAGTTCAACTTCGCCGACCTTAACCCGGACTGCGAGGAGCCGGTGAACTTCGCCTTCCTGCAGAAGAACGGCGTTCCGGCCGGCCCGCCGAGCCCGCAGCTCGCCGACGCCTCGACGGAACTCGCGAACGCCCAGACGCTGGAGATGAACCCCGGCGACGTGCTCAAGGTGGCGATCACGGATCCGCTGACCGGGCCGGATGCCGGCTTCACGACTACGGTCACTGACATGACCACGCACCAGACTGGCTACATGATCGCCAGTGCCGGGAACGGCTTTATGAACACCAACTACAAGACCTGCGCTGGCACGCCGCATACCTTCCATGCGGAGTACAACACCGCCAGCCAGCAGAACCAGGTGCCGTGGGCCGCCCTCGAGGGCGGTGTCCTGATGGAGCAGGAGACCGGCCACTCCGAGGCCTGCAACTCCGTCGCCAACAAGGACCCCGTCAGCGAGACCTTCGGCGACGGCCAGTCGTTCTCGGACCCGCAGGTTTACGACACCTGCATGGGCGGCGGCTCGGAAGGCCCGCACGCCGTGGGCGAGGGCCCGTGCAACGCCTCGACCGGTGTCTGCAAGAACCCGACGACAGAGGGCACGACCGGGCCGATCGCCTGCCCGAGCGACTCCTTCGTCAGCGGCCAGCTGTGCGAGTACGCCGACGGCTTCTGCTTCCAGAAGGGCACTCGCACGGCGGTGATCAACGGCGTGAAGACGAAGGAATCCGTGCCGATATCCTGGTGCGCCGATGACCGGTTCCAGAACGGTGACCTCGACTTCGACGGTGTTCCCTACCAGCGGGGCACCTGGCCGGACGGATCCCCGAATCATCCGACGTCGATCAGGTACGTGGGCCCGTTCAGCGGCGGGAAGACGTACCCGCAGATTCAGTTCGAGTCGGACATCCCCGGCTCGGAGTTCCTCTGCAACGTCGAGACCGGTAACAACTGCGACGTCCCGCCGCTGGGCGCGAAGTTCTACCCGTACTGGACGCTGACCAGCAAGCAGCCGCTGGCGCCCGGCCTGTTCCCCGGCGGCTCGTGCGTGTGGAACTTCGGCGGCACCATCCCGAACGTGACCACGCAGCGGTTCGGCGGGGATGCCGAGTACGGCGTATCGGACGTTGCCAGGTTCGGCGGCACGGACATCAGCGCGGTGCGGGCCAATCCGGCCGTGACGGGCAAGTGTCCCGCGATCACTCAGCCGTGACCCCGGCGCCCGGCCGCCAGCCGGGAACCGAGGCGCGTTAGCCCTGGGCCTGGCCCGCATGCTCTCCGTGCGGGCCAGGCCCATTTTCCTGACTCGGAAACCCCCTGGCGCGGGCGGGCGGAACGGCGTCAGCCGCTGAAGTTCACCGCGGTGGTATTGGCGCCGCTGATTACCACGGCGACCACCTCACCGCCCCCGGGAACGTACTGGCCGGACAGCAAGGCCGCCAGCGCCGCGCAGCCGCCCGGCTCGGCCACCAGCCGGAGCCGGTCCCAGAGCAGCCGCTGGGCCTGCAGGATCGCCTCGTCGCTGACCAGGACGACGCCGCCGGAGTAGCGCGAGATCAGCGCGAACGTCAGATCGCCGACACGGCGCGGAGCGAGCGAGTCAACTGCCACGCTCCCCACCGGGGCGTCAACCGGGTGGCCCGCCTCGAATGCCCTGCTCAGCGTCGGGGCACCGGCCGGCTCGGCACCCACGATGCGGACCTGGCCGGCGTAGGCAGCTGAGATGCCGCCCAGCAGCCCGCCGCCCCCGACGCTCGCCAGCACGGTGGTCACGGAACCTGCCTGCTGACCGAGCTCGAACCCCACCGTGCCCGCACCGAGTACCGTCTCGACCTGGTCGTAGGCGTGCACGGTCATCGCCCCGGAACTGGCGGCCGCCTGCTCGCTGAGCGCGAGCGCGTCCGAGTAAGAGCCGCCCGCCACGACCAGGTCGGCGCCGCAGGCGCGAATGCGGCTGATCTTCGCCGCGGAGGAGACCTGCGGGACAAAGATGCGGGCGGATACGCCCAGGACGCCAGCCGCATACGCCACCGCCGCGCCGTGGTTGCCGCCGGAAGCCGCTATCACGCCGGCGGGCGGGATGTCGCGCCGCAGCAGGTTGGTGAACGCGCCGCGGACCTTGAACGACCCCGAGTGCTGCAGCTGCTCGAGCTTGAGGACGAGTTCCCCCGCGGACAGGCCGAGGTCGCCGCCATCGAGCCTGATCACAGGAGTGCGGCGGACGTAGGGCCGGATCAGCTCCGCCGTCTCGGCGATCGCGGAGCGGGTAACAGCCGCGGCCTCGGCGGCGCGGGCGGAGGGCAGCTCAGCGGGCGGCAAGGCCGGCCAGCAGCTCGTCGACGATCCGCCCGGCGTAGCCGGGCTCGACTGGTTCTGAGGAGTACCTGCTGCGCGCGAGCACCGCACCGGCCAGCATGAACATGGCCGCGTCGACGTCGGTGTCCTCGCGCAGCTCGCCAGTCGCGACGCCCCGGCGCAGCACCATCCTGATCACCGCGCGGCGCGGCTCGATGACCGTCTCCAGGTACTGCGCCATCAGCCTCGGGTAGTTGGCGCCCTCGCCGAGGAGCAGCGCGAACTCCCTCGTCTGGCGCGGGTCGGCGAACTGCTCGCAGAGCGCCTGCAGCACAACCACGAGATCCTCGCGGACCGACCGGCCGCGTGGTTCCGGCAGCGGCTTCTTAAGCCAGGTGATGGCCTCGAGCAGCAGATCCTCCTTGCCTGGCCAGCGCCGGTAGATCGTGGCCTTGCCGACGCCTGCCCTGGCCGCGACTTTCTCGATGCACAGGCCCGCTGGGCCTGACTCGGCGAACAGGCTCAGCGTCGCCTCGATGATCGCGCGATCCGCCCGCTCGCTTCGCGGGCGGCCGGGGCGACGGTGCTCGTCCGGCACCGGCGACGGGCCGTCCGCTTCGCCGGCCGCCGCGCCCGCCGAGGCGATCATTTCGTCGGCCGTCGCTACGGACGGCGCCTCAGACGCGTCCATGCCGCCTCATCTCTCCGCGCCAGCTGCCCCCGCGCCAGCCGCCTCCGGGGCCGCCGCCTCCGGGGCCGCGATCCCCGGGCCCGGTGCACTACTGGCCGCCATCTCCGGGGTCGCAGCCTCCGGGGTGGTAGCTGCGGTGGCGCCGGCCGGCCTGGCTGGTATCGTCGCCGGCCTGCGCCCCGGCATCCAGATCACCACCGTCGCCGCGCCGAGCACCGCGATGATGCACGAGATTACCGAGGTCAGGTGCATAGCGTGCACGAATGACTGGTCGGCGGCGGCCAGCAGGCCGCGGCCGGCCAGGCCGAGCTGCTGCGCGGCCGCCTGGGTCGCGGCGATCGACGCGGTCGCCGCGGGCCGCGCCGCGGCCGGCAGCACGCCGAGACGCGGGGCCAGCTGGCCGCGATACGCCTGGGCGAGCACCGAGCCGAGCACGGCGACCCCGAGCGCCACGGCGACCTGCCGGGAAATGTTCGTGATCGCCGACCCGGCCCCGCCGCGGTCCCTCGGCACGACCGACATGACCAGCTCGGTGGCCGGCGGCATCACGCTGCCCATGCCGGCGCCCTGGATGAAGAACGTCACCTCCAGCACCCAGATCGGGCTGGCGGTGCCCAGCAGGTGATATCCGGCCATGGCCACCGCGACGAGCAGCAGCCCGGTCGCGCAGACGGCTTTCGCGCCGAACCGCCTGACCATGACCGGGCTGCGCGACGCGCACAGCAGCTGGCCAGCGGCCAGCGGGATCGTCAGCAGCCCGGCGTGCAGCGGGCTGTAGCCCCGCACGTTCTGCAGGTAGAAGCTGATGAAGAAGAACGCGCCTGCCAGCGCGAAGAACACCAGCGCGATCGCGCCAGCGGCGGACGAAAGCCGCGGGTCGCGGAACAGCCGCACGTCCAGCGACGGGTGCTCGATCCTGGACTCATACCAGCCGAAAGCGGCCAGCACCGCGAGACCGGCGACGACAGGCCCGAGCACGCCCAGGCCCAGCCACGAGCCGCTGTCCCCGCCCTGGATGATGCCGAACACCACCAGCACCAGGCCCGCGATGGACAGCAGCACCCCCAGGTAGTCGATCCGGCCGGGCTGCCCGCTGCGAGATTCCGGCACCAGGAACGCAGCTGCGACCACGCCCACGGCGGTCAGCGGCACGTTGATCAGGAAGACCGAGCCCCACCAGAAGTGATCGAGCAGCAGCCCGCCGGCGATCGGGCCCCCGGCGATGGCCACGCCGACTGCTCCCGCCCAGATGCCGATCGCCCGCGGCCGTTCCCTGGGATCGAAGACGGTCGTGATGATGGACAGCGTCTGCGGCATGACCGCCGCGCCGCCGAGGCCCATCAATGCCCTCGCCAGGATGAGCTCCGTCGGCGTCTGCGCGTAGGACGACAGCAGCGAGGCCAGGCCGAACATGGTCATGCCGATCATCAGCATGCGCTTGCGGCCGATCCTGTCGCCGATCACGCCGAACGTGAAGAGCAGGCCGGCGAAGACGAGCGTGTAGGAGTTGATCGCCCATTCCAGCTGGCTCTGGCTCGCGCCGAGGCCGCCCCTGGGCTCGGAGATTGTCTTGAGCGCGATGTTCAGGACGGTGTTGTCCAGGACGATCGCGGTCAGGCTGATGATCAGGACGCTGAGGATGATCCATCGGCGTCGCTGGATTGTCTGCGGATCCATGCTGCCCCTCGGCTCGCCGGAAACCCTGCGCGGCGAGCAGTGTCGTGCCTGCCTGACCGCCGCGGCTGAGCCTGCAGCGGAAAATTACTACCGATACGATACGTCATCGTATCGGTTTTAGCGAAGCCGCACGGGACGCCGCCCCAGGGCCGGGCCGCACGGGACGCCGCCCCCGGGCCGGGCCGCACGGGACGCCACCACCCGGGGCGGGCACAGCTGACCACGCCGCCCCGGCCAAGCCGGCCGCGAACAGCGCATGCTGTTCCCCGGGACCGGGACGTGTCATGATCGAGATGTCCGGGGACGCCGCAGGGGCGCCTCGAGACGTGGAGGATCCCATGACATCACTTCAGGGTGACCCGCCCGCGGCCGCGACCAGTGCGCGGACCGCCGCAGCGGACGAGCCGCTGTACGGCGGCCGCCAGGGACGGCGCATCACCGTACGGGACATCGCCGGCGCCAGGGCCCGCGGCGAGAAATGGCCCATGCTCACCGCCTATGACGCGCTGACCGCGCGGGTCTTCGACGACGCCGGGATCCCGGTGCTGCTGGTCGGCGACTCCGCGTCGATGGTCGTCTTCGGCCACGACAGCACGATCCCGGTCACCGTCGACGAGCTGCTCCCGCTGGCTGCCGCCGTGGTCAGGGGCAGCAGCCGGGCAATGATCGTCGCCGATCTGCCGTTCGGCTCCTACCAGGCGTCGCCGCAGGCTGCACTGGCCGCGGCCACCCGGTTCCTCAAGGAGGCGGGCGTGCAGGCGGTCAAGCTCGAGGGCGGCCATCGCGTGCTCGGGCAGGTCGAGGAGCTGGTCGCGGCCGGCATTCCGGTGATGGCGCATCTCGGGCTGACCCCCCAGTCGGTCAACGCGCTCGGCGGGTACCGCGTCCAGGGCCGCGGGGAGGACGGCGACCAGCTGCTCCGCGACGCCAAGGCGCTGCAGGCAGCCGGCGCGTTCGCCGTGGTCCTGGAGTGCGTTCCCGCGCGGCTCGCCGCCGCCGTGACGGCCAGCCTGTCGATCCCGACGGTCGGCATCGGCGCGGGCAGCGACTGCGACGCCCAGGTACTGGTCTGGCAGGACATGGCCGGTCTCACGCCGCGACCCGCGAAGTTCGTCAAGATTTACGCAGACATCGCGGGAACTCTCGGCCAGGCTGCCCGGTCGTTCGCCAGCGAGGTCACGGCGGGCGAGTTCCCCACGGAGCAGTACTCCTACCGCTGAAGTTCCCGGTGCCGGTGAGGCGGCGGGCGCAGTTCCGCCCGCCGCTGACCGGGTCCGGGTGCCCGGCCAGCCACCGCGCGGCGCGCGAATCCGCCAGTGGGCTGACCGGGTCCGCGTGCCCGGTCAGCCCGGGATCGGGCCGGCTCGCCCCGCGGCAGGCCGGCCGGTGCTGCGGGAGTTCGCCGTGAGCTGCGTTATGGCGCTTATATGTCGGTGATGCGCAGGCCGGCGTGGGCCTTGTAACGGCGATTGACCGAGACGAGGTTCGCCGTCAGCGCCTCCACCTGCCCGCAGTTGCGCAGCCGGCCGGCGTACACGCCGCGCATGCCCGGTATCCGGCTGGCCAGCGCCTGCACCAGGTCGGTGGCCTGCCGGTCGTCGCCGAGCACCATGATGTCCAGGTCAAGCTCACCGACGGCCGGGTCGAGCAGCAGCGTGGCCGACACGTGGTGGAACGCGCCCACCACCCGGGTCCCCGGCAGCACCGCGGCTGCCTGCTGGGCGGCGCTGCCCTCGGCGACCGGCAGCGGATAGGCGCCTTGCTTGTCGAAGCCCAGCGGGTTGACGCAGTCGATCAGGATCTTGCCGTCGAGCGCACCGGCGAGCGAGGCGAGCAGCGCGCGGTGGCCCTCCCACGGCACGGCAGCGATCACCAGGTCGGCCGCGGTGGCGGCGTCGGCGTTGGCCGCGCCGGTGACCAGCGGCGGGCTGCCGATGCTGGCCGCGGCTGCCGCGGCGCGCCCGGCGTCCCGCGAGCCGATGACGACCCGGCTGCCCGCCAGGGCCAGCCGCCTGGCCAGACCGCGGCCCTGGTCACCAGTGCCGCCGAGGACGCCGACGACCAGCTGGCCGACGTCGGGGGATGAATCGCCGGAGATCTGCGCAGCTGCCATCCACCGATCTTGTCAGAAGCCCCGGTCACCTCGGGATCCAGCTGCGCGCACGTGCGCGGTGCGGCAGCATGGATGCCATGGACGCGGATCAGGTCACCGCGCTGAGGGCCGTCATCGGACCGACCGGCTGGCTGGAGCGGACCGGAGAGTTCGCCCGCGCGCTGCGGGTTTCCGCGCGCACCCCGGGCGGGCTGCTGCTCGTCGGCACGCCGCAGTACGAGCCCTGGCACCTGACCGCGCACCTAGACGACGAGAGCCGGTTAGCCGGGATCCCCGAGCTCGCGCCCACGCTGGTGCGCTGGTCACCGCAGCCAGACGCGCCCGCGCATCTGAGCGTGGGGCTGGCCAGGCTGGAGGCGGCCAGGCGGGGCGAGACGCTGCTCGTGGTGACCGCGGCGGCCGCCACGCCGCCGCTGCTCGAGCGGGTCGACGGCGCCCGCAGGACCGGCGCAACGATCCTGGCGCTGGATCAGGGCGACCCGGAACTTGACGGCCTGGCGCACGAGTCCCTGGTCGTGCCGGCCGGGTCGGCCCTGGTGTCCTTCGACGCTGCCCAGCACCTGGTCAGCTCGGCGGCAGGCGGCCGGTACGCCCGTAAGCTCAGCCTCCGCCAGCGGCTGGCGCAGCTGCTCGACGCGCTGAGCGGCACGCCCGCCGAATAGCCCGGCGAGCCGTGACGCCAGCCAGCCCTGGGCAGCCGGCCAGTCCGGGCCAGCCGGCCAGCCCTGGGCGGCCGGCAGCGGGGCAGCCGGTCAGGAGTCGAGGCTCAGCACCATGGTGGGCCGCTCGATGACATGATCCTCGCGCAGCGGCCGGACGGCCGTGCCGATCGCGAAGAACTCGGTCGTGTGCGAGCCCCAGGTATGGCTGTGCTGCCGGAGCTGGACTCCGACGATTCCTTCGGCCTGCAGCTCCTCCGCCTCCGCCTGCATCCGGCTCATCGCCAGCTCACGGGCGTCGTACAGGGCCTGGGTGAACTGCTCGAGCTCCACGTTGCGGCCGATGTTGCCGAGCTTCCCGGTCATCCGCTGATGCGCGATGTGGTAGACGCAGGACCCCATCACCATGCCCAGCGGCGCGTACCCGGCGCGGATCAGGGTCCAGAAGTCCTGGCCGGACAGGTCGGAGGTGAACGGCAGCTTCTTGTTGTTGCGCCACTCCTTCACTCCCCCGCCGCCCGCGTCCGGCTCGGCGTGCACTGCCGTGCCCACCGCGATGAACTCCGCGATGTCGTTGCCGAATTCCTTCATCTCCACGTCGAGCCGGACGCCGACGATGCCGTCCGCGCCGAGTGCCTGGGCCTCCGCCTCCATCCGGCTCATCGCCAGCTCCCTGGCGTGGTACATGGCCTGGGACAGGACGTCGAGTTCCTGGTTCTTGCCCCAGCGGCCGACCTGCAGGCCGACGTGGTAGATCGAGCTGCCGAGGACCAGCCCGAGCGGGCGGAAGCCGGCCTCCCGGACGAGCAGGAACTCGTTCACCGACAGATCCGAGGTGAACAGCGAGCCGGGTCGCCCCGGCTTGAGCTCGGCGAGGCGGCGGATCGCGTCCTGCGGCACACCCAGCACGCCCATATCCGTGCTCTGCTGGTCGGTCATTGATCTCCCTTGACGTGCGTTCGGCCCCAGGATCTGCGCGCCGGCGAGGACACCGGTCAGCTCCCCAGCCTGACCCGGGCGGCCTGGCGGCGCTCGGGGTCCAGCGACATGATGGCGAGGCTGGCGCCGCGCGGCGGGTGATGCGGCCGGGCGAAGCGCGCTGTGGCCGTGCCGATGATCGTTACTTCCACGACGTGGTCCTTGCGGTGCTCCTGCATCGGGCACTCCCGGTCGCGGACGGCCATGTCCATGCTGGACACCACCACGCCCTCGGCCCCGAGCCTGCTGACGTCGCGTTCCAGCTGGACGCGGGCGTCATGCCTCGTCTGGTTGACCACGTCGGTGTACCCGACCACCTCGGAGTTGCCCGCGCCCCAGCTGGTCTGGTTCACGGTCAGCCAGTCGTCGTGCCGGGCGCCGATGGAGATGCCGAGCGCGAGGCCCGCGGGCACGTAGCCTGCCATGATCAGCTTCGCGAAGTCCTGGCCGGACAGGTCCGAGGTGAACGGCTTCTTCAGCGGGACGCCGCCGGGCACGCGCACCGCGGTGCCGATCGCCTTGAACTCAAGGCCGCCGGCCGGGAACGCGCCAATCTCGATGGACGCGCTGACCACGCCGTGCCCGCCCAGCGCGAGACATTCGGCTGACATCCGGTCGATCGCCTTGTGCCGCGCCGCGTACAGCGTCTGCACCAGGGAGCTGTACGCGCCAAGGCCGCCGGTCCCGGACAGCGCCGTGACGCTGCGGTACGGCGTGACGTATCCGCCGTAGCCTGCCCAGGCGCCCGGGCAGGAGTAACCGCCCGTGTAGCCGATGTTGTAGACCGCCGCGCCGAGCACCTGCCCGACTGGCTCGAACCCGACGCTCCTGATCGCGGCGAACTCGTCGGCGGACAGCGCCGAACTCCAGGTCCCGCTGTGGCGGATCTCCGCCATCCGCGCCCGGGCAGCCGGCGGCAGCCCGCCGCCGGCCTGTTCCTCGCTCACCGCACGCCCCTTCCGGGGTCACCCGCCTGCACTGCCGGCCCGTTGGGCCCGCTGTCCTCACGATACCGGCCGCGCGGACACGATGCCTCAGGGCTGGTCGGCGACCTCGTCCTGGGCGTCCCACTCCTCGTTACGGCGCTTGGCCGTCTCGAGTGCGTTCGCCGCCGCCTCCCGGGTCGGATACGGCCCGAGCCGATCCTTGCCCGGGCAGCCGGCATCCGGCTCGACGGCCATGTGCTTCAGGCAGAACCACCAGTGCTGCTCACCATCCATGCGCACTACAATTTCAGATCATGGCGACCTTGCTCCAGCCCGGCCGGATTTCCCCCTTGCGAACGGTGCCCGCGGGCATCAAGCCCCCGGAGTACGTGGGCAAGCGGTACCCCACCCTCGGCGAGCCCGACGTGAAGGACGCCGACACGATCGAGCGGATGCGGATCGCCGGCCGGCTGGCCGCCCAGGCGCTCGCGGAGGTAGGCGCGCACGTGGCACCCGGCGTCACCACCGACGCACTGGACCGGGTTGGCCACGAGTTCCTCTGCGATCACGGCGCGTACCCGAGCACGCTCGGCTACCGCGGCTACCCGAAGTCGCTCTGCACCTCGCTCAACGAGGTGATCTGCCACGGAATACCGGACGACACGGTGATCGAGGACGGCGACATCGTCAACATCGACATCACCGCGTTCATTGGCGGCGTGCACGGGGACACCAACGCGACCTTCCTGGCCGGCGCGGTAGACGAGGAGTCCCGGCTGCTGGTCGAGCGCACGGAGCAGGCGATGATGCGCGGCATCCGCGCCGTCGCCCCGGGCCGACCGCTGAACGCGATCGGCCGGGTCATCGAGTCCTACGCGCGCCGGTTCGGCTACGGGGTGATCCGCGACTTTACCGGGCACGGCATCGGGACCACGTTCCACTCCGGCCTGATCGTGCCGCACTTTGACGATCCCGACGTATCGCTGATCATGGAACAGGGGATGACCTTCACGATCGAGCCGATGCTGACCCTCGGCACGATTG
>JBEKFH010000114.1:0-12303 GCA_050013415.1 Streptosporangiaceae bacterium | reverse complement strand
ACCGCGTTGAGGAACTGCGCGCCGGTCATCCAGTGATAGGTGACGACCGCGTCGTGCTGCATCAGCGGGATGATCACGAAGCCGCCACCGAACGACAGCGCGCCCACCTTGATCGCCACCCAGGCCAGCGCGCCGAGGCCGCCAGCGGCGAGCGCCGGCCCGGCCGTGCTTCCGACTCTGGCCAGGGCAGAGCCTGCCATGGCCGGGGCAGCCCGGGCCAGGCTGCGCGCCGTCGGCAGCGCGCCCGCCGAGGCAGCGGATCCGGATTCAACCCCCCGGCGTACCAGCCAGGCGGCAGCCGAGGCAGCGGGCCCAGATCTCCCCCGCGCCAGCCAGGCGGCAGCTGGGAGCCAGCCACGCGCTCCCCCGGCCGGCTTCCCTGGCCCGGAGCGATGGGCGATGGCCACCTCGGCGAGACCGCACGCGAGCAGGACTGCGACGAGCAACTCGCCCGCCGTGGCCCCGGCGACCGCGCCCGCTGCGAGATAGGCCAGCCACCTCCAACGCGCGGCGCGCCGCCCGGTTGTCCGCTGCCAGCTGGCAGGCAGCAGGCTGACTGCGGCATTGACGGCCACGGCGGGGACGGCCGCGCCGGCGCCAGCGGCGGCCCCCCGCACCCACAGCGGCGGATGACCGGCCAGGAACAGCGCGGACAGGGCGAGGATGATGACCAGGCCGGGCACGATGAAGCAGACGCCGCCGACGATCGCGCCGGCGGCGCCGCGGAGCCGCCAGGCGCAGAAGATCGCTAGCTGGGTGGAGGCCGGGCCCGGCAGCAGGTTCGTGGCCGCGATGCCGTCCTCGAACTCGGGCGCTGGCAGCCACCGCCGTTTGTCCACGCACAGCTTCCGGAGCAGCACGATGTGGGCCGGCGGCCCGCCGAACCCGATGACCCCGATCCGGCCCCATTCCGCGGCGATCGTGGCCAGCGGAACGCGCTCGGCCGGCGGACCTGGGATCGCGGGCCGCTCAGCCACCGGCCGCTCCGCCGCTGCTTGCTGGCCCGGCTGGCGCCGCACTCCCGGCAGGCCCGGCTGGCCCGGTACTCCTGGCAGGCCCGGTACTCCCGGCAGGCCCCGCGCTTCCCCCGGCGGGCCGGGGTTTACTCGCGCCAATCGCGGGGGCCCAGGCCGGGCGCGGTATCAGGCAGAACGGATGGCCGGCTGGGTCTGCGTACACCCGCGAACCGCCGGCGCCCGGCAGCCGCCGGGCGCCGAGCGCGAGGACGGCCGGATCGGCCGCGTCAACGTCGTCCACCATGACATCCAGATGGACCTGTTGCGATGAGCGGGGATCCGGCCAGCGTGGCGGCTGATGGCCGGGTGCAAGCTGGAACGCTATCCCGGATGACCTATCGCTGCTGGCCACGACTGCGAAGTCATGGCGCAGCCAGGTAACGGGAAGGCCGAGCAGTTCCGAGTAGAACGCGGCGAGCGCCGGCGGATCGGGGCAGTCGATGATCACGTGGTGCAGTCGTCCGATCATGGCCGCGATCCTGCCATGTGCGTCCTTCGCCGCGGCTGGCCGACCGCACCCCGGGGATTGGCCGCTGCACCCCTGCGCTCGTTGCCCCACCCCTGCGCTCGTTGCCCCACCCCCGCGCTCGTTGCCAACACCGCGGCCGCGCCCCGGCGCTGGGCCGCCGCACGCGCGTGACCGGCCAGAACGAGCAGAACGGCCAGGTCGGCCGGGTAGGTTGAAGCGTGCGGTGTACCCGAGCCTGGAGGTACTGAGGTGGCCAAGACGCCCGAGCTAGGCACGATCGCTCCCGATTTCACGCTCCCCGGGGTGCTGGTGACCGGCGGAGACGCGACGCGGGGTGACTACACCCTGTCAGCACTGCGCGGCAGGCCGGTGGTGCTGGCCTTCTACCCGGGGGACAACACGTCCGTCTGCACCAGGCAGCTGTGCTCCTACACGTCCGACATGGACAGCTTCAATAGCCTCGGCGCGACCGTGTGGGGCATCAGCCCGCAGGACGTGGACAGCCATGAGGGATTCGCGCGCAAGTACGAGCTCAGCTTCCCGCTGCTCGCCGACGTCGGCCTTGCCGTCACCCGGCTGTACGGCATTGGCCTGCCCGGGGCCGGCCTGCGCCGGTCGGTCTTCGTGGTCGACGCCGAGGGCATGCTGCGCTGGAAGCACGTGACGCTGGCCGGCTTCACCTTCCCGCGCGCCGAGGCGATCACCGCCCAGATCGCGGCCCTGGCAGGCTAGCGCGGCCCTGCACGGGCAGCGCGGTGCAGGCCGGCCGGGCGAGGCGCATACGAGCAGGGCCCCGGCCGGCGGCGGCAATGTGCCGCTGCCGGCCGGGGCCCCCGGTCTCGCTGTCAGGCCGCGAGAACGGCCTCGATCTCGAGGCTCAGCGTGATCTTGTCGGACACCACGGCGCCGCCGTTCGCCATCGGGGCGCTGAAGTTGACGTTGAAGTCACGCCGGTTGAGCTCTCCAGAAGCGCTGAAGCCGGCGCGGGTGCCGCCAAACGGGTCCGGGCCGAAGCCGTTCAGCTCCAGCTTCAGCGGCACGCTCTTGGTGACGCCCTTGAGGGTCAGCTCGCCGTCGAGGACGTAGTCGTCGCCGTGCTGGCGGATGCCGGTCGAGCGGTAGGTCATCGTCGGGTACTTCTCGACCTCGAAGAAGTCAGCCGAGCGGATGTGCTCGTCACGCTGCTCATTTCCGGTGATGATCGAGGTCAGGTCGATCTCCGCGGTCACCGAGGAGGCCAGCGGGTCCGTGCCGGTGACCAGCTTGCCGGAGAAGGTGTTGAACCTGCCGCGGACCTTGCTGACCATCATGTGCCGTGCCGAGAAGCCAATCTCGGAGTGCACCGGGTCGATGTCCCAGGTTCCGGCGACGTAGCCGGGAATGCTGGTCTGCGTGCTCGATTCGGTCATGGGTGCTCCCGATTGCTAGTGGACAGGGTGTGCTGAGGACTAGGTTGTTGAACTCTCAATCGCTATCATGTCCGGCATGATTTGTCAAACGCTCAACCATCTCGGGTATCCTGGCATCGTGAGCGCTTCAGAGACCCGATGGCTGACCGCCGATGAGCAGCGGAACTGGCGGCTGTTCCTCACGGCCTGCCAGACGCTCTTCGGCGCGATCGAGGGACAGCTGCAGCAGGGCGCAGGGTTCCCGCACGGCTACTACGAGATAATGGTACGCCTCTCCGAGGCGCCTGGCCGGGCGCTGCGGATGAGCCAGCTCGCCGAGGCGTCGACCTCCAGCAAGAGCAGGCTGTCGCATGCCGTCGCGCGGCTGGAGGAACGCGGCTGGATCCGCCGGGTGAACTGCCCGACCGACCGCCGCGGCCAGGTTGCCGAGCTTACCGACGAGGGGTTCGCCGCGCTGGCAGCCGCGGCTCCCGGCCACGTGGACCAGGTCCGCCGGTCGCTGATCGACGTGCTCACTCCCGGGCAGCTTGAGCAGCTCGGCGAGATCAGCGCGGCGATCGTGGCCGCGGCCGATCACCCCTGCGGCCCCGCGCTGCCGGTAACATTGGCCGCAACGCGCTGACGGAGACGAGTAGCCAGGGATCCCGCGAGCCGGAGAGAGCCGCCACCAGCTGAGAAGGCGGCCTCGCGGACCCAGGGCGAAGACCCTCCTGAGTGCGGGGAGGAACGGCGGTCGCGCGCGGCCGACCCGATGCCCCGCCGGCCCGCCCCCGTTACCGGGCACGAACGAGGCCACGGTCCGCCCCCCGGCGGGCGGCGGCGAAAGTGCGGTGGCACCGCGAGTTCCCTTCTCGCCCGCACTCCCAAGGGTCCGCGCGACTCGCAGGAGCGTGATGATCCCCCGAACCCTGGCCGCCGACCTGCCCGCCATGATCGGCCAGCACATCAGAATCGAGGGCTGGCTGCACCGCAGCCGCCAGCTCAAGTCGATGACCTTCCTGATCGTCCGGGACCGCTCGGGCCTCGCCCAGGCCGTGGCGACCGACCCGGCAGCGATCAACGCCGCAGCGCTGCCGGAGGAGACCGTGATCGCGGTCGAGGGGACGGTCACCGCCAGCCAGCGGGCACCTGGCGGCGCAGAGATCACCGATCCGGTCATAACGCAGTTGTCCGGGCCCGCCTCGCCGCCACCGTTCGACCTCTACCGGCCGGCGGTCACCGCGTCGCTGCCCGCGATCCTCGACGGCGCCCCCACCACGCTGCGGCATCCCCGGCTCCGCGCGCCGTTCGAGATCTCGGCGGCCAGCGTGGCCGGTTTCCGCCGCGCGCTGGGTGAGCTCGGCTTCACCGAGATTCATACGCCCAAGATCGTGCAGTCGGCGACCGAGTCGGGTGCCAACGTGTTTGGCATCGACTACTTCGGCGCGCCCGCCTACCTGGCGCAGTCGCCGCAGTTCTACAAGCAGGCGCTGGTCGGCGTGTTCGAGCGGGTCTTCGAGGTCGGGCCGGTCTTCCGGGCCGAGCCGCACGACACGGCCAGGCACCTGGCGCAGTACACCAGCCTGGACGCCGAGTTCGGGTTCATCACCGGCCCCCACGACGTCATGGCGGTGCTCCGGGACGCGCTCGCGGCAATGGTGGCGGGAGTGGACCGCGACTGCCGTTCTGCCCTGGATCTTCTGGGCCTGAAGCTGCCGTCAGTACCAGGGCAGATCCCGGAGATTCCGTTCGCCGACGCGCAGGAATTGCTCGCCCGGCATACCAGCGAGGACCCGCGCGGCGAGCCCGACCTGGCGCCGGCGCACGAGCGGTGGCTGTCGGAGTGGGCGCTGCGCGAGCACGGCAGCGAGTTGCTGTTCGTCACCGGCTACCCGATGGCGAAGCGGCCGTTCTACACCTACCCCGACCCGGCCAGGCCTGGCTATTCGAACAGCTTTGACCTGCTGTTCCGCGGCCTAGAGCTGGTCACCGGCGGGCAGCGGCTGCACCGGCACGCCGACTACCTGGCCGCGCTCGCCGAGCGGGGCGAGGACCCCGGGCCGTACGCCGCCTACCTGCAGGTTTTTGAGCACGGGATGCCGCCGCATGGCGGGTTCGCCATCGGGCTTGAGCGGTGGACGGCGCGACTGACCGGGGCCGCCAACGTCCGGTCGGTCACCCTGTTCCCCCGCGACATCCATCGCCTCAGCCCTTGACGGCTGCTTAGTGGCGGTGCTGCTCAGTGGCGGTGCTGCTCGGTGGCGGCGCTGCTCAGCGGGCGACGCTCAGCGTGCGCTGCTCAGTGGGCGACGGTGATGCGGCGGCGGACAGCGTCGCCGCGTTCCACCACGTCGGCGATCGCGATCGCGTAGTCGGGAATGGTGATCCTGCTGTTGCCGGCGTCGTCGGTCAGCAGCTGGTCCCCGCCCGCCCGGTACTGGCCGGTGCGCTCCCCCGGCTCGATCAGCGCTGCCGGGCTCACGTAGGTCCAGTCCAGGTCGCCGGCCGCCCGGTAGACCTCGTCCAGCGCCCTGGCGTGCGCGAGCGCGCCCGGCTTCCAGGCCGCGGGGAAGTCCGGGGTGTCGACCAGCCGCTGGCCGGGAGCGACCTCGAGGCTGCCCGCGCCGCCGACCACGACCAGGCGGCGCGCGCCGGCCCGGCGCATCCCGTCGACCAGGCCGCGCGCCGCGCCGAGCAAGCTCTCCTCGTCGTCCTCGCTGCCGCGCCGCGGGCCGACGGCGGACACGATCGCGTCGACGCCCTGGGCGAGGATGGCCACCGACGCCGGGTCGGCCGCGTCGCCCTGGATGACCTGAACGTCCAGCCCGTCGATCGGGGCGCCCGTCCGGGTGACCGCCACGACCGAGTGCCCGCGCCGCAGCAGCTCGGCGGTGATCTCCCGGCCGATGGCGCCGCCGGCGCCGAAAACGATGATCCGCATGCCGCTACCTCAGCATGCCCGCTGCCGCCGCGCCGCGTTGCCCCCCGCCGCCGGAGCGGCAGGGTTCGTCGCGTGAGGGGTTTCGTCGCGTGAGGGGTAGGGTTCGTCGCATGACGGAGCTGGACGACCTGGATGCGCTCTCCTCCCATGAGCTGCATGACCGCGCGGTGCACAGGGCGGTGCATCATCTCGATGTCGCGTTCCTCTGGCAGCTGCTCAGGGAGATCCCGGCAGGCGAGGCAATTGCCGGGCACCCGGACAACGCGCGCGCCGATGCGGTGAAGGTGTCGTCGCTGATCTCCGACGCGCTGGGCTCGGGGGCCGACGGCGTCGCCGACTCGCTGCGCCCGCTGTACCTGGACTACCTCAGGAAACACGGCGAGGGCAAGCCCTCCTGACCGCCGCCCGGGCTCCCACCGACCCGGGTCTCTGACCGCCCCGGCCGGTGACGGGCGATGCCGCCCGCTACGGCAGCTCGACCAGTACCTTGCCGACTGCCCCGCCCTCGACGGCCTGCTGGGCCGCGACGATGTCGTCCAGCGCGAACCGGGTGACCGGCAGCCCGGTGAGCGCGCCATCGGTCAGTGCCACCGTGATATCCCGCGCGGCCTGGTCAAGCGCCACCGCCGGAACCCCGTACAGCAGCACGAACCTGAGCGTCACGTTGGCCGTCATGCAGGCCCGGACGGGCAGCACGGGATCGGCAGGTTCCGCCGCGTAGCTGACGATGTGCGCGTGCGGGCGGGTGACGGCCAGGTCGAGCGGCAGGTTCGCGCCGAGCGCCAGCTCGATGACCCGGTCGACGGGCCCGGCGAGCGCGCTGATCTGCGCCGCCGCGTCGGCGTCGGTGTAGTTGACGACGTAGTCGGCGCCGGCCCGGGCGGCGAGCTCGGCCTTCGCCGGGCCGCTGACGGTCGTGATCACCCTGGCGCCGGCGTGCCTGGCCAGCTCGATGGCGAAATGGCCGACGGCGCCGGCGCCCCCGGCGACCAGGACGGTCTTGCCGTCCACCGGGCCATCGGCGAACAGGCAGCGGTGCGCGGTCATGGCCGGGACGCCAAGGCTCGCGCCAAGCTCGGCCGAGGCGCCATCCGGCAGCCGGACGGCCTGCCGCTCCGGCAGCACGGACCACTGCGCGGCAGTCCCCCAGGGCTGGCCGGCCGCAGCAAGCCAGGTCCAGACGCGCTCGCCAACACGACCGGGATCGACGCCTTCGCCGGCCTTGTCGATCACGCCCGTCCCGTCGTGATGCGGGATCTGGAAACCATCGATCGGGCGGGGCGTCGCGCCCGCGCGCGACTTCCAGTCGGTCGGGTTGATGCCGGAGACCTCGATTCTCACCCGGACCTCGCCAGGCCCGGGCTCCGGGCGATCGACCTCCTCGACCCTCAGGACCTCGGCCGCCGGGCCGTAGCGGTCGTAGAGCGCGGCTCTCATGATCTCGCCTCCCTGGAGTTCGGTGATCAGTCCGCCCAGGCGATCATCTCACCGGTCCGCCCGGCATCAGGCATGACGTAGATCCCGGGCGGGCTGCGAATCCTCATGCCTCCGCCCGGCTGAGCCAGGGCGGGCCGCTGGCCCGGGCGGCAATGACGTGGCTGGGACTCCGCTGCAGATACAGCTACAGTGCAGTCCCAGCCACGCTGTTGGATTGACTCGGGAGTGAGCTGCCGGAGCGGGGTGCCGCGGGCGGCAATGACGTGGCTGGGACTCCGCTGCAGATACAGCTACAGTGCAGTCCCAACCACGCTTTTCGAATTACCCGGACGGGGCCGGCGGCGGCACTATCGAGTCGATGCTGGCGAGTTCGGCGGCGGACGGAATCCAGTCCGCGGCGGCGGCGTTGGCCTTGACCTGCTCCGGTGACGTCGCGCCGGCGATCACCGACGTGCATCCGGGCTGCGCGGCCAGTGCCCCGATCGCCACGTCGAGCAGCGTGACGCCGTGCTCGCGCGACCAGGCGATCAACTCCTCGACCCGGTCGAGCTTCTGCTCGGTGATGTATTCCGGCCGGCCAGCCAGCCTGCTGCCTTCCGGCGCCCCCTCGCCTCGCCGGATCTTGCCGGTGAGCAGCCCGTTGGCGAGCGGGAAATACGGCAGCACGCCCAGGCCCAGATGACGGGCGGCGGGCACCACCTCCGCCTCGGCTGCGCGCTCGAGCAGCGACCAGTGGTTCTGCGCGGAGATAAACGGGGCCGTCCCCAGCTCCCGCGCGAGACCGGCGGCCTCGGCGGCCTGCCAGCCGGTGAAGTTGGAATGGCCGATGTAACGCACCTTGCCCTCGGTCACGAGCTCGCCGAGCGCGATCAGTGTCTCCGCGATGGGCGTCACCGGGTCGGGAGTGTGGATCTGATACAGATCGATGTAGTCGGTGCGCAGTCGCCGCAGCGAGTGCTCGACCGCACGCCGGATGTAGCTGCGACCGCCCTTGGCGCCCGCCGCCGCGCCGTAACCCAAGTCGGCTGCCTGGTGACCGAACTTGGTGGCCAGTACGACCTGGTCACGCCGGCCGGCCAGGACCTCGCCGAGGATTTCCTCGGACCGGCCGGCCCCGCCATAGGTGTCGGCCGTATCCAGCAGCGTGATGCCCTCGCCGATGGCCGCGTCAACGACTGCACGGGTCGCGTCCACGTCCAGCCTGCGGCCGAAGTTGTTGCACCCGAGCCCTGCAACGGAGACGACAAGCCCCGAGTCACCCAGTGGTCTATAGCGCATTGCCCCGCCTTGCCCGTCAGCCGATGCCGCCAGGCACCGATGGTACCGGGCTTGCTCCCGGCGAGAAGGTGCGCTTAAGGGGCGGGCGGCGCGAAGGCGGGCCGACCGCGCGGCGCCAGAAAACGGACCGGCCGCGCGAAGGGCGGACCGAACCGGCGGACCGGGCGGGGAAGGACCGGGCGGGAAGGGACCCGGCCGGGGAAGGACCGGGCGGGGAAGGACCGGGCGGGGAAGGACCGGGCGGGGAACCGGGCCTCCGGGAGGAATCTGGCGGACCGAACGGGCGAAAACCGTAAACCGCGTAGATGCTGAGGGCTAGCATGATATCGCACATGGGATATCATGAAGTAGACAACATGGGTATACAAGTTCATTACGCAATTGCTTCAGATATCAGCGGGAAAGACGCCGGTAAAAGTCGGCCCTGCAGTGGCTTGGGCAAACCTCGCGCGCGATGGCGCAGGCCTGATCGCGCGAGGCCACCGGGTAAGGAGCGCGATTGATGGCGGACGGCACAGGCGGCCCGACGGTGCTCCGGATCCTGCTCGGCACCCAGTTGCGGCGGCTGCGTGAGGCGCGGGGAATCACCGCGCAGGAGGCCGCCCGCGCGATCAGGGGCTCGGAATCCAAGATCAGCCGCATTGAACTCGGCCGGAACGCGGTCAGGGAGATCGACATTGCCGACCTGCTCACCCTGTACGGGGTGACCGACCAGGCCGAGCGGGAGCAACTGCTGTCCCTGGCCAGCCAGGCCAACCAGCCCGGCTGGTGGCATCGCTATCAGGACGTGCTGCCCAGCTGGTTCCAGGCGTACATCGGCCTGGAGGAGTCGGCGGAGTCAATCCGCAGTTATGACATGCAGTTCATCCCCGGCCTGCTGCAGACCGAGGACTACGCCGCCGCCGTCATCGCGCTCGGCGAGTTCCCGCTGGAGGAAGCCGAGCGCCTCGTGTTCCTCCGCAAGGAGCGCCAGCGCCGGTTCGGCAGCGGCGGCCTGCGGCTGATGGCGATCATTGACGAGGTGGCGCTGCGCCGCAGCGTCGGCAGCGCCGAGCTCATGCGGGCGCAGCTGACCTACCTGCACGACATCTGCGACCGGCCCGGATTCACCTTGCAGGTGACTCCGTATCCGGCCGGCATTCACGGCGCGCCCGCCAGCTTCAGCATCCTGCAATTCGCCACTCCGGACCTTCCCGACGTCGTATACGTCGAACACCTGACAAGCGCGATTTACCTGGACAAAGCATCGGACGTGGAGCGATACACAGCGGCCATGGATAGGCTCAAGTCCATCAGCGCGTCTCCGAGGGAATCCAAGGAAATGATTCGCGCAATGCTCAGGGATGTGGAGGGGTCAACGTGAGCAGAATCAGCAACGGTATGCGCGCGAGCGCGCTGGCCGACGCCGACTGGATCAAGAGCCGTCGCAGTGGCCCGACCGGAGGGAACTGCGTCGAGGTAGCCTTACTGGCGGGCGGCGAGGTCGCTGTGCGCAATTCGAGGCACCCGGACGGTCCCGCGTTGGTCTTCACCGAGTCGGAGTGGCAGGCGTTTATCGGCGGCGCTGCGGACGGCGACTTCGGTCGGCGAGGCTCTGCCTGATCCAAGGATGACCGGCTGGGTCCTGCCTGATCCGAGAGGCTTGCTGAGTTCTGCCTGGGATGGCCGGCCAGGTTCTCGCCGATTCGTGATGGGGGGCTGGGTCCTTTCTGGCCCATGGCCATGCAGGGTCATGCCGGACATGGGGATGACCGGGCGAGTGCATAATGCCGGAACGGCCTCCCTGATCCCGCTCTCGCGCGGATCAGGGAGGCCGCCAGTTTCTTCCTACCGGGGCGATTAGCCTACCGGTAGGTCGAACTCGCCATTCTTAACCCCCGAAACAAAGGCACTCCACTCCTGGCGGTCGAAAATGTGCGCCGCCTTGCCCACGTCCTTGGAGTCGCGGAGCGCTATATGGCCGCTCGGCAAGTGCGCGACTTCCACACAGCCCTCCGCGCTGCAGAATTGGCTCCTGATCCAGCGAGCATCGTTGAGGTCAGGCGTCATCGACAGTCCTCTCTTGTTTGATCAGCTGATCTATTTGATCATCTGACTTGACTGGCCACCGTGGTGATCAGTTCTGTTGAGTCGGCAGGCGACAACGCCGCTGCCCGCAACAGGTCGAACGCCTCCGCGCACTGGCGCACGTCTCTGTCGCGCTCGAGATAGGTGTGTCCCGATATGCCCTCCGTGTACACCACATCGGGGTCATAGCGCTCGGGAAATTCAATGATGCAGAAGGGGCCGCTGAGTGACGGGTGCGGGCCGCCGGCGAAGGGCAGCACCTGGAGCGTCACGTTGGGCCACAGGCTGGCGTCCGCGAGGTGGACCAGCTGATTGTGCGTCAGCTCCGGCCCGCCCATCGTCCGGCGGATGACCGCCTCATCAAGAATGAGCCACAGGTCCAGCGGATCCGCGCGCAGCAGCGCGTCCTGCCGCTGCATCCGCAGCGCCACCAGTCGCTCGATCTCGTCCGCCGACAGCTTCCTGCGGACCGTGCTCATCACCGCGCGGGCATAATCCTCGGTCTGGAGAAGTCCATGGACCACCAGGGACTCGAAGGCCCGCAGCGATGCGGCCTCGGCCTCAAGCCCGACGTAGATCCCGAATCCCGTGGGCAGTACATCCTCGTACGCAGCCCACCAGCCCTTACGGTGGCCCTCACGGGCCATGTCGGTGAGCACCTGTCGCTGGCCCGGGTCGTCTACACCGTAGAGCTCCAGCAGGGCCGAAAGGTACGCCGACCTGGTCGGCGCCTTGCCCGTCTCGATGCGCGACAGGGTTGACGCCGCGACCCCAAGCTGCTCGGCGACTTCTTCCAGCTTGATCGAATGCGCTTCGCGCAGTCGCCGTAACTCGGTGCCCAGTCGGCGCCGACGAACTGTCGGGCCGATCGACACGGTCATCTAGTCCCCCCCAGAGGGCGAGCACGACGTTCGCTCCCCCTCGGGGGACCGGAACCGCCGCGCGGCTACTGGTACTTGACGGCAACCTTACCGCAGCTCCAGCCGGATGTGCGATCCCATCTGAGATTTCGTCGATGAAATTTGTGCGACGCACTTGCGTCGCATGCAGTCCCGCAGCATCATGAAACGCAAGCGCCGCTGCCGGTTCAGGGCGAGGTGCGCGAGCCGCCAGAGGCGGTGCTCGCCGTTTTCCGGGCGCAGATCCGGGGAGGGAGCGGACCAGAAATGGCCTTCATCGCCGCTGCCAGCGAGGCTACGGCCGACCTGGCGACGCTCCGAGCGAGCGTCTTAGCAAGCCTGACCATCCCTGGCCGTGCCGAGCACGTGTCGGAGGCACGGTCACTGGTGGCCAAGGCCATCGGATTGGATCACCCCGCCGCGGATGTTGCCGTCCTGCTCACATCGGAGATCGTGACGAACGCCGTCCTGCACACCGACTCGCGTCACCCCGGCGGGACGGTCATGGTGGCGGTGATCGAGATCAGTGACGGATTACGGGTCGAAGTGGCCGACAACGGGTCTGACCTCAGCTGCCCGGTCGTGAAGGGCGATCTCTACGCCCCGGACGGGCGCGGGCTTTACCTGGTTCAGGCGCTGGCCGACCAGTGGGGATACATTCGTGACGCCACCGGGACCACCGTCTGGTTCTGGCTGGACGCGGTCGCCTAGGTTCTGGTTCTGGCTGGACGCGGTCGCCCAGGTTCTGGTTCTGGCTGGACGCGGTCGCCCAGGTTCTGGTTCTGGCTGGACGCGGTCGCCCAGGTTC
>JBEKFH010000113.1:0-12356 GCA_050013415.1 Streptosporangiaceae bacterium | reverse complement strand
CGCGCCGTGCCGGTGGCTCTCGCCGTCGGCGCGCTGGCAGGCTCGTGGCTCGCAGCCCCGGCAGCTAGCGCGGTCACCAGCCCGGTCGCTCACCACTCCGTGGCTGGGGTGATCGGCTCGCCGCAGGGACGCCAGAAGCCCGGCCTCCGGCAGGAGAAGTCGGTACTGGCGTACTGGACTCGGGCCCGGCTGCGCGCCGCCAAGCCGGTCGACGTCATCAACGCCGGGGCCAGGCCGGACGTGCAGCCCCCTGCGGCTCACCCGGCTCACCCGGCCGGGAAGCCCGGCAGCATCCCGGGCGGGCTTCCGGCCGGACGCGGCCTGGCCGTCACCCGCAGCCGCCCGGCCGCCGGGCCTGACGGGTACTCCTATCCGTACCCTTACTCCAGCTTCAACGTCCCCGCGGCTGACTACACGCGATGGCCTTACGAGCTGAACGGCAGGCTCTTCTTCAACAACGACGGGGGCAGCTACTCCTGCTCGGGCACCGTGGTGGGCTCGCACTACGGCACCAGCAACGAGGACGAGGTCTGGACGGCCGGTCACTGCCTGGTGAACACCGAGTCGCTCACTAAGGTCGTGGACAGCTCGGCGATCTTCATCCCGGCTTACAACGGGAACGTGGCGGACTTCGACCCGTTCGGCGAATTCACCTGGAACGGCGGCTGGGAAACCAGTTCAGCCTGGTACTACAACAGGGACCTCACCGAGGACGAAGCCGCGATGACGTTCAACACCTCGACCCTGAACGGGCGCACCCTCGGGCAGGATGTCGGCTGGGACGGCTTCGCCTGGAACTGGTCGGTCACCGAGAACTTCACCGCCTTCGGGTATCCCGCCGGATCCCCGTACAACGGCGCCAACCTGGTCGAGGACGTCGCCCCGACCGCGGGCCAGGACAGTGGCATCGGCGGCGCCGATGCCACCAAGCCGATCGTCATCGGAAACCCGATGACCGGCGGCTCGAGCGGCGGCGCCTGGAACGTCGACTGGTCGGCCAGCGGGCCTGGTTATGTCGATGGCCATAACGACTACAAGTACAGCAACCAGCCGCTGGCCATGTACTCGCCCTATCAGGACACCCTTTCGAACGACGTTCGCTGCTTCGGCGCATCAAGCTGCTGAGCGAGCGCAACCCGTGAATCCCGCGGACGCGGGCCCGCTCCGGCGGGCCCGCGTCCGCGGGCTGCCAGGGAGCGGCTGCGGCGCTCAGGTGAGATTCGCCTCTGCCGGGAGGAGCGCCGCCTGGCCGGGCGTGAAGGCGAGGAACACCCACCTGCGGTAGGACCAGTAGCGGAAGAGCATGCCGAGCAGCACGCCGACGACCTGGGCGCCGTTGTAGGCGGCGAGGCTCCGCTGGCCGAGGACGTTCGTGGTGAAGGCGATCACCAGCAGGGAGACCACCAGGCCGATCAGGTTCAGCCCGAAGAAGATCAGCCATCCGCGCACCAGGCCCTGGCAGGCGCGGTGCCGGAAAGTCCAGAGCCGGTGCCCGGCGTAGGAGACCACGGTGGCCGCCGAGGCGGAGATCGCCTTCGCCGCCAGCGGCCCGAACCCGGCCTTGCCGTGCAGGGCCGCGGCGCCGCCGAGGTCGACGATCAGCCCGAGGGTGCCGATGAGGCCGAACCTGGTCAGTTCGGCGATCAGCGTGGCGAAGCGCCGGTGCAGTTCCGCGACGGTGCTCACAGGCTGGTGGCGTCCTTCCCGGCGTCGGCTGGCGCACACCGCGCCGTCAGGGCGATGTCAGTTTATGTACTTGTGAATGTACTACCTTGGTCATGGTAAGCCCATCCGTCGTTCAAATCCGGGCCCGGACCTCGTAGGCTTCGGCGCGTGGTGAAACAGGCAGCAGGCGCCGGGCCCGCCGTCCCGCTGCCCGCGGCGGACGGCCCTGGCGCCCCCGTCGTCGGGATGGTGGGCGGCGGCCAGCTGGCCAGGATGACCTGCCAGGCGTCCATCGGCCTGGGCGTCGGGTTCCGCGTGCTCGCGGCGGACCCGGCGGAGAGCGCCGCCCAGGTGTGCGCCGGCACCTGGCTGGGGGACTATCGCGATAGCGGCGACCTGCTGGCGTTCGCGGCGGGCTGCGACGTCGTCACCTTCGATCACGAGCAGGTGCCCGGCGACCGGCTGGACGCCCTGGAGAGGGCTGGCGTGGCGATCCGCCCGGGCTCGCGGGCGCTGCGCTTCGCGCAGGACAAGCGGGCCATGCGGGAGCGGCTCGCCGGAATGGGCATCGCCTGCCCGCGTTTCGCGCCGGTGGCGACCATCGGCGACATCACCGAGTTCGCCGCGGGCCAGTGCTGGCCCGTCGTGCTGAAGGCGGTCAGCGGCGGCTACGACGGCCGGGGCGTGTGGGTGTGCGGAACGGCCGCGGAAGCGGCCGTGGTGCTCGCACACAGTCGCGCCAGCGGGCTCGAGCTGATCGCCGAGGAGCATGTCGCGTTCGAGCGGGAGCTTGCCGCCCTGGTCGCGCGCTCGCCGGCCGGCCAGGCCGCCGCCTACCCGGTCGTGCAGACCGTGCAGCGGGACGGCATCTGCCGCGAGGTGCTGGCGCCCGCGCCGGGGCTCTCGCCCGGCCGCCGGGCTGAGGCGCAGTGGCTGGCGCTCACGATCGCCGCCGAGCTCGGCGTGACCGGCCTGCTGGCGGTGGAGCTGTTCGAGACGCGCGGCGGACTGCTGGTGAACGAGCTGGCCATGCGGCCGCATAATTGCGGTCACTGGACCATCGAGGGAGCGGTGACCTCGCAGTTCGAGCAGCATCTGCGGGCGGTGCTCAACCTGCCGCTCGGCGCGCCCGGCCTGGCCGCGCGCCATGCCGTCATGGTTAACATCCTCGGCGGCGATGACCCGGACCTGCACGAGCGGCTCACCCACGTGATGGCCGCCGATCCCGGCGTCAAGGTCCATCTCTACGGCAAGGCGGTGCGGCCGGGGCGGAAGGTCGGCCATGTCACGGTGACCGGCGATGACCTGACCGGGCTCCGTGACCGGGCCCGCCGCGCGGCCAGCTACCTGAGCCACGGGACCGAGCAGCCCTCAGCGGACGGCGGGCAGCCGCCTGCGGACGGCGGGCAGTCGTCAGCGGACGCCGGGCCACTGCCAGCGGCAGGCGGGGGGCCGCCATCCGGCAGCCAGGCGGAGGCGGGAGCATGAGCAGGCGAGGAGCGTGGCGATGAGCGTCCGGCCGCTGGTGGGCGTGGTGATGGGCAGCGACTCGGACTGGCCGGTGATGCGGGCGGCCGCCGAGGCGCTGGCCGAGTTCGACGTGCCGCATGAGGCCGACGTGGTGTCGGCGCACCGGATGCCCCGCGAGATGATCAGCTACGGCTCGGCCGCCGCGGACCGCGGCCTCCTGGTGATCATCGCCGGCGCGGGCGGCGCGGCGCACCTGCCCGGCATGCTCGCCGCCGTCACCCCGCTGCCGGTGATCGGCGTGCCGGTGCCGCTGGCGCACCTCGACGGGCTCGACTCGCTGCTATCCATCGTGCAGATGCCCGCCGGGATCCCGGTAGCGACGGTCGCCGTCGGCGGCGCCAGGAACGCGGGCCTGCTGGCCGTCCGGATCCTCGCCGCGTCGGACCAGCGGCTGCGCCAGCGGATGGTGGCCTTCCAGCAGCAGCTCGGTGACACCGCCCGCGCCAAGGGTGCCGCGCTGCGGGCCAGCCTGGCCGCCGAACGCGAACTACCATCGGGGTCATGAGCCTCGACTTCCCCGCCTTCGCCCTGACCCCCGAGCACGAAGCCCTCCGCGAGTCCGTCCGGGCACTGGCGGACGCCAAGATCGCGCCGCACGCCGCCAAGGCCGATCAGGCCGCCGAGTTCCCGTGGGACTCCCACGACGCCCTGGTCAAGGCTGACCTGCACGCCGTGCACATCCCGGAGGCCTACGGCGGCGCAGGCGCCGACGCGATCGCGACGGCGATCGTCATCGAAGAGGTGGCACGGGCCTGCGCGTCCACCTCGCTGATCCCGGCCGTTAACAAGCTGGGCACCGTGCCGCTGCTGCTCGCCGCCTCCGAGGAGCTCAAGCAGCGCTACCTGCCGCCCGTGGCGCGCGGCGACGCGATGTTCTCCTACGCGCTGTCCGAGCCCGAGGCGGGCTCCGACGCAGCCGCCATGAAAACGCGCGCCGTCCGGGACGCAGACACCTACATTCTGAACGGAACGAAGCGGTGGATCACGAACGCAGGCGTCTCGGAGTACTACACGGTGATGGCCGTGACCGATCCGTCCGCCGGTGCCGCCGGGATCTCGGCGTTCGTCGTGGAGAAAGGTGACTCCGGGTTCTCCTTCGGAGCGCCCGAGCACAAGCTGGGCATCAAGGGGTCACCGACCAGGGAGCTGTACTTCGACAACTGCGTGATCCCCGCCAGCCGGATGATCGGCGCGGAGGGCAGCGGGTTCCGCACCGCGCTGGCGACCCTGGACCACACCAGGATCACGATCGCGGCTCAGGCGCTCGGCATCGCCCAGGGCGCGCTGGACTACGCCGCCGGCTACGTCAAGGAGCGGCGCCAGTTCGGCAAGGCAGTCGCGGAGTTCCAGGGCGTCCAGTTCATGCTCGCCGACATGGCGATGAAGGTCGAGGCGGCCCGGCAGCTCACCTACGCCGCCGCGGCCAGGTCGCAGCGCGCCATGCAGGGCGAGCCCAGCGCCGACCTGACGTTCATCTCGTCGGCCTGCAAGTGCTTCGCGTCCGACGTCGCGATGGAGGTCACCACGGACGCCGTCCAGCTGCTCGGCGGCTACGGGTACGTCAGCGACTATCCGGTCGAGCGGATGATGCGCGACGCGAAGATCACCCAGATCTACGAGGGCACCAACCAGATCCAGCGCGTCGTCATGGCCCGCCAGCTCCTGAAGTAGCCTGCAGCCGTGATCAGCCGGACGGGGCCAGCAGGCGGTGAAGCAGGAGGACCTGGTTACGGTGCGGGAGAAGGATCTGGAGCGGGCCGGTAAATGGGCGCTCCACCCGGGGGAACAGCCAGGTGTCGCCGGCGGCGGAGATGGCGAGGCCGGCCTGGGCCTCAGTGGCCGTGGTGGTAATCGCTTTCTGTGCTGGCAGATCGACGGCAGGCAGCTGGATCAGGAATCCGTACCGGCCAGCCGGGGGAAGCGTGGTGAGCGCGGACACCGATGCGGAGGTGACCGTCACCGGCGTGCCGAGTGTGCGGTAGCACACGCCGGGGACCCGGGAAAGCGCGGTGGAACCGGCCGGGCACCCGCCCGCGCGCATGGGGGCCACGATGCGCGCGGCTTGCAGGATGAACGGTGACCGCAGGCGCTGAGGCGGATGCAGCACCGGCTACGAGGATATGAGGCGAGCAAGGATCTAACGGCTGAGCCCGGCCCAGGTGTCGAGTCCGAGATAGCGGACGATCGCGGTCTCGATCTCCAGGAGCTCCTGGTGGCGCAGGTAGTGCACGGGGTCGCCATGGATGAAGCACGTGTCGATGCTGCGTATTTGATCGATGAGGTAAACCACGGGCTGGCCGAGCAGGTCGAGTGCGGGCCTGAATCGCATCGGCCGGGCGCTGGCGGAGGTCGGCACGATGGTGGCGACGGTCCAGTCCGATGTCGGGGATAGGACAAGGCCGTAACGCCGGCCGCGCTGCTCGTGTCCGCGCTTGGCGTCACCGAGGTCGACTCGGTAGACGGCTCCCCTGATCACCAGGCATCCGGCTCGCCGGAGATATCTTCGTCGGCGTTGGCGGCCATGTCGGCACGGGCCTGCCGCAGCCATATCTCACGGTCCAGGAGTCGCAGCGCGCGCCGCAACGCGTCGCTCGCCGACTCACCCGTCAGCTGCGTCACGGTATCGATGATGCGCTGGTCTTCGTCTGTGGGGCGGAACCCGATCGTGGTCGGCATGGCCCTAGTGTACAACAAATGTTCAACAACTGCATGGATGGCGGCCGGGCTGAGGCATGCCTGGGTTCGGCGCCTGCGAGAAAGCCCGCAGGTCTACCCGCGTGACAGTCTGTATACTTCGAGTATGACTGATATGACTACCATCAAGGTTTCCGCGCAGACACGCGACAGGCTGAAGAGGCTTGCCGAGGAAGACCACCTCACGATGGATGCCGAACTCGCGCGGACTCTCGACAAGGCCGAGGAGGCCCGGTTCTGGGCAGGCGTCCGGGCGGACTACGCACGGCTGCAGGCCGATCCTCAGGAGTGGGCAGATTACGTCAGCGAACTGGCCGAGTGGGATCACGCGGCAGGCGACGGACTCGATGAGGAGTGAACGAGCCACTGCGTCCCGGCGACGTGTGGCTGGCCGGCCTGAATCCCGTCATCGGATCGGAACAGGCCGGTCGGCGGGCGGTCGTCGTCGTTTCCGGCCCGCTACATTTGGCGCTGCCGCATGCAGTCGTCTTCGTGGTACCCGTTACGAGCCGGGACCGGGGCCTTCGTCACCAGGTTCCGATCACCTCGCAATCGTCTGGCCTGAGCAAGCTTCCCTCCTTCACCCGGCCCGAAGACGCCCGAGCGGTGGCATATCAGCGCCTTGACCGCCGTCTTGGCACCGTCACGCCCGACGAGCTGGCCGCGGTGCGGCGCATCCTGCGCGCATTCCTGGATCTGTAAGTCCGGGGGGTTTTCGCTTGGCTCTCGCCCGGATTATGACCACAGGGTGCAGAGCGGCATTATCGCGATCCTGTCTTCCTTTCGGTAGGCAAGCTCGCCGAGATTGAGAACGAACCCGCCGACGAACCTGTCGCCGAGCCGGTCGCGCAGCAGGCGAAGCCCGCTCAGGCCGGGATCGGTGATCCTGGCGCCGGCCTTGATCTCGAACCCGGCGACTCTCCCGTCCCAGGTCTCCAGGACGAGGTCGACCTCGTCGCCGCTCTCGGTGCGGAAATGCGATGCCGTGATCACCTCTTCTGACCAGGTGATCTGCTTGAGGATCTCCCCGACGGCGAATGTCTCGACCAGATGACCGAACTCGGTCAGGGCTGCGGGGTTCCGGCTGCTGATCTTCGCAGCGCTGAGCCCGAGTAGCCAGCCTGCGAGCCCTGAGTCGATGACGTGCACCTTGGGGTGAGAGGCAAGCCGCTTGCCCAGAGTCTCGCCCCAGGCCGGCAGCCGCTGGATCATGAACGCCGCCTCAAGGAGGGTGGCATACCTGTTCGCGGTGCTGCTTTCCAGCCCCGCGGCCTGTCCGGCCTTCGTGATGCTTAGCAACTGACCGGTCTGCGCCGCGAGCTGGCGCAGCAGCCGGGGCAGCGCTTCCCGCTGCCGGACGCGCGCGATGTCGAGAACGTCGCGCATGACCACGAGGTTTACGTAATCGGCGAACCAGGAGGTGCGCGCCCGTATGGTCTGCCGCTGCAGGATCATCGGGAAGCCGCCGGCCAGGATGCGGCTCACGTACTCGTCCCTAGTGCAGGTGCGGACTGCCGCCGAAAGTATTCGTTCCGGGTCTTCCCAGAGCAAGTCGACGAAGCTCTCGCGGTGGCCGTGAAGCTCGCCCTGGGACAGCGGAAGCACGTTGATGATGTGCGCCCGCCCGGTGAGTGACTGCGCGGCCCGTGGCAGCACTGTGTATCTCGTCGAGCCGGTCAGCACAAAGCGCCCAGGCCTGGTGTCCCTGTTCAGCTCGGCCTTGATCGCGTCGAGGATCTCCGGGGCGTGCTGAAACTCATCGATGAGCACAGGTTCCGGGCCAGAGACGAGAAAGCCGGGGTCTGCGATCGCGGCTGCCCGCGCATCGGTACGGTCTAGATCGAATACTGGCCGGTCGAACTCCCTGCCAATCCCGGCGAGCAACGTGCTCTTCCCGACGGTGCGCGGTCCGGTGAGGATCATGACAGATTCCTCAGCCAGACGCTGCTGGACGACGTCGAGGAGCCGCCTAGGGCGCAGACCGCCGGACGCGTTCACGATGACAGGCTGCCATGGAGATCCGCTCCCTGCCAAATTTCTGGGACGACTTACATGCCTCTAGTGGGAAGATTTACATGCCTATTGTGGGAGAACTTACAAGGTACTAGTGGGCGGTGCGGCGGGTTAGGTCAGCTGGGTCCAGCTCGACCGCGAAAGGCCTGGTGATCCGGCCGGGGGTCCCCGCAACCAGCGTGGTGCGGGTCACATACCGGCCGCCTCGCAGGGAACAGGCGACAATCCTCGGCGTGTCCTGCAGCTCCACCCGCCAGTAGGCAGGTATTCCCGCTTCCGCGTACATGACCGGCTTGATCGCCCGGTCCATCGACACCGTGGACGGGGAGACAACCTCGACCACGGCCAGCACCGCCTCGCAGGGAAGCCTCGTGGTCGTCTCTTTGACTGCCCCGGCGGCCACGACCACGACGTCAGGCACCAGAAGCTTGCCGCCGGGCCACCAGAGCGACGCTCATGACCTCACCTCTCGCGGTATCGGTCTGACATCTGCGTGCCCCCGCCGGAACGGGCATCGCGCCCTGTGCGGCGCGGATCCGGGCTGGAGATCACGTACCGACGGTTCAGCAACGGCACGCATGGCGGTGCGGGCTGAGGCAGGCATGGCGGTCCGGGCTGAGGCAGGCCTGGCCGGGGCGCAGGACTGGGCCCACGCCGGGCAGCGCCTGGGCGCGGGCCAGCGCGAGCAGTGACCTCGCGGCCTGGCGGGCCGTCTCGCCCGTTCCGGACATCCGGGCGGCGATCAGGCCGGACACCACCGGCGTGGAGAATGACGTGCCGCTCCACTCCGCCATGCCGAAGAACTCCTGATCCGGCCGTCCCGGGGTCTCGTAGTAGTGGTACGTGCCGCGGGCGTACGCGTGCACGAGGTCCTCGCCGGGCGCGTAGACCTTGACCCAGTCGCCGTAGTTCGAGAACCAGGCCCGTTCGTCTTCGTGCGCGCCTAAAGCTCCTACTGACAGCACGCCCTTCATCTTCGCCGGGGAGAACTTCCAGTCCAGCCCGTCGTTGCCCGCGGCGGCGACGAGCACGGTCCCGCGGCGCTCGCGCAGCGGCCCGTCGACGAAGAACCGGAAGCTCAGCAGGCCGCGGTCCAGCCAGGTGTGCGTGCCGGCCGACAGGCTGATGATGTCCGGGGCCCAGTCCATCACCTCATACAGCACCTCGACGACGTCCGACTCGAAGTTCGCCCCGCCCAGTTCGAAGAGGCGGGCAACTCGCACCTGAGCCCGCGGTGCCATCGCGCGAATGACGCTGGAGATGAACGTTCCGTGCCCGGTATATCTCGGAATGAAGTGCGTCTCCGGATTAACCTCAGGCTCGAACGTTCCCTCGACCCCGTGCATCCACGGATGCAACTCCGGTGCGCCCCTCAGCAGGCCCGTGTCGGCCACGGCCACCAGGACGCCGCGGCCGTCGCAGCAGCTGGTGGACACCGCGGGCTGGGGCGCAGCGTGGCGGGGCACGCCGTCAGGTTCCGTTGCCGGGCAGATGGTCCCCGGGTTAGATATGTGCTTTCCATGGCCGCTGACGGAGAGCAGGTAGTCGGGGGCCGCGGCACCGGGGCCGAGAATGGCGTCGACGCGCGTCAGCGTGACGAGGAGGTTCTCCGGCTGCTTCACCCCTCCCGGCGGGATCACCTTGACCAGGGCGAGCCCGGGAACCGGATGCCGGACTACCTCGGCACGGACATCGGCCTGCGGGAGCCTCCGCACGTCCTGGTCGCGGACGAGCAGGTGGTCCCGGCGGTAGATGAACTCGACCGGGCTCAGCGGATCCGGATCCTTGTCGCTGGCGCCCCAGCCCGGGGGCTGCGTTTCGATCTCCGGGCCGAACAGCTCCAGGAGGTACCTGACCTGAGTGAGCGGAATCCTGTTGGGGTCCGCGGGCTCGTCCTCTTGCATGGAATGCCCCTCTCATGATCGCCATTGCCGCAGTCCTGATCTCTACCATGGATACATGCCAGAGGATGGCCATAGCGCGCCAGATACGACTGAGGCCGATCAGCTTCTCGTTCTCGCGCTTTCCCGGCCCGCCGAGGGGCTGGCCCACGCGCGCGCGGTGCTCGCCCGCCGCCCGCCGGCTGGTGCTGCCGAGGCGTCGGTCGCGCATCAGGCGGCCGGTGTCGCGCTGCGGGATCTGGGTGACTCCGATGCCGCTCTCGCCGAATTCCGCCGCGCGCTGCGATCCGCCCGGGCCAGCGGCCAGGGTCAGCGTGAGGCCGACGTCCGGGCCAGTCTCGGCGCGACGATGGCCATGGCCGGGCATACCACCCGGGGGATGGCGCACCTCGGCGTCGCGGCCGCCACGGCGCGGGGAGTGCTGGCAGGCCGCGTCCTGATGCGCCGCGCGGTGGTGCTGTCCGTGCTCGGCCGGCACGCCGAGGCGCTCGGCGACCTGAACCGGGCGGTGGCGATCCTGCGGGGGCATGGTGACTCCCTCTGGGAGGCCCGGTCGCGCACCTGGAGCGGCCTGACCCTGCTGGCGATGGGCCAGACGCGGCGGGCGGACGCCGAGTTCCGTGCTGCCGAGCGCCAGTACGCGCTGGCCGGTCAGGAGTACGAGTACGCGACCGCGCGGCACAACCGGGGGCTCGTCGCGGCCGCCTCGGATCGCGTGCCGGAGGCACTGGAGTACTTTGCCGAGGCTGGCCGGCGCTACGACCAGCTGGGGACGCCCATGCCGGACCTCGCCATCGACCGCTGCGCCGTGCTGCTGGCAGCCGGGCTGGCGGCCGACGCCTGGGCCGAGGCAGACGATGCCGCCCGCCGCCTGACCGCGGTGCTGCCGGGTCACGCGAAACTCGCCGAGCTGCTGTACTTCTCGGCACTGGCGGCGCTGGCCGCCGGCGACCCGCTGGCTGCCGTGGACCGGGCTGAGCAGGCGGCGCGGCTGTTCCGCCGTCAGCACCGGGAGCGATGGACGGCTCGCACCCGCCTGGTGCTCGCGCAGGCTCGTCATGCGAGCGGCGACACGAGCACAGGTGCTTACCGCCTTGCCTGCTCGGTCGCCCGCCAGCTGGAGGCGATGGGCACCGGCGAGTCACCGGCCGCGCACCTGCTCGCCGGCCAGCTGGCACTCCGCCGGGGCGCTGCCTCCCGCGCGGCGGTCCATCTGGCCGCCGCGGCCCGGCCCCGGCGGGCGGGCCCGCCGCTCACCCGCAGCCGCGGGTGGCTCGCCCAGGCGCTGCTCTGCGAGCTGCGCGGCCAGCAGCCGGCGATGCTGGCCGCCTGCCGCCGCGGGCTGGACATCCTGGCGGAGCACCAGCAGACGCTGGGCGCCAGCGAGCTGCGGGCTGCCGTCACGGCGCATGGCAGGGAACTCGCCGCGATGGGGCAGCGGGCCGCGCTACGGCGGGATGACGGCAGGCGGCTGCTCGACTGGAGCGAGCGCTGGCGGGCAACCGTCCAGGCGGCGAAGCCGGCCCGGCCGTCGCGTGACGGCGAGCTCGCCAGGGAGCTGTCCGCCCTGCGGGAGGTGTCCCGCCAGCTCGATCGCGATGTGATCGCTGCGCCGCGAGCGGCGGCGCTGCGCCGTGAGCGCGCCCGGCTCGAGGCCGCCGTGCGGGCCCGCGTCCTGCGTACCCCCGGCGCGGCAGCGGCGCGCGGCCGGCCGTTCGCGCTGCGCCCGCTGCTGGACGCGCTGGACGGCGCCGTCCTGGTCGAGCTTGTCGAGCTGGACGGCCTCCTGCGGGCGGTGACCGTCAGCGAGTCGGGAATCCGGGTGCACCTCGTCGGCAGCGCCGCCGACGCCGCTCGCGAGGTGGACTTCGCGCGCTTCCTGCTGCTGCGTCTGGCCGACGAGCGGCGGGTGCCTGCCGCGGCGCAGGCGCTGGCCGACGCCGCCCGGCTGCTGGAGGCGTCGCTGCTCGGCCCGGCAGCGGCCGGGCTCGGCTCAGACCGCGTGGTGATAGTGCCGCCTGGCCGGCTGCATGCCATTCCCTGGGGCCTGCTGCCAGCGCTGCGGAGCCGGTCCGTCAGCGTCTGCCCGTCCGCGGCAGCATGGCTGCGCGCCAGCTCCGCCGCTGAGCCGCCGGGCCGCGGCGTCACCCTCGTCGGCGGACCCCGGCTTGATGCCGCCTCCGATGAGCTGGCTCTGCTGGCCAAGAGATACCCCGAGGCCACCGTTCTCGCCAATGGCGCAGCGACAGCCGGGCGGGTGCTTGCGGCGCTTGACGGCGCATGGCTGGCTCACGTGGCCGCGCACGGGACGTTCCGCGGCGACAACCCGCTGCTGTCATCGCTGCAGCTCGATGACGGGCCGCTGACCGTCTACGATCTCGAGGGCCTCAGCCGGGCGCCGCACCGCCTGGTGCTGTCCAGCTGCGAGTCCGGGCGCGCGGCGCCGGCCGGAGCGGACGAGCTGCTGGGCATGGCCGCCAGCATGATGCCGATGGGGACGGTCGGCATCGTCGCCGCCGTGGTACCGGTGAACGACCGGATCACGCCCGAGGT
>JBEKFH010000112.1:0-12373 GCA_050013415.1 Streptosporangiaceae bacterium | reverse complement strand
CTCGGTATCGGCGATCTCGTCGCCGGCCAGCCCGAGCCAGCGCACCGGCACCGGGCCGGCCGCGGGGCGCTTGTCGATCGCCGTTCGCCCGGGCTTGCCGCCGATCTCCAGGTCTGCCTCGCGGCCCATGTTCACCGAGATCACCCGAGCCCTCGTCATAGGCCGCACGCTATCCGGCGGAGGTGCCAGCGACAAACCCGGGGAGCGGGGCCGGGCTCTGCGGGGCCGACCGGGCCGCGGCCATCCGTTCATCCCGAATTTCCGCGGCCAGCTGCGAGCGGCCGGCGGGCTAGCGCTTCCGGTCGGGCGCCTGATCGGTGGACAGCGCGGCGACGAACGCCTCCTGGGGGACCTCGACCCGGCCGATCGTCTTCATCCGGCGCTTGCCCTCCTTCTGCTTCTCCAGCAGCTTGCGCTTGCGGGTGATGTCACCGCCGTAGCACTTGGCCAGCACGTCCTTGCGCATCGCGCGGATGTTCTCCCGCGCGATCACCCGCGACCCGATCGCCGCCTGAATCGGCACCTCGAACTGCTGGCGGGGGATCAGCTGCTTCAGCCGCGTCGTCATCGCGATCCCGTAGTCGCGCGCCTTGTCGGTGTGCACGATCTGGCTGAACGCGTCCACCGGCTGGCCCTGCAGCAGGATGTCGACCTTTACCAGGTCCGCCTCCTGCTCGCCGGCCGGCTCGTAGTCGAGCGACGCGTAGCCGCGGGTGCGGGACTTGAGCTGGTCGAAGAAGTCAAAGATGATCTCCCCGAGCGGCATCGTGTAGCGGATCTCCACCCGGTCGGAGGACAGGTACTCCATCCCGAGCAGCACCCCGCGCCGGCCCTGGCACAGCTCCATGATCGCGCCGATGTACTCACTCGGGGCCAGCACGGTCGCGCGGACCACCGGCTCGAATACCTGGCCAGCCTTGCCGTCGGGGAACTCGCTCGGGTTAGTCACGATCATCTCGCGGCCGGTCTCGGTGACCACCCGGTAGACGACGTTCGGCGCGGTCGAGATCAGCGCGAGGCCGCCCTCTCGCTCCAGCCGCTCCCTGACGATCTCCATGTGCAGCAGCCCGAGGAAGCCGCAGCGGAAGCCGAAGCCCAGCGCCAGCGACGTCTCCGGCTCGTAGATCAGGGCCGCGTCGTTCAGCCGCAGCTTGTCGAGCGCGTCGCGCAGCTCCGGGTAGTCATCACCGTCGACCGGGTAGAGCCCGGAGAACACCATCGGCCGCGGGTGGTCATACCCGGCCAGCGGCTCGTCAGCCGGGTGGGCTGACATGGTCACGGTGTCGCCGACCCGGGCCTGGCGCACGTCCTTGACGCCGGTGATCAGGTAACCGACCTCGCCGGCGGCCAGGCTGTCGGACGGCACCGGCTCAGGCGAGATAACGCCGACCTCGAGGGTGTCGTGCGCCGTCTTGGTGGACATCATCATGCTGCGCTCGCGCCGGGTCAGCCGGCCGTCCACCACCCGGACATAGGTCACCACGCCGCGGTAGGTGTCGTACACCGAGTCGAAGATCAGGGCCCTGGCCGGTCCATCGGTGTTCCCGCTCGGCGGCGGGACCTGCGCCACTATCGCGTTCAGCAGGTCGCGCACTCCGTCGCCGGTCTTGGCCGACACCCGGAGCACGTCCGATGGCTCGCAGCCGATCACGCGGGCCAGTTCGCCCGCGTACTTGTCGGGCTGCGCGGCGGGCAGGTCGATCTTGTTGAGCACCGGGATCAGGTGCAGGTCGGCGTCGATCGCCAGGTAGAGGTTGGCCAGCGTCTGCGCCTCGATGCCCTGGGCCGCGTCCACCAGCAGGATGGCCCCCTCGCAGGCGGCCAGGGATCTGGACACCTCGTAGGAGAAGTCGACGTGACCGGGGGTGTCGATGAGGTTCAGCACGTACTCGTGGCCGTCCTCGCCGGTCCACGGCAGCCGCACCGCCTGGCTCTTGATCGTGATGCCGCGCTCGCGCTCGATGTCCATCCGGTCCAGGTACTGCGCGCGCATCTGGCGGCCCTGCACCACTCCGGTGAGCTGCAGCATGCGGTCGGCGAGCGTGGACTTGCCGTGATCGATGTGCGCGATCACGCAGAAGTTGCGTATCGCCGCTTGGTCGGTCCGGCCGGGCTCGGGCGATGGTGGCACAGGCATCCGTCACGTCGTAGTCGGTAGGGCAGTCTCTGGCGGCGGGCGCGTGCCGCCGTGGCCAGGACCGGCGAGGGCGGCCGGTCCCCCGGGTCCCTGGCCAGGCCGGCGAGTCCCCGGGCAGGCAGATCTTGTCGCGGTCAATAGTCGCATGTCCGGGCGGATGCCGGCGCCAGCCGGGTCCGCCTGGCCGGCGCGGTGCCCGGTCCCGCCTGACCGGCGCGCGGGCAGCCGGGTTTGAGTGGCCGGGGCTATCTCGGGTATCCTTCGGTTCCGGCTGCCCGCATGCCCGCTATCTCTTATGCCGGGCGCGAAACCGCGGTCTCGGCTCGCGGCAGGCACATTCCGGATCCACCTGACCAGAACTTTAGCGAGGCACCCGCGTGGCGAACATCAAGTCCCAGATCAAGCGCAACAAGCAGAACGAAAAGGCACGCATGCGGAACAAGGCCGTCCGGTCCTCGCTGAAGACGTCGGTGCGGCAGTTCCGCGAGGCGGCGGACGCTGGTGACCCCGAGAAGGTCACGCTAACCATGCGAGCGGCCTTCGTGAAGCTGGACAAGGCCGCCAGCAAGGGCGTGATCCACAAGAACCAGGCGGCCAACCGCAAGTCCGCCATCGCCAAGCGCGCCGCGAAGGTCGGCGCGAGCTGACGAAGCTCGGCACGAGCTGACGCAGCTGGGCGCGGGCTGACGCGGCTCGGCGCGGGATCGGCTGGTCAGCGGCCGGTGCGGCAGGCAACGATCGCAGTGATCGCCACCTCCAGGGCGTAGCCGGCGCTTGCTCCCTCGCCTTTCACCTGAGCGTCGGCGGCGGCCACGGCCGCGTGAGCGCGGGCCACGCCATCAGGCGCCCAGCCCCGGAGCTGCTGCCGGACCCGGTCGATCTTCCAGGGCGGCATGCCAAGCTCGGCGGCCAGTGCGTCTGCGCTCCTGCCCCGCGACGCGCTGCCGACCCGGCCGAGGCCCCGCACTCCCTGAGCCAGCGCGCTGACGATCAGCACGGGCGATACCCCGGTAGCCAGGGCCCAGCGGAGCTGTTCGATAGCTTCAGGCAGCTTCCCCTCGACTGCGCGGTCGGCCACCGTGAACCCGGTCGCCTCTGCCCGGCCCCGGTAATACCGTCGAACCGCGGCCTGGCTGATCGTGCCCGTCGTGTCGTCGGCCAGCTGGGCGCAGGCCGCAGCGAGATCCCGCAGGTCCGTCCCGACGGCGTCCAGCAGCGCGCGCAGGCCAGCGTCGTCGGCCCGCCGCCCGGCCCTGCTGAACTCCGATCGCAGGAACTCCAGGCGCTCGGCGAAACGCTTGATCACGGGGCAGTCGATCCGCTGGGCGCCGGAGCCCGCCAGGCTTGCCAGCAGGGCCTTTCCCTTGGCGCCGCCAGCGTGGGTCAGCACCAGAACCACTTCGGGTTCCGGCGCGGCCGCATACCGGGCCAGCTCAGCCGCGACTTCCTTGCTGGCGTCCTGCGCCGACCTGACGATCACAACGCAGCCGCCGCCGAACAGCGATGGCGCGCTGAGCCCGGCAAGCTGCCCGGGCAGGAGGTCCGCAGCCTGCACATCCTGGATGGCATTTCCGTCGGCGGCTGCCCGTCCGGGCTCCGCCGCGTCACTCAGCTGACCCGCAGCGGCGACGATGCGGCTCACGGCACGGTCGACCAGCAGGTCCTCGGTGCCGACGATGACGCTGACGGCCGGTACAACGACGCGCTGCCCGGCGGGTTCGGCTGCGGGACTCGGCGAAGTCACCCCCGCAGCATGCCACGACCGCATGTCCTGCCACCGGGTGGGGACACGCGGGGCTACGCTGTGGCGCGTCCCGGGTGGCCCGGGCAGTGGTCACACTCCCAGGGATGGCTGTCATATGCAGGCATACGCGGAGTTCAGGCCGCTGCCGGGCGAGAAGCGCGGATCGCTGCTCGGCGACCACTGGCGGCCGGCGGTCCTGGGATGCTGGACGGCCGTCTGGTTCGCCATCCTCGCCAGGAACGGCGGGATTGCCTGGAAGTTCTTCGTCCAGGGCAGCCTGCTGCTGTTCACCGGTCACGACGGCGGGTCCACAAAGCCCGGGGGCTTGCATCTGTATGCCAGCTACCCACAGCTGCAGATCGGTCCCCTGGCGCTCGGAGCCGCGCAGTTGCTCCGCCACCTCGGTCCCGACGGGGGGATCGCCATCGCGGAACTGGCCATGACAGCCGCGGGGCTCGTGATGTTGCACGCGATCGAGCGGATCGCGCTCACCGTGCGCCCGGAACTCGCGCTGGAGCCGCGGACGCTGCAGCGGACCATGCTGGGCGGCGGCGCGGTCTTCATGATCGCTTGGGCTGAACTGGCCGTCCAGTTCGGCCACCTGGACGACGTTATCGCGCTGCTGTGCGCCGTGCTGGCGGTCTGGGCCGGCGTCGTCCGCCGTCCGGTGCTTACCGGGCTGTGCGTCGGACTCGCGGTCGATGCGAAGCCCTGGGCACTGATATTCCTGCCGCTGCTGCTGCTGCTGGCCAACGGCGGCGGCGGCCAGCCAGGCTGGCCTGGACGCCGCGTGACGGCCGGGACAGCCGTGCCGGACGCGATCGGGTTAGCGGCAACTGGCAGCCAGATGCGCGCCGCTGCGCCGGTCACCACAATGGCTCCGGCAGCTAGACCGGGCCAGTCTGGACTCGTGCTTGCCTGCCTGACGGCCGCGGCGGCGATTGCGGCTGCCTGGCTGCCCTTCTATCTCGCCGATCCAGGGACTCTGGCAGCCGCTCATTTCACGATTGCGAACCTGCCCGACTCCGCGCTCCGGGCGCTGGGGGTGCACGCCGCGCGCACGCCGGCCTGGGACCGGCCCGCGGAGGTGGTGGCAGGGTGCGCGGTCGGCACGCTCGCCATCTGGCGGCGGCGCTGGGCGGCAGCGGTCCTGCTCGCGGTCGGCGCCCGCCTTGCCCTCGATCCCGGCGCCCACGCCTACTACACCGCTGGTGTCATGGCCGGCGCGCTGCTCTGGGACTGCGTGGGTGCCCGTCGCCCGTGGCCGCTGTGGAGCCTGCTCTCCATCGGCGCCCTGACCGTGGTCCCGCTGCTCTCCGGCGAGCCCGCGCTGCAGGGCAGGTTCAGGCTCGCCCTGGTGATCGCCGTCACGCTCACGATCCTGCTGATGCCCGCCCGGTGGTGCTGGGAGCCGGCCGCCTGACCTGCGCATAGCGACCTGCTCGGGCCGGCCAGGTCGCTCTCGAACATGCGTTCCCATCAAATAGCTCTTCACATGTGACTCGTATCTATGTTCTAATTGTTGTCATGTCCAAGGTCACCTGCGGGACCAGGCAGCAGTCGGCCCGGTCGAGGAACTACCAGTAGAACACCTGCCAGCCGGCAGGTTCCATGCCGGTCATGACTACATGCGCACGCCAGGCAAGGGCCGCGCTAGAGGTGAAAAATGAGAACGCACGCGGCATATGACGTCCCCCCGAAGAGCCAGCGGGTCGCTGACCTGAAGACCAAGGCCGAGGAACTCGAGCGCGAGCTTCTTGACGCCCGGATTTCTCTTGAGCGCGAGATAGCCCAGCCTGGCTACGGTCGGGCGTCGGCGCATGGTCGGTCCCAGCGGGCACGCCGCTGCGCCCAGGATGACGCCAGCCGCAGCCATCCAGCCGACCTGAGGCACGACAATGCCGCTGGCATGGCGCCGCCCTTCGGTCCGGGGCCGGAGCCATCGTTCGGTTACGGAAGCGCGGACGCGGGCGACGAGTTCTACGCGGCAGACGACCGAACCGAGGTGATCGTCAGCCACGGCCGGCGCAATGCTTATCGGCCGGGCCGCTCGCGCGGACGCATCATGGCGGGCGGAGCGGCCTTCGCCGCGGTGATCGGAGCCGTGCTGGCGACAATGGTGCTCCGTAGCGGACCGTCCTGGCCGACCAGCGTGGCAACGGTGCAGACTGAGGCCGCTACGGCTTGCCAGAATCCCGACGTGGCGTCCGAGCCCGGTGAAGTCAACTTCGCCTGCGCCAAGGCAACTCGCCAGATTCTCTGGGTGCTCGCCCTGATGACGAGCGGCGACGACCCGAACTTCGTCGATGCGAAGACTGGCCGGCGGGGCCTGGAGCCGATTGCGCCAGCGCAGGGCGGGGAGGTGGCCTGGTCCCTGAACCTCCATCATCCCTACAACCCGGCCAATCCGGTCGACAGCCTCGAGGTGGCGGCTCGGGCGATCAATAACATCATCGGCGGCGCGACCACCACCAGCGCGCATGGCAAGCCGATCGTGCAGCCCGGGCTGGAGGGTCACCCGGCGAATTGCGCCCGGTACACCGGCTCAGCGGCGCTCACCGCCCGCGCGGGCTTTCCTAGCGTCTGCGCGAGGCCCGTGGCGAGCCCGGCCGGGCAGGCCGCGCTGGTGGCCGACGTGTACCGGAAGTGGGTGGTCGGCGCGTCCTCGGCCAGCGCACGGGATGCCGCGGTGCTGTTTCAGAATGCGAACGATCCGGCGGCCCCGCGGGTCCAGGCCATCCTCCGGTACCTGTCGTACTTCAAGCTGCCGGCCTGACCCGGCGGCGCATCCGCGAGATCTGCCCGGTGCCAGTACCCACGCGATCAGGAAGAGGTGATCTCCATGCAGCCTGCAGGCCGGCCCCGCTGGCAGCACCTGACCGCGGTCATCAGCCTGACCGCGGGCGGGGCGATCACGGGTTTCTCTTTCGTTCCACGAGCGCCGGCCGACCTGTCGGCGCCGACGGGCATGCCGATCAGCCTGATGGCGCTCCGGCAGGCAGCACGGCCAGCACAAACCGGCGACGCGCTGATGCGCTCGGCGATCGTGAACGTCGCCCATTACTACTATCGGCTGGCCGAGACCAGGACGCCGGCCGAGATGGCGGCGCTCATCTGGCAGCGCGACAGCATGAACGGCGCCAACCATGGCGAGTCGTGCGCAGCCTTCGCCAGCCTGACACTGGAACTGGCTGCCCAGGTAGTCGGGCAGCAGAGCTGGGTGACCGGAGGCAGTTCCTACCCCTGGCCGCTGCACACGTGGGCCGATGTCCGCGTCGACCCCAATCCGGCATCGCCCGGCATCGTCTCGGTCCTGCAGGACGCCGCAGCCCACGATCGCTGGCATCCGCTCGGCGACGGCTACGAGCCACTGCCCGGCGACTGGGTCCTGTTCAACGGGCATGTCGAGGTGGTCACGAAATATGCCGATGACGTCCTGCACACCATAGGCGGGGACTCACTGCCCAACTTCTCGGTCAACGCTCACGAGTATCGCGGGCCGCTTGCGGCGCAAGGTGTCGTCGGATTCGTCAACAACGGCGCGCTCGGCGGTCCGCCGGAAGAGACGCGGCGCAGCGGTGAGCACGCTTCTGCCGGCCAGCCGGCTCACTACCAGGATGCGGCGGAACTGGCGGCCATTCCGGGTGCGCCGGCGGCCGGCGCACGCCAGCAGCCACGCGTGCGGCCGGCCGGCCGTGCCGCCATTCCCGGAGTGCCGGCAGCGGCGCATCATCGGTCGGCTGGCGCGGGCGCATCACCGTCTGCTCGGTACGTCAGGCACGACCCGCTGCCGGCAGCATCGCCGCCAGATGCCAGATCCCGGGAGGCGTTCATCAGGGAAGTCGCGCCGGGAGCGGTCGCTACGCAGCGGAGGTACGGCGTGCCGGCAGCGGTGACCATAGCCCAGGCCATCGACGAATCCGGCTGGGGTCAGAGCGAGCTGGCGACCAGGGATCACAACCTGTTCGGGATCAAGGGCACCGGCCCGGCGGGCGCCGATCCTGAGCCGACGCAGGAGTATCAGGATGGCCAGCCGGTGGCGGGCACCGCGTCCTTCCGCGTCTATCACAGCATCGCCGAAAGCATCGATGACCACGCGAGGCTGCTCGCGACCAGCCCGTATTACCAGAAGTCCATGGCTGACCGTCAGCGCCCTGCGGCGTTCGCTGCCTCTCTCACGGGCCGCTACGCCACGGATCCCGACTATGGCGAGAAGCTGATCGACCTCATGGGGCAGTACGACCTGTACCGCTACGACGCCCCTGCAACAGCCGCCGCGCCGCAGCAGGCGGCGGTGCCCGGCAACACGGCGACGGTGCCCGCGCGGCAGGCGGCGGTGCCCAGCACGGCGGCAGTGGCCGAGCAGCAGGCGGCGGTCCCCGGCACGGCGGCAGTGCCCGAGCACGGGCAAGTCCGGGAGATGCGGGCCGCCATCCGCCACCAGCCAGCAGTACCCGGCGTCCCAGCCGCACCCGGCCCGCCGGCAGCTGCCCGGCATCATTCGGCGACGCCGGTCCGGCCGGCCACGCCCGCGCACGAGGCGGCGGTGCCCGGTGAGCCAGCCGCCACCTCGCACCACGGGGCAGGGCGCGGCCGGCCGTCTGCCCTGGGGCACGAGGTGGCGGTGCCTGGTGCGCCAGCTGCCGCCTGGCACCGTGCGCCGCGGCCAGGCCGGCCAGCTACCCCCGCGCTGCCAGGGGCTCCGGCGGCTCCAGCGGCTTCAAGGCACCAGGCGGCAGTACCGGGAGCGCCAGCCGCTGCCTGGCACCACACGGCAGGACCGGGCCGGCCGTTCATCCCCGCGATGCCGGGAGCGGCAGCCACTTCTGGCGACCAGGCAGGATCAGGCGTGCCAGCAATGAGCGGGCATGCGGCAGCGCGGCGCGCGGCAGGACCCGGCGACGTGACGATTCCAGGACTGGCCGGTGCCGTTGCGCCGGAGCCGCAGCCGCAGGTGACCGCGACACCGCACTCCCCCGCGTCCAGTGCAGCCTCGGCGCCGGGCAGCCAGCCCGGCGCGGACCGGGCTCAGTCAACGGCGATGCCATCGGTGCAGACTGCTTCCGCCAGGCTGCTGGCAGCGGTGGCGCCGGCCGGGCAGCCGGCTCGGAGGGTCGCGTCCCGTAATGACAGCACCATCGCGCGCCATTACCAGCAGCGGATCCCGCCATCAGTGCAGCGGGCATTCACGACGATGGCCAGAGTGCCGCTCATGCGGGCGCAGCCGCTTTACCACGATGTCGCGAGCCACTGCGACATCCGCTGGGAGCTCCTGGCAGCCTGCGACTGGATGCAGTGCGAAGCCCGGCCACGCCACTCACCAGTTCACGGCGAGAAGCTGGGCACGGCGAATCCGGACGGCACGCTGTACCGGACGAAGTCGGCGGCGCTGGAAAGGTGCGCCGAAGACCTGATTGACCTGGCACGGACGGTCTACCAGATCGATGTGACCGGGCCTGCCGGCCTGTCCGTCCGCGAACTGGCCAACGTCTACGCGGCGTTCCGCTGGGGCGGACTACTCAGGCTGCACCGCACGTCCGCCATGGAGTTCCCGTATTCCGTCGCGGGCCTGACCGAGCAGCACACCAACATGCGCTGGCCCGGTATCGACGACCCGCAGGCACCTGATAAGCCGGGCAGCCGATTCCGGATGCCGTTCGGCGCCGTTCCCGCCGTGCTGAGCCTGAATTACCCAGTCGCGGTCTAGCTGATTCACCCAGAGCTTTTTTCAGCTCTGCCAAGAAGAGAAAGTAGGTGGACCGCGTGGTTCGTTTCTCGCTCTTTCCGCTGGGCACGCTGACGGCGGAAAGGCCAGGGGGGCAGGAGGCGGTTCGGTACCGGACGGACGATTCAGGTGCATGGAGTGAGCCGGGACCGTGGCAGCCGGACGGGAACAGGCCCGCTGACGGCTCCGGCTGGCCTGGCCAGCCCGCCCCGCAGGCACCGTCCTGGCAACCTCGCACGGACGGCATCGCCAGGCCCGGCTGGCGTCGTCCGGCCGGCGGCGGCGGTGCCGGGCCGGGCTGGCAGGGCGGGACCGGCGGCAATTCCGGCAGGCGCCGCAGGCGACTTTCGCCGTCAGTGAAGTGGACCGCTGTGATCGTCGCGATCGGACTGATATTCCGCAGGGCCATCGAGTACGCGGTGCTGATCGGGCTCTCGGCGGCACTGCACCTGGTGGGCGTCAGCATTCATCTGCCGAGTATCAGGTTCGCATGGCCGTGGCAGACGATCAGCGCGGGTACCACGACCAGTACTGATCTTGGCCCGTGGGTGCTGCAGAAGATTGAGGGAATCTCCAGGCCAGCCCTCGGCCAGGCCAACTTCAGCTTCGTATTCACGCACAAAGTCTCCAAGAGCATCGGGCCGTGGCCGTGCTGGTATGCGAGCACCTTTTACGTCGTGGGCCACGCGTCCGCCACTGTTGACCTCAATCCCGGGCCCGCGTGGTGGACTCCGGGGTCCGGGCACTACCGGCTGCGGGTGCTCAGTCGGCCCCTGCCGGGCAAGCCCGGTCAGGTGAGCGTCGTCATGATGCTGCCGCGGCCGCAGCTTCCGCAGTCTGTGCATGACATCACGATCGACAACATCCCGTCGAAGCCGATCGACACGCAGCACAGCTGGACCTACCCTGGCTTCGGCTGCGGCGTGGTAGTGCGGCCCCAGTTTGCCGAGTCCGTGCTGTATGCCCAGGCCCAGCAGATCGCCTTCTACAAGTCCCAGCACGCCGCGGGAGTGACGGGCCCGCTCGTGCAGACCGCCGAGGCTGAGGCGACGCAGACGATCCGGGATAGCTTCATTCAGCCGACGCTGAACGCGCTGGGGTACACCCTGGACAGGTTCTCCATTCGCTGGGCTGCCGAGCCGACGGCCGCGGCCAGGCCGGGCACTCCCCGTCCAGCGTGATCGGGCGAGAGCCGACGGAGTCGGGCGGGAGCCGACGTGACCGGCGCCGGCGGGATCGGGGGCCGGCGGGATCGGGGGCCGGCGGGATCGGGCGGGAGCCGGCGGGCCGGCTTGCTCCCGGTCAGCGGATGTCGGGCGTCAGGCCTTCACCGGCTCGCCGCCGCGCCACACGCGGAGTGGCTTCAGGCCGTAGGACCAGGCGAAGGAACCTTCGTGATCCGCGTCCCAGGCCACGATGTCGGCGTACCTGCCGCGGGCCATGGCGCCACGGTCATCCGCGCGGAGCGAGTGCGCGCCGCCGATGGTCGCCGCGCGGAGTGCTTCGGTGACGCTCATCCCGAGGTAGGAAACCGCTAGCGCGATGACGAGCGACATCGAGGTGATCCCGTTGCCGCCGGGCGTGTGGTCTGAGCCGAGCGCGACCGCGACGCCCTTGTCGAGCAGCGCGCGGACCGGCGGGATCCTGCCGGTCTCTATCGCGGTGCTCGGGCACAGCACGGCGGCCACCCCGGCCCTGGCAAGCGCGGCCACGTCCTCGTCGTCGGCGCCGTGCAGCAGGTCGGCTGACGCGCAGCCTAGCTCAGCGGCGAGCCTGGCCGCGCCGTTCCTTGACTCGCCGCACGCGTGCAGCCTCGGCAGCAGGCCCGATGCGCGGCCGGCGCCGAGAACCCAGCGCGCCTCCCGCTCGGTGAATCGCCCGTCGTCGCAGTAGACGTCGACGCTGTCCGCGCCCGCTGCCGACGCGTCGGCGCACCAGCTGCCGACGGCGTCGACGTAATCATGGCGGCGGCCGAAGTACTCGGGTGGCACGGCGTGCGCGGCGAGGAACGTGACGTGCACGCGCGGCATGCCGGGCTCGCCCTCCAGCGAGCGCAGCAGGCGCACGTCGGCGAGTTCGCCGTCGCGGGTCAGGTGATAGCCGGTCTTCGCCTCGATGGTCGTGGTGCCGGCCATCAGCCAGGCGCGCAGCCGTCCCCGGACGCCGTTGCAGAGCGTCCAAGGGTCGGTCCCCCGGGTGACCGTCACCGTTGACGCCATGCCGCCGCCGGCCGCCGCGATCTCGGTCGAGGATGAGCCGCTCGATCGCATCGACAGCTCGGCCCAGCGGTTGCCAGCGTAGACCGGATGCGTGTGGGCATCGATGAGACCTGGAGTGACCAGCCCGCCATGCAGGTTCTCGACGTGATCAACGTCAACGATGTCCTCGATCACGCCGGGGATGCTGGCCGGCAGCTCGGCCGCCGGGCCCACCCAGGCGATTTGGTCGTCCCGCGTGAGGATCGCGGCGTTGCTCCAGATCTCGGACCCGGTCCACAGCCGGCCGATGTTCGTCAGCAGGCGGAAGGTCATCGGGCAGCCTTCCGGCCCGCGCCGGGATCGCGGCCGAGCGTGCGGTTCGCCATGTGCGGTCACCTGCCATGACTCGTGCCAGATGGTGATACGCCGACAAGGAAGCTAGTGGAGCGGATCGCGGCGACGGCCGCCGAGCGGGTGCGCTGGGGATGCGTAAAATAACATATCGGTGCAGTCAAGGTATTGCATTAACTGATGCCTGTACAAGGCTCATCCGAAGTCCTTTGACCTAA
>JBEKFH010000111.1:0-12421 GCA_050013415.1 Streptosporangiaceae bacterium | reverse complement strand
TCGACCGCGGTCAGCTGGCCGTATCGCTTGCGCAGGCCGCTGACCCGGACGGCCGTGTCGTTTCCCATGCCGTAAGCATCTCGTCCCGAACGCGCCGCCGACATTGGAAGGCGGACAAAATCCCCGCGAACGGGTGGATTTCGCCATCCCACTGTCCCGCCCGCCAGCTCGCGGCGGATGAGAGCTGGATGAGATCACTACCATCGGAGCATGCGGTTCGCCAAGGGGCACGGTACGGAGAACGATTTCGTCGTGCTGCCTGACTTCGAGGGCGATCTCGCCCTGACGCCGGAACTGGTGGCGCGGCTGTGCGACCGCAGGGCCGGGGTTGGCGGGGACGGCGTCCTCCGGGTCGTCCTGTCTGCGGCGCAGGCGCCCGGTGGCAGTGATGACGGCTGGCAGACAACCGGGGTCAGTGAAGACGGCTGGCAGGCGTCCGCCGCTGACGGGTACGGGGACGGCCGGCCTGATCACGGTCCGGGCAGCTCTGGAGAGCCGCCTGCCGAGTGGTTCATGGACTACCGGAACGCTGACGGCAGCGCCGCCGAGATGTGCGGGAACGGCATCCGCGTGTTCGCCCGGTACCTGCTGGATCACCGCCTGGTGCGCGGCCCGGCGTTCACCGTGGCGACCAGGTCGGGTCCGCGACGGGTGCAGGTGGAGCCAGACGGCTCGATCACCGCGGAGATGGGCGTTCCGGCGATTCTCGGGCCCGGGCGGGCGGTGATCGGCGGAATGGAGCGCGCGGGCCTGCGGATCTCGCTAGGGAATCCGCATCTCGCCGTGCTGGTCGACGGGCCGCTGGCCGGCTTCGACCTGTCCGCCCCGCCGCTGCTGGATCCTGCCGAGTTTCCCGACGGCGCCAACCTGGAGGTGGCGCTCGTGACCGGCGACCGGCACATTGAGATGCGGGTGCATGAACGAGGCTCGGGAGAGACCAGGTCGTGCGGGACCGGAGCCGTCGCCGCCGTGGTTGCCGCCGCGGTCGCGTCCGCAGGCCCGGGGCTGGTGCCCCCGGTCGTGCCCGAGACCGGCAGCGGGATCTGGACTGTCGACGTGCCGGGTGGCCAGCTCGCGGTCACTCTCACTGGCAGTGCGAGCCGGCTGACCGGGCCGGCTGTCATCGTCGCCGAGGGCGAGTTCGACGACGCCTGGCTGGCCAGCGCGAGTGCGGCCCGCCGCTGAAGTCTCAGGCCCGGAATCGCCGCGGCCAGCCGCTGGCGTCGTGCACCGGGCGTGGCTGCGGGCATCCGCCCGGCGGCCGGGGATCGCCGCGATGTCCGGCGGCGGATCAGGCATCACTGCTGGCCAGCCATAGCCCGACGGAGATCAGGGCCCAGCCGGTGCGACGCCGGAGCGGATGGCGAAGGCCGCGCCGGATGGCGCCGGCCCTGACGGCGGCGGCCGAGGCCGCCCGGATTTCGGCGGTGTGCTGGGCGGCAGCCTGTTCCAGCAGAGAGCGGTTCATCGTCGGGTCCTTCCTGATGCCCGCCTGACGGCGGGGTCTCGGTGGGTAGATGCCCGCCAGGCGGCGGGCTGGGTGGGTATCGCCTGACGGCGGGGTCTCGGTGGGTAGGAGGCGAGCGGCTCAGCCGGCCGCTGCGCGGACGACGCGGACATCCCCGCTGATGCTGCGGCAGTGCAGGCTCAGGCCCGCGTCGCTGCTGTCGCCGGCCGGCTCCAGGTCGCTGCTGACATCCCCGGCCATCGCGGACAGGTCGAGGTAGACGCCGATCCCGGCCGGGACGGCGACGCTGATGTCACCGGACACAGTGGTGACCTCGGCGTGGCCGGCCGTGATGTGGTCGATCCGGACGTCACCGCTGGCGGTTCGGACGTTGGCCGAGCCATCAGCCTGGCCGATGACCAGGTCGCCGCTGGCGGATGTCACCGTCACCTCGCCGCTCGCGTGGGCGATGTCCGTGTCCCCGGAAGCGGTGTTCACCTGCACCTCGGCGGCGGCGTCTGCCAGCCGCACGTCCCCGGAAGCGGTGCTGACGCCGACCGGCCCCGTCGCCCGCTCGACTGTCACGTCGCCGCTGGCGGTGCGGGCCTGGAGCGAGCCGAGTTCGCCGCTGCAGCGGATGCTGGCGGATGCCGCCTTCAGCTCGCAGGACGAGCCATGCGGCAGGCAGACGGTCAGGTCAAGCGGGGTGCTGCTCAGCAGCCGGATGCGGTCGGGCACCGCGATTGTCAGCGTGCCGTCCTCAAACTCGACGCTGGTGTCCGCGATGAGCTCGTCACCGCGTTTGCCGGAGCGTGCCGACGTGAGCGACACCTTGGCCATTGTGACCGGCTCGGCGCTCACCGTGATGCTCCCGGACGGGAGCCTGGCATCGAGAAGGATCGGGCCGGAGGCGGGAAATTCCCAGGTAGTCATTGTCGTGGTCCTTCGCTGATGGGAGGCGGACGGGAAGAGCGGTCCCGCGACGACGAGCCGCGGCTGGCTGATGGGAACGGATCAGGAGTGGTCCGGGAGGGCTGGATGACAGGGGCGACTGGGGACGGGCGCGGACGGGCATGGTGGCTCCCGATGTCGGCGTGGGCCGGTCAGCTGCGGGCATAGCCGGTGATCCGCTGGCCGACACCACGGCGAGAACGCGGCGACGCGGCCGGTCCCGGCCCGTCGAGGGCCCGCGCCGTGGCGCGGACGAGCCAGGCGTTTACCGAGACGCCGTCGTCCGCGGCGGCCGTCTCGACCCGCACCTTGAGCGCGTCCGACAGCCTCAGGGTGATCCGCGCGGTACCGGTCTCGTCCGCGCTCTCGGCTGGCCCGGGCGCCTCCGGCAGGGGATCCGGCTGCGCGGACGTCACGACGAAGGACGGCTCCCCGCCCGCCAGCCGGACCTCGACCACCGTGTCGTCCAGATGCGCGGTGATCTCGGCGGCGGCGGCCGACAGCACGTCCAGCAGGGTGAGGCGCACTGACGAGTCCAGCGCCTCGGCGAGCATCTGGCCGGCGCGGGCAACGTCATCGCTCGCGAAGCGGGTGATTGCGGCGAGCTCGCCGCGCAGCATCCCGGCGTAATCTGACAGCTCCATGACGTCATAATGACGTCAAACATGGCGTCTGTCAAACCCATACAGCAGTCATCTCAAAGTCATAATGCCGTCTCAGTGCGTCGTCACAGCCTGAAGTGGCGTCATCGCGCCGTCGTACGGTCGATCATCGGACCGGTCCTTCCGATGGACTGCCCAAAGCCTTGGTGATCGGCGACACATGTGCGTGGTGATCCGCGCCTGGCCAGGCGCCCGGCGACCCCAGACGCGGATCGCCGGGCGCCCGGTCGGCTTCGGGTTCTCCAGAGACGTCTTCTGGTCCGCTAGAAGCTGTTGTCCCAGGTAACGGTGAAGCTGTTCCCTGTTGTCAGTGCCCCGGGGGAGGCCAGCGGGTAGGTAAAGCTGGAATCCATCATGGTGATCTCGTCGTCGGGGAAGGTCGAGATGTCCCCGGACTTCGTGCCGGCGGTAACGGTCGCGGACGTCAGCTTCCAGGAGTGGAAGTCGGCCAGCGGGTACTGCCCGGTCGGGCCGGTCGGGGCCTCGGCGATCCACTCGGCGCTGGAGTTGGCGCAGCCTCCGGAGACGGTGCAGGTCTGGGTGGTACTGAAGCTGTTCGCAGTGGTCGTGGCGTCGGTGACCTTGAGCGCGTAACTAGTGCCGGTGCGAATGACTGAGCCGGTTATCTTGTCACCGGGCTTGACCGTGGAGCCCACCACCTGGATGTCGTTGGTCGGGTACATCTCCCACCACGTGTAATAGTGGGCCTTGCCCTCGAAGCACTGGGCTAGCGTGCCGTCCTGCTCGACCGTGCTGTTGGTGAGGCCGTCGATGCCGACCCAGGTGACGACCCATTCGTCCTCCTGGGTGCAGGTGACCGCTGGCTGGGTCCAGCTGCCGGCAACCTTGCTGTAGACCAGGCCGCCCGTGTTGGTGTCGCCGTAACCCGACCAGTTGAAGTACTCGATCTTCGTCAGCCCGCGACCTGCCCGGATCGCGCTGGCCGGAACCCGCCGTCCAGGAACGGGCCGGCCAATCCGAAGCTGCGCGAGCGCGGCGCGGGCAGCGGCTGTGGCCTGGCTGGCCTTCGCGGCAGACTCCGTCGCCGCAGTGGCCGGGCTGGCGCCCGCGGGCGCGCTGGTGGCCACGGCGAGCCCGCAGGCCAGGCTTGCTGCCGTCAAACCGGCGAGCGTGAATCGCGTGAAACGACGCATGGCACTTCCCTTCTCCGGGACTTCCTGTGACATAACCGAAAGTGCGGCGATGGTAGCGCCGGCGACCGAGCGGTGCCCCAGCTTCCCGGTAAGAGGTGCCCAGCCCGGTGAGGAGGGGCGGTGCCCCCGCTTCCTGTGCGCAGCGACCGCCTCCGGGTTGGTGCTCCCGCTTCCTGTGCGCAGCGACCGCCTCCGGGTTGGTGCTCCCGCTTCCTGTGGGCAGAGACCGCCTTCGGGCTAGAGTCCGTAGGAAAGAGGAGGGCCGTTATGCCGGAGACGCCGTACACCATGGGGGCCGAGGTCAGCTGCAGCGATGGGACCTGCGGCGAGGTGAGGCGCGTGATCGTCGACCCGGTCGCCAGGGTTGTCACCCATCTCGTTGTCGAGCCGAAGCACCGGAAAGGGCACGGCAGGCTCGTCCCCCTGGAACTTGTCGACGTCACGGCGAGCGAGATCCGGCTCCGCTGCACCAGGGCGGAGTTCGAGAAGCTTGATCCCGCCGAGGAGAGCGATTTCCGGCCGGGCAGCGCGTACCCGGGGGATCCGGGCTACGGCTCGGAACAGGGGCTGGGCGTGCAGTGGCCCTTGTGGCTGAGCTTGCAGGCGCCCTTCTACGAGCTGAACAGGGAGTTGGGAGACGGTACCGGCGTCAGCAGCAGCGCCGGCCCGGGCAGGGGCCACACCATGCGGGAGATCACCTACGACTCCGTTCCCGTGGGCGAGGTGGAGGTGCGCCGCGGCGAGCATGTTCATGCCACCGACGGCGAGATCGGGCGCGTCGAGGGGCTTGTGACCGATCCCGGCAGCCATCAGGTGACCCACGTGCTCCTCCAGGAGGGGCACCTGTGGGGCAGCAAGGAAGTGGCCATCCCGATCGGCGCCGTCACCAGCGTGGCGGACGGTGTCGTGCTCAGCCTCACCAAGAAGCAGGTGGAGGAACTGCCGCCGGTGGACATCGAGCACCCGGCCGGCTAGCGCTCAGTCGCGGAGGACCGCTTCGGTCTGGGCGGTGTCCTCGGTGCCACGGTAATAGGCGATCTTGCCGTCCCGGAACCTGAAGTAGTGGTGCAGGTCCATCGCCGCGGTCTTGCCGGTGCTGCGTGACCTGGCCCGGAAGCGGATGACGGTGAGCACATCGGTGTCGTTGGCGGCGAGCGAGACGGGCGTGAACTCCTCGACTTCCATGGCCGACCCGAACGCCGCGAAGAATCCCGCGACGGCGTCCTTGCCGTGGTGCGCGCCATACTAGGGGGCGACGGCCGAGGTGGCCTCGGCTGCCCAGTCGACGTCGTCGGTGACGGCATCGAGGATCGTGGCGACATCACCGCGGCCGAATGCCTCATATACCTGCGTGATGGTCTTGATGTTGACGTCAGCGCTCACTGCGAACTCCGCTCCTGGCCCGGCAGCGCCGGTACCTGACTAGCTGGCTAGGTTCCGACGTCGTCGGACCTTAGAACTGATCCGGCGAGGCGATGGCCTCGGTGATGGTGGTCTCCGGCGGGGCGGGGGCCGCGCCGACCGACCCGATGAAGGCCTGCAGATCGGGGTTGGAGAAGAACTGCTGGAACTGCTCGACGGTCTCCCACTCGTCGACGACTATGACGAAGCCGTCGCCAATCCCGAAGCGGTGGTGAATCGCGCCGGCCGCGCGAGACCCGTCGCTGATCTTCTCGAACTCGCCAGCCCGCTCGCTGAGAGCCTGGCGGAATGCCGCGGTGTCGCCCTCGAATTTGGTGATGACCAGAACGGTCATGGCGTCCGATCCTTCTTGAGTTCCGTAGGTTCCGCGCATCGTGCGACGCACGGCTTCTGGCCGGGATACGTCGCCGGGACATGCGCCGGATCACCCGGCTACGGAGGTATCAGTCGAGTGCGAGCGCGGAGGCTGCGGCCAGCACGGCGGCAACCCGGCAAGGGTCGCCGCTGACCTGCATGTTGAGGTCGCCGGGAGCGACCCGGTTGGCGACCAGCCGGCAGAACCCGACCGCGTCGGTGACGATACGAACGTCCACTGGATCCTGCGGACCCGCGCTGAGCACTACATCCCACGTGCCGCCGCCTGGCCCCGTCAGCACCAGATGCACGCTGACGGGTTCTCGCATGCCGATGCGGGTGGCGCCATGCGGCAGTACCCTGGCCGCGAGGTCGGTCATCAGCCGCAGGGTCGATGCGTCGGGTGCTGACGAGGGCAGCCCGGTCACCCGGCGGATGTCATTGTCATGTGTCCACAGCTCGAATGCCCGGACCACGAGCAGCGCACCCAGCTGCAGCCGCATGCCATGCATTGCCACCTCGGCGTTCAGGTGACCGGGGCCGCGGACCAGTTCAGCGGTGCGGTCGGCCGCGCGACGCCACTCGGCGCGGGTCCGGGCAGGCGGGAGCCCGGACTGGCGGGTCGCCGCAGGCTGGGTTGACTCGATGTGATCCGCCTCGGCGACTTCCGGGTCGCCGGCCAGGCAGCGGTGCATGTCGTTCTCGACACCGCTCAGATGACCGACGAGACCCTGCACGTCCAGGTCCCTGATGGCGGCCATCCGCCAGTCCTCGGGCCTCAGCGCGCAGAGCAGCCCGTAAAAGGCATCGGCCGCTCGGCTGAATGCCTCGGCGGGAGAGATCTCAGGAGGCTCGGGCACGGGCTGCCCGGCGGATCGCGCCCGCCAGGAGGCCTGCAGCACGCGGTCGCGCAGGCCGACGGGCAGCATCACCGGTTCACGCCCATCGGCTGTCATGGCGACTCCAGCAACTGCCGGTCCAGCATGGTTTCCAGCCTGGCTATCGCAAGCCTGAGCCGTGACTTGGCGGTTCCCTCCGGGATGCCGGCCGCGAGCGCGACCTCACGGCAGGTCAGTCCGCGGAAGTAGGCGAGCTCGATGACCCGGCGCTGGCCGTCGGGGAGCAGCCGGACTGCATCCCGCACGAGGTCGGCGGTCGCCGCGTTCATCACCATTTCGCATGGCGAGGGATGCCGCTGCGCTGGGGCAAGCCGGTAGTGGAGCTCCTGCCGCGCTACCCGGCGAAGCTCGCTGCGCACCACGTCAACCGCACGATGCCGGGCCAGCATGATGAGGTAGGAACGCAGCTTCCCGGCGGCTGGGTCAAACCGGTCGGGATGGCGCCACAGCTCGACGAATACGTCCTGCACGACGTCCTGTGCGGCGCTGCCCTCCCCGAGCACACGCAGCGCGGCACCATACACTGCCGGCGCGAGGCGGTCGAAGACCTCGGCGAGAGCGAGATCGTCTCCAGCCGCCAGGCGTGCCGCCAGCAGCGCGTCCGCCGACTCCACGTTTCGGACGCTAGCGCGGCTCACCCGCCCAGGGCAACGCCCTGCCGCGATTCGATCGGCGATCAGATCGTCGAGGCACACCTGCTCGTCCAGGCACACCTGGTCGAGCGCCACCGGCACCGGGCCTCCTACGCCAAGGGTCGGCTAAGGAACGTCGCTGTGGGCGGGGCTGGATCACTGCCGTACCAAGTCTTTTACAAAGTGATCCGATTCCTTTGCAAAAGACTGGCTCAGGCGCCGAGCAGTTGGCTGACTCCGGCGCCGCGGATCGAGGCGTCGAGCACCTCGGCGACATGGGCCATCGGCAGCCGGCTGCCGCGCGCGGCCAGCGCCGCCGAGATCTGCAGTGAGCAGCCGGGGTTCGCCGACACGAGCAGCTGCGCCCCGGTCTGCTCGATCGCGCTCGCCTTCCGCTCGCCCAGCTCGCGGGCGGCCTCGGGCTGCACCAGGTTGTAGATCCCGGCGGACCCGCAGCAGGTGGAGCCGTCCGGCACCTCGGTCAGCTCCAGGCCGGGGATCGCCCGCAGCAGCGCCCGCGGCTGGGCGGTGATCTGCTGGGCATGGCCCAGATGGCAGGCATCGTGATAGGCCGCGCTGACCGGCAGCGGGTGCCGGACCGCCGCAGGGCCGAGGGCGGCGAGGAACTCGGTGAGATCACGGACCTTCGCGCTCAGCGCGGCGGCCCGCGGCGCCCATCCGGCGTCCCCGGCGAGCAGCTCCCCGTACTCCTTCATCGCGGAGCCGCAGCCCGCCGCGTTGACGACGATCGCGTCCACTCCGGCTCGCTCGAACTCGGCGATGATCCGCCGGGCGAACCGCGCAGCCTCGGTCTTCCGGCCGCCGTGCAGCGACAGCGCGCCGCAGCAGCCCTGGCCGGCCGGGATGATGACGTCGCATCCCTCGGCCGCGAGCACCCGCGCGGTCGCTGCGTTGACCTGCGGGAAGAACACCTGCTGCACGCAGCCGGTGAGCATCCCGACGACCGCGCGGCGAGTGCCGGCGGCCGGGATCCGGCCGGGCAGCCTGGCCGGCGTCCGCCCGGCAGGAGACGGGGCCGGCGCTACCCGCAGGGCGGCGGCCAGCTCCGGTGAGAGGCGGTCGGCCAGGCCGGTGCGGGCGAGCATCCGGTCCAGGCCGGTGCGCTGGGCCATCCGCAGCGGCGCCAGCAGCGGCCGGAGGCGCCGCGGGTAGGGGAACGTCGCGAAGATGGCCGCCCTGGCCGCCCGCTCGCGCCTCGACCGCGACGGCAGCGGAGCCGACCCGGCCGGGGGCTCTTCCGCCCAGGATCGCGCCGCCTCGATCAGCCGGTCGTAGCGGACCCCGGACGGGCAGGCTGGCACGCAGGCCATGCAGCCCAGGCAGCGGTCGAGGTGCGCGGCCGCCGCGCTGGTGCCCGGCGTGCCGTCCAGGATCTGCCCGATCAGGTGGATCCGGCCCCGCGGCGAGTCCATCTCCTCGCCCCAGAGCAGATAGGTCGGGCAGGCCGGCAGGCAGAACCCGCAGTGCACGCAGTCGTTCGCCAGCTCACGCAGCACGCCGGACGGGTCGATCGGCCCGACCACGTCGGCCGGGCCGGCCGCGGCGACGGGGCCGGGCACGGCGGACGAGCCGGCCGGGCCGGGCATGCCGGAGCCGCCGGCCGGGCCCTGCGTCGCCTGATCGACCATCAGATTCCTCCAGCGAACCGGCCGGGCGCCATCCGGTGCCCCGGGTCGAACTGATCCTTCAGGGCGCGCATCAGCCCCGCCGCTGGCACCGGGCCCCAGACGTCGACAGCGTCCCTGACCGCCGGGGGCGCGTGCAGCACGACGACGCTGCCCCGGGCCGGCGGCCCGTCGCGGCCGGCCGGCCCCAGCGACGGCATCGCTCGCAGCGCCGAGACGAACCCCGCCACGGCCGCCGGGGCCGCCGCGCCGGGAATCGCGGCGTAGAGGACGCCCGCCGCCGCGGCGCCGCCGATCGCCGGATCGATCCCGGCGGCGGCCGCCGCCGCGTCCAGCGCCTCGATCACGGCGGCCAGCTCCCCGGCCCAGAACGAGATCCTGACCAGCGTCGCGTCGGCGGCCGCCACGGCGCTGCGGCCCCACCATGGCGGCGGCACCGCCGACACCACGGCGCCCGGGCCGAGCAGATCCCGCAGCTGCGCGGCGCGCTCGGGCACCCCTTCCGGATCGCCCTCGACCAGGATCGCGGCCCGCAGTGGCCCGCCCCGGGCGAGGCGGTCGATCTCCGCGGCGGACGGGGCGAGCGGCGAGCCGGCTGCGGCGGTCATCACCTGCTGCGCGGCGGCCGCGCCGTCGCAGTCAAACGTCACGTAGCTGGCGGCGCCGGGCACCGGGTGCAGCCGGAACGCCAGCTCGGTGATGAGGCCCAGCGTGCCGTAACTGCCGGCGAACAGCTTGCCGAGGTCGTAGCCGGCCACGTTCTTGACGACCTTGCCGCCCGAGTGCGCCACCGTCCCGTCCGCCAGCACCACCGTGATGCCGATGGCCAGGTCCCTTGGCGTGCCATAACGCAGCCGCCGGGGGCCGGCCACGCCCGTGGCCAGCACCCCGCCGACGGTTCCGCGCCCGCCGCCGTCGCCGGGCGCCGGCAGGTCCAGCGCCAGCTGCTGGCCTGCCGCCCCGACCACGCTGGCCAGCTGGTCGATCGTGACCCCCGCCTGCACCCTGGTCACCAGGTCGCCTGCCTCATGCTCAAGCACCCGGTCGAGCCGCAGCGTGTCGACCACGAGGTCGCAGCGGCGCGGCGGCGCGCCCCAGGCCAGCCTGGTCCCGGTGCCGCGCGGCAGCACGGCGAGATCCAGCCCGGCCGCCGCCCGCATCACCGCGCTTGCCTCGGCGACGCTCGCCGGGGAGGCGACCCAGGACGGCGTCACCCCGGCCGCGGCATCCGCCGGCGTGGCGGGCCTGACCTGCCCGCACGCCTCCGCGAGCGGCGCCGGAACCGGCTCAGCGGGCATCGGCACTGACCCCGGGGTATCCGTTCGGCATGTTAGAACTGCTCGATCTCGCCGGCAGCAACCAGCGGGTGCGGTGCCCGCCGGATGCCGGGGACCTCGCCGCACAGCCGCGGGGTCGGGAAGATCTTGCCCGGGTTGCACAGGCCGGCCGGGTCGAGGGCGCAGCGCAGCAGCTGCATCGTGGCCAGGTCGTCGGCGCCGAACATCTTCGGCATGTAGCGGGACTTGTCCGCGCCCACGCCATGCTCCCCGGTGATCGAGCCGCCGTGCTCGATGCACAGATCCAGGATCGCGCCGGACAGCTTCTCGGCCGCCGCGCACGCCTCCGGGGTGGCGTCGTCGAACAGCACGAGCGGGTGCAGGTTGCCGTCGCCGGCGTGGAACACGTTGGCCACCCGGATGCCGGCCGCCGCGGACAGCTCGGCGATCCGGTCCAGCACCTGCGGCAGCGCGGTGCGCGGCACCACGCCGTCCTGGACGATGTAGGCCGGGCTGATCCGGCCGACCGCCGCGAAGGCCGACCTGCGGCCCCTCCAGATCGCGGTCCGCTCAGCCGCGTCCTGCGCCGCGCGGATCTCGGTGGCGCCGGCCTTCTCGCAGAGCTCCCGCACGGCCTCGGCCTCCCGCTCGACATCGGCCCGCGGCCCGTCCAGCTCGACGATCAGCACTGCGCCGGCCCCCTCGGGGTACCGGCAGGCGACCGCGGCCTCGGCGGCCTCGATCGCCAGCGCGTCCATCATCTCGATCGCGCCGGGCAGGATGCCGGAGCCGATGATCGCGGACACCGCGGCGCCGCCGTGGCCCGTGGTCTCGAACGCGGCGAGCAGCGTGATGACCGCCTCCGGGATCCTCGTCAGCTTCACGACGATCTTGGTGACGATGCCGAGGGTGCCCTCCGAGCCGGTGAACATGCCGACCAGGTCATAGCCGGGGGAGTTGCCGGTGCCGTCGCCGATCCAGGTCAGCTCGCCGCTGGGCGTGACGATCTCCAGGCCGGTCACGTGGTGCACGGTGAAGCCGTGCTTGAGGCAGTGCGCCCCACCCGAGTTCTCCGCGACGTTGCCGCCGACCGAGCAGACGACCTGGCTGGACGGGTCGGGCGCGTAGAAGTAGCCGTACGGCTCGGCGGCCTTGCTCACGGCGAGGTTGGTGACGCCGGGCTCCACGATCGCCCGGCGGCTGGCCGGGTCGATCGAGATGATCTTCCGCATTTTTGACATCACGATCAGCACGCCCTCGGCGCTGGGCAGGGCGCCGCCGGACAGGCCGGTGCCCGAGCCGCGGGCGACGAACGGGATCCCGGCGCGCGCGCACTCGGTGACGATCTCGGCGACCTGGCTCGCGGTCTGCGGCAGCACCACCAGGCCGGGGCTGCAGCGATGCGAGGTGAGTCCGTCGCACTCGTAGGTTCGCAGCTCCAGCGGGTCGCTGACGACGCCGTCCGGCCCGCAGATCTGGATGAGCCGAGGGATCAGCGTGGTTGCCGGGGTACCGGTCGGCCCGGTCGCTCCGTCCGGCCCCGGGACCGCGCCGGATCCTGCAGCCGAGTTGGCGCCGTTCGCACCGATCACAGCGGGCGAGCTGAACGCCATGTCGCCGTTCGTGCCCATTGCGGCTGCCGTGCCGTCTGCGCCTGCTGTCGCGGCCGCACTCGTCGTCCCGGTCATAGTCCCTGCCTCGCTCTCACAGCCCTCCCTCCCAGAGTGCCCCCTGCGCCGCGTCTTGGCCACTGCTGAGGCGAGTCCTTCCTGGCCGGCGCGGCTAGGGCATCCGCTCATAGGCGGGGATAGTGAGGAAGTCGGCGTAGTCGTCGGCCAGCGCGACCTCGGTGAACAGGGCGGTCGCCTCGTCGTACTTGGCCCCGTCGAAGGCACCGCCCTGCTGCTCGCGGATGGTCGTGAGCTCCTCGCCGATCAGGCGCTCCACGAGATCCCTGGTGATCAGCGGGCCCTCGGC
>JBEKFH010000110.1:0-12463 GCA_050013415.1 Streptosporangiaceae bacterium | reverse complement strand
GAGTCCCCGGGCACGCTGGTGACCAGGCGGAGCGCGCCGCCGGCGTAACTCCACAGCCGGGTGACCGGCCCGGGCCGCCCTGGCGGGTTGCAGTAGAGGTAGGCGCTCACCAGCACGCTCTGGCCGGAGAGATCCGGGCTGAGCTCGTTGCCGTCGGTGCAGCGTCCCAGCGTGATCCGCCTGGCCAGGCCGAGGCGCGGGCCGAAGACCAGCAGCCGGGCACGGCCCTGCATATAGCCCTCGCGGCCGCACGCCTCGATCGCCAGGATGCCGCCGCCGGCGGTGCCTGTCGCGGAAGTGATCTGACATCCAGGGTCCGCCTCGGCGGCGGCGCCGGCCAGCCCGGGCTGGGCCGCACCGGGCGTGAGGCTGACGACCCGCTCGCGGCGCGGCTGCAGGCAGGTGCCCTGCGGGCCGGAGTAGGCGGGCTTGGCGGCCGGGGCGTAGCCGACGATCAGCGCCCGGCCGTCGGTACTCCAGGACGGATCGGTGATGAGGTGACAGCGCGGGAGTCCCTGCCCGATGGTCCAGCTCCGCCCGGTGCCCAGGTCGGTGACTCGCAGGTAGGAGTCGAGGTAGCCGGTGGCGCAGCCGGACTCGCCGTAGGCGAGCAGCCGGCCGTCCGGGCTCGGCGCCGCGCCGCTGATCAGGACGCTGTCGCCGGTCCGCAGGAATGTCGTGACCCGGCCGGTGCCGGCGTGCAGGATGGTGATCATGTTGCCGCAGCTGTCCGGGCGCGGATCACCCCCTTCGGTGTCGCCGCGGGAGACCGGCCCCCGGCTGTAGGTGATCCACAGGTTGCCCGTCCGGTCCAGCGCGAGGCCCGTTACCCGCATGCCGTCCCGGCTGGCCGGGAGCAGCCGCCGGATGATCGCGCCCGTCGTGGAATTGCTGACCGCGACCTCGAGGTAGCTGGCCGGGTTGCTGGCACGAAGCCGCCTGGGCTCGAGGCGGAGCGAGATGAACTGCGACGGCTGCCTGGCGGCGCCGCGTGACGCCGCCGGCAGCAGCGGCGCCGAGCCAGAGTCCGCCGGCCCGGGAACGCCGGAGACCCGGGCCCCCGGCGCGGAGGCCCGGGCGCCGGGCGTGGAGCTGCACCCGGCAGCCAGCGCGGCCACGGCGAGCATGGCCGCGGCGGCGAGCGCCCAGCGCACCTGGCCGCATCTGCGTGTCATGCCTTTTGGACGGCGCCGGGTACCTGGCTGGTTCCGCTCGACCGCCCCCGGCGTGCTCGCGGCGCTGGCGGCCTGGCTCGCCGCGAGGGCTGCGTAATATCCTGCAGTTATGCGGATTTTCCAGGTCGATGCTTTCGCGGACGCGGCGTTTGCCGGCAACCCGGCGGCCGTCTGCCTGCTCGACCGGCCGGCGGACTCCCGGTGGATGCAGCGGCTCGCGGCCGAGATGAACCTGGCCGAGACCGCCTTCGTCGAGCCTCGAGGGGACGGCTGGCTGCTGCGCTGGTTCACGCCCGTCGTCGAGGTGGCGCTATGCGGGCACGCGACCCTGGCCAGCGCGCATGTCCTGTTCGAGACAGGGCTGGCCGGGGCGGGCGAGACGGTCGCGTTCGAGTCGGCCAGCGGCACGCTGACCGCGCGGCGTGACGGCGGCATGATCGTGCTCGACTTCCCGGCCCGGCCGGCCAGCGAGGAAGAGCCGCCGGCCGGCCTGCTCGACGCGCTCGGCGTCACGGCGCCGGTCTGGACCGGGCGTGCCCCCGAGGACTTCCTCGTGGTCGTCGCCGCCGAGGACGAGGTGACGAGCCTGCGGCCGGATCCGGACAAGCTGGCGGCCAGCACGCAGCGCGGCGCGATCGTCACCGCGCCCGCGTCCCGGGCGGGCGCCGACTTCGTCTCCCGCTTCTTCGCCCCGGCGGTCGGGGTGGCGGAGGACCCGGTGACCGGCTCGGCGCACTGCACGCTAGGCCCGTACTGGTCCGGGCGGCTGGGCCGGGCCGAGCTGACCGGCTTCCAGGCGTCGCCGCGCGGCGGCACCGTGCGGGTGCGGCTGGCGGCGGACCGGGTTCTGCTGGCCGGCCACGCCGTGACGGTGCTGGCCGGCGAACTGACCGCCGCGGCGCTGCCGCCGGCCTGACCGACGAGCGATGCGCCTGGCCGACTCCCGTCCTGGCCCACCGGGCCCGGCATCGCGCCAGACTTCCTCGCGGCTGCCTGGCTCCCGGGCCTGGGTAATGTTCAGGTCCGTGCGGATCCTTGTCCTGGGCGGTACGTCTTTCGTGGGCCGCGCCATCGTGGCGGACGCCCTGCGCGCCGGAGCCGAGGTGACCTTGCTCGGCCGGGGCAGGACCGGGACCGACCTGTCCGCCAGCGCGGCGAGCCGCCGCTGGCCCGCGGCTTCACCCCGGAGCAAGAACAGGCGGTCCTGGCACAGCAGGACGACCTCAGCGGCCGACCGCGTAGCCCTGCATTCCCCGCGGGTTCGCGCCCGCGCACAGGAACCCGCCGCCGCGGCCGGCCGCGCTGACCGGGCCGGGCGCGCTCAACCGGCCGACCGCGCTGACCCGGCCGAGCGACCACGGCGGCATGACCTCTACCTGGTGCCCGCGCCGCCGGAGTTCCGCGATCACCCGCTCCCCGGCCCGCGCCTCGATGGCCAGCGACCGGGGCAGCGAGCCGCGCGGGTAGAACGACGAGGGGAAATGGTCGGTGTGGAAGCCGGGCGCGTCGATCGCCTCCTGCAGGTTCATGCCGAAGTGCACGTGGTTGAGGAAAAAGGAGAGCGCCCACTGGTCCTGCTGGTCGCCGCCGGGAGTCCCGAACGCCAGGTACGGCTCGCCGTCCCGCAGCGCCAGGCCGGGCGAGAGCGTCGTCCGCGGGCGGCGCCTGGGCGCGAGTGTGCTGGCGAAGCCAGGGGTGAGGGTGAACATCTGCGCCCTGGTGCCGAGGCAGAACCCGAGCCCGGGGATAACCGGGGAGCTCTGCAGCCAGCCGCCGCTCGGCGTGGCCGACACCATGTTGCCGAACCGGTCGGCGACGTCGAGGTGGCAGGTGTCGCCGGGGCCGAGCTCGGGAGCCAGGGGGGGCGCTGATCCGGGCTGCCCGGCCTGTCCCGCCAGCGGCTCGCCGACGCCCGCGTCATGGCCGCGCGCACCCGGGGCCAGGCCGGCCGGGGCCGCCCCGCCGGCGAATGCCGCACCGTCCGCGCCTGCCGCGCCTGCCGCGCCGGGGAAGCCGGCCAGCGCGTAGCCGGGCAGCCGCGGCGCCGCGCCGCCGGGCGCTCCGGGAACCAGGTCACCCGACGCCTCGCCGGTCACCAGCCGCCGCCGCTGGCCGGCGTACTCCGGCGACAGCAGCGCCTCCATCGGCACGTCGGACCAGCGCGGGTCGCCGTACCAGGCCTCCCGGTCGGCGAACGCCAGCTTCGCGCACTCCACCACGGTGTGGATGAAATCAGCGCTGCCCTGGCCCATCGCCGCCAGGTCGAACCCGCTGAGCAGCGCGAGTTGCTGCAGGAAGACCGGCCCCTGCCCCCACGGACCGGTCTTGCAGACGGTCAGGCCGGCGTAGCCGAAGGTCACCGGCTCCTCCACCGCGGCCCGCCAGCCTGCCAGGTCCTGGCCGGCCAGCACGCCGCGGTGCGGCTGCCCGGTGACGTCCATGACCTCCGCCTCGCCGAGGTAATCCTCGATGGCGTCGGCGACGAACCCCTCGTAGAAGGCCCGGCGGGCCGCCTCGATCTGCGCGTCTCGGCCCGCCCCCGCGGCCTCCGCCTCGGCCAGGATGCGAGCGTAGACGGCCGCCAGTGCGCGATTTTCGAAACGGGAGCCTGGCGCCGGCATCCCGTTGCCCAGGTAAATCTCGGCCGAGGCCGGCCAGTGATCGCGGAAGGTGCCGGCCACCGCCGCGATGGCCGCGCTCGCGGTAGGCGGCAGCGGGTAACCGTCCCGCGCGTAGCCGATCGCGTACTGCATCACCTCGCGCAGGGCCAGGCTGCCGTACCGCTGCAGCAGCAGCATCCAGGTGCCGAACGCGGCCGGCACGCAGGCCGCGAGCAGGCCGGTACCGGGGACCAGGTCCAGCCCGAGCGACGCGAAGTGCCCGAGCGTGGCGGCGGCCGGGGCCGGGCCCTGCCCGTCCAGCACGAAGACGTCACCGGACGCCGCGTCGAAGCCCAGCACCGGCACTTCCCCCGCGGGCCCGTTCAGGTGCGGCTCGACTACCTGCAGTACGAGACCGGCGGCCACGGCGGCGTCGAACGCGTTGCCGCCCTTCTCCAGCACGGCCATGCCGGTCCCGGCGGCCAGCCAGTGCGTCGCGGCGACCATGCCGAAGGTCCCGGCAAGTTGCGGCCTGGTGGTGAACGCGGCCTGGCCGGGCATGGGCGCCTCCAGCGCTGGGAAGGATCATCACGACGCTACCGCGCGGGAGCATGCCGCTCATCGCGGTCGCGGCCGGATTGTGACCAGGCCGGCGGCGCGAGCCGCAACCAGCCCGGTGCCACCGGCGTCGTAGGTGTCACAAGGTCTCGGGGAGATCATCCGCGAGGCCACCCGCCAGGACAAGGGACACTGCGATGACCTCATCCCACCGCGATCTCGGGCGCGATCCGGGGCACGACCTGCGGCGCGGTCTGCGGCGTGATCTGCGGCGCGGTCCGCAGCGCGCGGCCGCGGCTGCGGCGCTCTGCGGGGTCGCGATGCTGGCCGCCGCCTGCGGCTCGACCAGAAGTAACGTCGGCGCGCCCGCTCCCCGGGTGACGGAGACCACCACCGCCACGCCGCCGGCCAGCACTCCCACGGCCACGCCGTCGCCGTCGGCCAGCGTGCCCCCGGCGTGCGCGACCTCGGCGCTGCCCGCGACGATCGGGGCGGGAAACGGCGCGGCCGGCAGCACCTACTACTCGCTGAACTTCACCAACACCTCGGCCGCCGCCTGCACGCTGCTCGGCTACCCCGGTGTCTCGTTCGTCACGGAAGCCGGCGGCAGCCAGATCGGCCGCGCGGCGAGCAGGAACCCGCTGGTCGCCAGCCATCTTGTCACCCTCGCGCCCGGCGCCACCGCCCACTCCATGCTGCAGGTGGTCGACGCGCTGAACTACCCCGCCGCGGAGTGCCGGCTGGTGACCGCGCACACGCTGAAGGTCTACCCGCCGAACCAGACGGCGCCGATCTACCTCAGCTTCACCGCCCCGGCCTGCTCCGCGCACCGCAAGCTGGTCAGGATCCTCAGCGTGCAGGCGGTCACCCCGGGCTCCTAATGCCATATCCCAGCACTGAGAGGAACATCCGATGAGATTACGCATCACGCGAGGCCCGGGCTCAGCCCGGGGAGTCGCCGCCGCCGCTGCCGCCTGCTCCGCCGCGCTTGTCCTGGCGGCCTGCGGTTCGGCAGGCGGCACGGCCAGCCCGGGCAGGTCGGCGACCGGAAGCGCGGAAGCCTCCTGCGCCGCGTCCGCGCTGAAGGTAAGGGTCGATTTCGCCGCGGAAGGAGTCGCGACGGGGAACGACTACTACCCCATCGAGGTCACCAGCGCCGCCGCTGCCAGCTGCCGGCTGGATGGCTATCCCGGCGCCTGGTTCGCCACCGGCGATGGTCACCGGATCGGCGCGCCCGCGTCGCGGGATGCGGCCGTGGCCGCCCATCCGGTCCAGGTCCTGCCGGGCGGGACCGCGCATGCCTGGCTGCAGATCGCCAACGCGGCGAACTACCCGGCGGGGACGTGCCATCCGGTCACCGTGCACTGGCTCGTCGTCCGCCTGCCCGGCGCGAAGTCTGACGTCGCGGTCCGGCACGGGTTCATGGCCTGCGCGGCGTCCATGGACGGGCGCGGCATCATCAGCGCTCAGCCGCTCGCCGCCGGGTTCGCCCGCCGCGGCTCGGCCTAGCAACGTCAGGCTCCCCTGGCGGCTCCGCCCGCTCGGGGAGCCTGACTGCGCGGGCCAGCCGCAGCCGGTACCGCGACCGCGCGGGCCAACCGCAGCCGGTACCGTGCCCGCGACCGCGCGGGCCGGCCGCAGCCGGTACCGTGCCCGCATGGATGAACTGACCCCGCGGCTGCGCGCCGTCTGCGATCTCGGCATGGCCGAGATGCGCGAGTACAGCGGACGCCACGAATACGACGGCGTGATCCAGGACCTGTCCCGCGCGGGAGTGCGAGGCGGCCTCGGCCGCCTCGCCGCCGCGGCGGCCGCCGGGCCGCGGCTGGACGATCCGCACGACGAGGCGCAGCTTGCCGCTTTCGAGAACAGCACCCGGGTGGCGCTCGGCGAACTTGAGCTGCATCGCCGAAGCCCGGCCCCGCACCTGGCCGAGATGGATCTGGCCTGCTACGACAGGGATTACGCGCCACGGGAGCAGCGCGACCGCGCCCGGCTCGCTCACCTGGCCGGGTGGCCGCGGGCCGCGGACGCCGCGATCGACGCGCTCGACATGGTCAGCGCGCCGGTTGCGACGGCGCTGGCGGCCGGCATCCGCGGTCTCGCCGCCGGAATCCCGGCAACTGCGAGCGAGCAGGCCCGCGCCGCGGCACTGGCCGCGCACGCCCGGCTGGTGGCGCACGTCGACCATGCCGCAGCGCACGGCAACCCGGACGCCGCCCTCGGGGCGACGGCGCTGGCCACCCTGATGAGCAGCGCCGAGGCCATCGATGTCGACCTCGGCAGGCTCAGCGAGCGGGCTGATGCCGAGCGGGACCGGCTGACGGCGCTGCTCGCCGACAGCTGCGCCCGGGTCGATCCCAGCAGGCCGCCGCTGGACGTCGCGCGGGAGCTGGTCCGCGATCACCCTGACGCCGACGGCGTCATCGAGGCGGCGCGGCGCTGGACGGCGCGGGCCATCGAGTTCACCAGAGAGCGGGATCTGGTGCCGTACCAGGACGGGGAATGCCTGGTCGGGCTAGCCCCGGAATCGCGGCGCTGGGCGATGGCGATGATGACCTGCGCCGGGCCGGGCGAGCCGGAGGGACCGTCGTGGTATCACATCACGCCGCCGGATCCCTCCTGGCCCGATCGCGAGGCGCAGGAGTGGCTTGAGGTCTTCAGCGACACCACGCTGCCCGGCATCACCGTGCATGAGGTCGCGCCCGGGCATTTCTCGCACGGCCGGGCCATCCGGCGGGCGCCCACCCCGGTGCGGCGGACGCTGCACTCCGCCGCGTTCGTCGAGGGCTGGGCGCATTACGCGGAGGAACTCTGCGTCGAGGAAGGGTTCTGCGCCGACGATCCCCGGTTCGCGATCGGCATCTGGCTGGAAGCGCTGGTCCGGGTCACCCGGCTCGCCTGCGCCATCGGCGTGCACACCGCCGGGATGACCGTGGCCGAGGGCGCCCGCAGGTTCGAGGCCGATACCCACCTGGCCGGATCCGCCGCGCTGTCCGAGGCGCGGCGGGCCACCTTCGACCCGACCTACGGCCGCTACACGTGGGGCAAGCTGGAGATCCTCCGCCTGCGCGACCGGGCGAGAAGCGCATGGGGAGCCGGCTTCTCGCTGCTGCGGTTCCACGCCGCCATGATGAGCCTCGGCTCACCGCCGCTCGGCCTGCTCGGCACCGCCATCGACCGCGGCTGATCCCTGGCAGCGAATGTGGTTATTCTGGCGTCACGGCATAGACAGGAATGACGCGGTGAAGGCGCAGATCAGCTCCGAGCGCTGCCAGGGACATGGCCGCTGCTATGACCTTTCCCCCGGCCTGTTCGGCGAGGACGACGAGGGGTACGGGACTGTCCTTGGCGACGGGACCGTGCCGCCGGGCCAGGAACAGGAGGCGCGGCTGGCGGCGGCCAACTGTCCCGAGCACGCGATCGAGCTCGCCGGGGAGCCGTCACATTGACCGCCGATGACCGCTTCACCCAGGACTTCCGGGAAACGGACGAGGACGACTCCCCGGGCGTGCGCAGCGAGATCGTCGCCGGGCCGGTCGGCGACTGGGCAACCGACTTCTCCCACCTGGACCCGGAGTGGTCCGCTGACCCCTACCCGATCCAAGACGACCTGCGGCAGCGCTGCCCGATCGCCCGTACCGAGCGGTTCGGCGGCGCCTGGCTGCCGACGCGTTACGAGGACGTCGCCGCGATCGCCTACGACCCCGGGCGCTTCTCCTCGCGGTCGATCATCCTGAGCAACTTCCGGCCACCGCGTGAGCTGGCGCCTGTCGGCGGCTCACCGCCGATCTCCTCGGACCCGCCGTTCCACCACGAGGCGCGCAAGCTCCTGCTCCCTGCATTCACCAAGACCGCGGTTACCAGGTACGAGCCGGCGACCAGGAGATACTGCCACTCGCTGATCGACGCCTTCGCGGGGCGGGATGTCGTTGACGCCGCCTGCGAATACGCGCAGCACATCCCGGTACAGGTCATCGCCGGAATGCTCGGGTTCCCCCCGCAGGACGGGCCGCAGTTCCGCGAGTTCGTCGAGGACCTGCTCGAAGGCATCAACCTGCCGCCGGATGAGCGCATCACGCGGGTTTCACGGCTGTTCGACTACCTGGACGAACAGATCCACGACCACCTCGCCAGCCCGCGTGACGACCTCACGACCTACCTCATCAACGCCGAGCTCAACGGCCAGAAGCTCGATCCGTCCCATGTCATCGGCACGATGGCTCTGCTGCTCATCGCCGGCATCGACACGACCTGGAGCGCGATTGGCGCCTCGCTGTGGCATCTGGCGAAAACGCCCGGCGACCGGGCTCGGCTGGTCGCCGAGCCCACGCTGCTGGCGACCGCGACGGAGGAGTTCCTGCGCGCCTACGCCCCCGTCACCATGGCGCGGCTGGTGCGGAGCGACATGCACTGGCGCGGCGCCGATATGAAGGCCGATGACTGGATCCTGCTGTCGTTCCCGGCCGCCAATCGCGACCCGGCGCAGTTCGACCGGGCCGGGGAGGTCATCATCGACCGCGAGGCCAACCGGCACGCCGCGTTCGGCCTCGGCATCCACCGCTGCGTGGGCTCTCACCTGGCGCGGATGGAACTACGGGCCGCTCTCGACGTCTGGCTCGAGCGGATCCCCGAGTTCACCCTCGACGACCCGTCCGCGGTGACATGGGCCGCGGGCCAGATCCGCGGGCCGCGCACGCTCCCGATCCGGATCCGCTAGACGCGGGAGGAGATGGCCATGCTCGATGAGACCATTCACGGCACCACGGGGTTGCTGGTCTACGACGACCTGGCCGCCGCACAGCAGTACATCGTCCGCGTGTACGGCCTTGCTGCCGGGCCCCTTGATCGTGATGCCGACGGACAGGCCGTGCACGCCGAGGTCAGAGCAGGCGACCAGGTCATCTGGCTCCACCCGGCCGGGAAGGAATACCAGTCGCCCCGCTCGCTCGGGGGCGTCTCCAGCATGACCGTGATAGCCGTCGACAATGCCGACGCCCACTTTGCCCGCAGCAAGGAAGCCGGCGCGGACATCATCAGGGAACCAGTTGACCAGCCTTACGGGGTCAGGGAATACGGCGCGCGCGATCCCGAGGGCCAGCTCTGGTTCTTCCACTCCCCGCTTGGCCAGTCACCATGAAGCGGCCAGCTCCCTGGTGACCGTCAGTGCAGCCGTTTGGCCGATGTCATGAGTCGCTGGGTCAGCCGGGGAAATCGCCAGGCATGACGATGCCGGCCTCGTAGGCCAGGATCACGGCCTGCACTCGATCGCGCAGGCCGAGTTTCGCCAGCACGTGGCCGATGTGCGTCTTCACTGTCGCCTCGCTGACGAAGAGGGCGACGGCGATCTCGGCGTTGCTGCGACCGCGAGCGACCTGCAGCAGGATGTCGCTCTCGCGCGCGGTAAGCGAGGCCAGTCGCGCGGGGGACGGCGCCAGCGCGGCCGGCCGGCGGGCGAACGACTCGATCAGGCGGCGCGTTACGGTCGGCGCGAGCAGGGCGTTGCCCGCCGCGGCGGCCCGTACGGCGGCGATCAGGTCACTGCGCGGCGCGTCCTTCAGCAGGAATCCGCTGGCGCCGGACCGCAGCGCCTCATAGACGTAGTCATCGAGGTCGAACGTGGTCAGCATGACCACCTTGGGTCTCGCGCCCGTTTCGGTGCTGGTGATCAGCCGGGTCGCCTGGAGCCCGTCCATCTCGGGCATCCGCACGTCCATCAGCACCACGTCGGGCCCGGTTGCCCGTACCGCGGCGACCGCCTGCGCTCCATTGGCGGCCTCGCCGACGACGGTGATGCCGTCAGCCGCCTCGAGAATGACGCAGAATCCCGACCGGACCAGCTCCTGATCATCGACGACCAGAACGCGGATCGAGTCCGCTGAGCCGGAGCCCGCCGGGCCAGAGCCCGCCGGGCCGGAACCGAGCGGATCAGGGTCCATCGGGCTGGCGATCATCGGGCCGGCAGCCTGGCGCTGACCGCAAAGCCACCCGCCTGCGTCGGGCCGGTCGTCAGGTTGCCGCCGCAGGAGGCAACCCGCTCGGCGATCCCGGCGAGGCCGAATCCGCCAGGACCAAGCCAGGCCGCGCCGGCGGCCCGGTCCCGGCCGCCAGCCCGGTCGCTGGTGTCGGCCCCGTTGCCAGGCCGGTCCCTGGTGTCGGCCGCGTCGCCCGCGCCCGGCGGACCGCCATTCGCCGCGCCGGAGTCCGTGATGGCGACCGTTATGTAGCCGGGCTCGTAGGACAGGGTCACGGTGGCCCGCGCGGACGGTGCGTGCCGCATGGTATTTGTCAGCGCCTCCTGCACGATCCGGTATGCCGTGACGTCGATGCCGGGTGCCAGCGGGCAGGGCGTGCCCTCGACCTGGAAGTCGACGGGCAAGCCCGCGCACCGCACCTTCTCCAGCACGGCCCCGAGCTTGCCCAGCGTGGGCGAGGGCTCCGTCTCCAGCTCCTCGGTCGGACTTCGCAGCACGCCGAGGAGCCGCCGAAGCTCGGTCAGCGCCTGCCGGGCCGTGTCCCCGATGATCTCTACGGAGCGCCTCGCCTCCGCGGGATGCCCGGGAAGCAGCGACGACGCCGCCTCGGCCTGGACCGCCATCAGGCTGACGTGATGTGCCACCACATCATGCAGCTCCCGCGCGATCCTGGCCCGTTCCCCGGCGGCAGCCTGCGAGGACTCCCGGTCGCGCTCCGATTCCGCCAGGGCAGCGCGGGCCTCGACTTCGCCGACGTAAGCCCGCCTGGTACGGGACAGGATGCCGGCCATCCCGGCGGCAGCGAAGATGAGGACAGCCACAACGAAGTCATAAGGCTCGTTGTGGCCAGGCGCCAGCTGCGACGTGAAGATTGCCAGCAGCGTCAGGACGCAGGCGGCCGCGCGCACCCGCGGCCTGGACCGGTCCATCACCGTGTAGAAAGCGATCGCTGGCCCCAGCGGAAGTGGCGCGTAGCCCAGCCCGATCAGGTCGTAGGTCACCCGGGCAAAGCCGATCACGACCAAGACGGCCGGCGGCTGCGACCGGCGCCAGATCAGCGGAATGTTCTCGCCGAGAATCAGCAGGATCGCCCAGCCCAGCGGGTGCAGCCGGCGGGCATACACCAGCAGGACCGCCAGGTCCGCGGCGGCCAGCGTCACCGCCAGGACCAGATCCTGAACTCGCGGACTCAGCGCCGACGCCCTGGCGGAAACCCAATTCACTGCTTGATCGTACGACCGGCTTTCGGGGCGGGGATCGCCTGTGCGGCGGATCCGGCGCCTGCTACCAACGGCTGATCGGCAGCGGCGGCAGGGCGCAAATCTCGGCCGGCCGGCGGAGCCGGGACTTCGCCGCGGCGGGCGATGCCGCGGCCGGCAGACCGCGGGCACGATGCCGCTATGAAGATCCCCGTGGCCGGCGACCGGTCCGAACCAGCCGATTGCCCGCCAGACAAGCCACAGCCTGAGCTAGTCGCCCATTCCTCCAGGCGGCCAATCACCGGAACAGCCGTTTGCCCACCGGCCAAGTCACGGCCTGAACTTATGGCCAGCTCGCCGGAGCCGACGCTGCCCGGACCCGCCGCCAGTTCCCCCGAGCCGCCGCTGCCCGGACCCGCCGCCAGCTCTCCGGAGCCGATGCTGCCCGGATCCGCCGCCAGTTCCCCCGAGCCGCCGCTGCCGCGACACGTCGCGCTCGCCCGCCGCGCCCGGCCTGGTCGCGCGCCGGTGGCCGGTATCGCGCTGATCGCGACGGCAGCGGTCGCCCTCGAGATGGCGGTAAGCGCCCGATACGGGTATCACCGGGACGAGCTCTATTTCCTGGCGGCCGGACACCACCTGGCCTTCGGCTACGTAGACCAGCCACCGCTCACGCCACTGCTCGCGCGGTTCTCCTCAGCCGTGTTCGGCAACTCGCTGGCCGGGATCCGCGTCATACCCGCGCTTGCCCTGGCAGCCGTCATCGTGGTCACCGCGGCACTGAGCCGCATGCTTGGCGCGGGACGCGGCGGTCAGTTGCTCGCCGCGCTGGCCACCGCCACCTGCGCCGAGTACCTCGCCGCGATGCACCTGCTGACCACTACTGTCCCGGATTTCGTAGCCTGGGCCGTGCTGCTGCTGCTCGTCATGCGCCTGCTCGCCAGCGAGGACCGGCG
>JBEKFH010000109.1:0-12469 GCA_050013415.1 Streptosporangiaceae bacterium | reverse complement strand
GGCCCATGGCCAGGGCGGGGACCGGCGCCGGTCCCGGCATCACGACGTAACGCTGCCCGTGACCGGGCTGTTCACCAACATGGAAACGACGTCCTTTGGTTTCACGCGCGCAATGACGATCAGCGGCATCATCGACATGCTGGCCACGTACAGCGGCTTCATCACCGCCAGCCCGGAGGACCGGGCGGCGGCGCTGGACCGCGCAAGAACCGCCCTCACGCAGCGATTCGACGGCGCGAGCGAGATCGACGTGCCGATGCGAGCGTCGTGCTGGCGCGCCGACCGGACAGATCGGACATACCAGGCCGACTGAGATGCCGAGCCGTGCCCGGATGCCCCCTGCGAAGCGGCGTCTCAACACTTGTACCGGATTATGTGAGCAAAACCTGCTTCTAATTCCCTTTTATGCTCACAGAATCAGGTATAAGTGTTGGCGATAGTCTCAGCGATCTTGACCTCTGTCGGCTTCGTTCTAATTTGCTCTCAATGAGCGGATTCCTGGGAAGCGAACCCGCGGCGGATGGGCAGCCTGCGACCAGCGGTGCTCCCGGCGGCGGAGATGGCGATGACCGCGCGTGCTGGGCGTATTTCACCCGGCGGACAGCCCGGCCGCCAAGGCGGAGGCCCGCGGCGAGGAAACGTGGTTGAGCCTGGTGTGGCGCTTTGAGATTACTGGCGGGTGAACACCGCGTGGATGACGATGGTGTTGTTCATCGGCGCCATGCGCAGCGGGCTGTATGTCAGGCCGAAGTTCGCCCGGTTGACCGGGACCTCGGCGTCTAGCCGCACCTCGCCTTCGGTGGCGGAGACCTTCGCGTCGAAGCTGAGCGGGCGGGTGCGGCCGCGGACGGTCAGGCTGCCGGTCACCCGGACTCCCCCGCTGGCGGGCTGCATGCCATCGACGGTGTAGGTGATGTCCGGGTGGTTGGCGATGTCGAAGAGCTTGGCCGACCGCAGGTCCTTGTCACGCATCTTGCTCTTCGTCTCGATCGACCCGGCGGCCACGGTGAAGGTGCCGGTGACCTGGCCGGCCGAGGTCACCGTCCCGTTGCCGTTAACATCGCGGAAGACGCCGTGGAGCGGGATAAGACCCCAGGTGTGCCTGGTCTCCAGCAGGACCTGGGACCTGGCGGGGTCAAGGGTCCAGGACCCGGCCAGCGTGCCGTCCTGGATCAGTGCCTGCAGCGCTGAGGCGGTTAGCTGTCCCTGCGGTGCCATGCCACTCTCCATATATTTTGTTCTCGAAACAGAATAGTTTGGGTAGAGAAAGCTTATAGACTCGGGCTCGGGTGTCAAGGCGCTCGGGTGTCAAGGCGCTCGGGTGTCAAGGCGCTCGGGTGTCAAGGCGAGAGGGCGCACCTGGAAGGCAGGGCCATGACGGGCGCGGCGGGCAGCTCCGAGCACTCCGCGCTGTGCCTGCGCCTGATGCAGCTGTTTCCCCGGGTGACCAGGGGAATGCGGCGCTGGCAAGACCGCGGCGCGCCCGCGCCCGCGCCGCTGAGCCCGCGGCACGTCGCTGCGCTTGAGCAGATCCGCGGCGGCCCGCTCACCGTCGGGGAACTGGCCTCCCGGCTGGACCTGACCCTGCCCACGGTCAGCGGCGTGCTCGCCGACCTTGACCGGGCGGGCCTGGTCGAGCGGCGCCCTGACCCGGCCGACCGGCGGCGCACGATCGTCCAGATCATCCCCGGCCAGGCAACCCTGATCGGCCACTGGCTCGACGGTGCCGCCAGACCGCTGGCCCGCGTCCTGGACCAGCTCACCCCCGCCGAGCAGGAAGCCTTCCTCAAGGCCATGGACCTGCTCGAAACCGAGCTGCGCCAGCAAGACACCCACGGCTGAACCGGCACGAGAGCCATTAGCCTCCCTTCAGCTACGTCAACTGGCGGCATTCCGGCAGAGGGAATGACTGAGTGCTGTTGCTAACTAAATAACTGGGTGGCGCCGCTAACTAAGCGCCGTTGGGGGCAAATGATGCGACGGTAATCGCGACATTGGCACTCTTGACACCGATATGACCACGGGTCAAACTACTGGTGGCAGAGGGTCTCGGAGGCGGAACCAGAGGAAGGTTTCCGCGAGTCGTCGCGGTCACGGTGGACCTCTTTCATGGTGCCGGCTTATGGGTATCCGGTAATTCAGAAAGGGGAGAACATGCGTCGGCGTACCATTGTGAGCGGAATACTTGGCGTACTGGTCAGTCTTTTTACCGTCCTGGCGCTGACGGGCGTCTCCGAGGCAGCGCCGGCCGTTCCCGTGGGAACGTCGGCTGTGCCCACGGAAGACATCGTGGGCATAGGCCTGGTCAATTGCGCCGTGGTGACGGGCGAGATCGGTTTCTCGCCCGCGATTGTGACTGCCGGAACCGCGACTGAGACCGTGAGCATCTGGTTCCAGGGAACGAAATGCTCGCCTGCCGTGGCCTCGAAGACCACGCCGGTACCCGCATCGGTGGTCGGCAGCATAAGCTTCACGTCGAGTCTGAAGAACGGATGCCCGCAGATCAAAGCGGGTGGAGCAGGATTCCTGAACCTCGCGTTCAACTTCCCTCCGGTGCCGGCCATCATGATTGACCCGAGCTTCGGGCCGAAGGTAACCGTCAGCGTGGCGCCGCCGATCCCGGGGACCTGGAACCTGGCCGGGCCACTAGGGGGCTCGTATCCCAGCACGACCTTCAAGGCGTCGCTGAAGAGTGCCATTATCGCCGGTCAGACCTGCGCGAACGGCATCACGTCGCTGTACATCCCGAGCGGAACCCTCACCAACATTTAGCATCCCGGCGAGCAGCGGAGATAGGCGCACCGTCCCGCGGTGCGCCTATCTCTTTGCGGCGCCTATCTCTTTGGGGCTCTCTTTGCGGCGCCTATCTCCTGCGGCGCCTATCTCCGCGACGGTTAACGCTTGAGGTACTGGTCCGCGAGGCGCGGCGGGGCGCATGCCAGCCAGCCGTCGGTCAGCGCCTCGCGCAGCGCCTCATCGGCGACTTTCCGCAACTGGATGAGGACGGCGGAGAACCCGTCGAAGTGCGGAATGGTGAAGAAGGCATCCGGATGCGCGGCGAGCACGGCCTCCTTCTCGCCGAGATCCTCGACGCGGACAGCCAGGATCGGCCCCTCCGGCGGGGTCTCGTCGCCGAACCGCCTGACGTCCGCCTTGCTGAACGACCGCTCCCATGCGAAGACCTTGCCGGCGACGCGCCACGTCCGGCTGCCGCGCCGCTCGTCTTCCGTGACCTCGGGCAGTTCCAGCGCGATCAGGGCCACATCGTCGATGGTCACCACCCTCGTACGATACTGCGCTGACCAGGCCAATCGGGAGGGCTGTCCTGGCCGGGCCAGAGAGGATGCCCGCCGCGGCAGGACACGCTGTCAGCGGAAGTCGCGGCTGCGGGCGGCGGCGACCACCCTCAGCCGCCGCAGCCGGGTGGCGAGCAGGCTGACCGCCCCCTCGAGACGTTCGACCCGGCCGGTGACCAGCAGCGCGCTGGCGTCCACCGCCAGGCGGCGGTGGCGTTCCCACACTCCCGGCGGGCAGATCACGTTGGCCATCCCGGTCTCGTCCTCCAGGCTCAGGAACACCACCCCCCTGGCCGTCCCCGGCTGCTGCCGGTGGGTGACCAGCCCGCCGATCACGATGACCGATCCGCTGGCTGCCGTCGTCAGCGCCGACGACGGGGACACCCCGCGATCCGCCAGCCATCCCCTGATGTGCTCGACCGGGTGGGTGCCGAAGGTGCCCGTGGCCCACAAGTCGGCGAAGGTCTCCTCGGCCGCCGTCATGGCCGGCAGCGGCGGGGCGGTCAGCCCGGGCGTGGTCCCCGGCAGCTGGCCGGCCCTGATCGTGGCGGCCGCGCCGGCCGCCCAGAGTGCCTCGCGCCTGTCGATCCCGAAGCAGCCGAACGCGCCCGCCGTGGCCAGCGCCTCCAGCACTGGCGCCGGCAGCGCGGTGCGGCGGGCGAGGTCCTCCAGATCCGCGTACGGCTGGCCGGCCACGATGGCGGCAGCGGCCGCGGCGCCCAGGTTGCGCACGCTGGACAGCCCGAGCCGGATCGCGGGCTGCGCTGTGCCAGCCCGGGGGGCTGTGCTGGCCCGGGGGGGAACCCCCCGGAATCCCCCCGGTAGATCGGCTGGCCCGGTCGGATTATCCCCGGGACCCCCCGGCAGCTCAGGCGGTGGCCCGGCGGGCGGTACCCCGGCGGGGATCCCCCCGGCGGGATGGGCCTGGGCGGGGGGACTGGCGGCGAGGGCCCCGTTAAAAATCTGGGTGAGTCCCTGGTCTTCGAGTGTCGCGAGCACGGCACTGGCGTTGATGTCGATGCCGCGCACCGCCACGCCGTGCCGGCGTGCGTCGCTGATCAGGCTGGCCGGGGAGTAGAAGCCCATCGGCTGGTTACGCAGCAGCGCGGCGGTGAACGCGGCCGGGTAGTAGCGCTTCAGCCAGGCGCTCGCGTAGACCAGGTAGGCGAAGCTGATCGCGTGCGATTCGGGGAACCCGTAGCTGGAGAACGCGAGGATCTTCTCGTAGATGTCCCCGGCGACCGCCGGCGGGATGTCCCGCTGCGCCATCCCGTCCAGCAGCCGCTGGCGGAGTTCCTCGATACGCTCGGGTGCGCGCTTGGAGCTCATCGCCTGCCGGAGCCGGTCCGCCTCGGCCGGGGAGAACCCGGCGCAGTCGATCGCGATCTGCATCATCTGCTCCTGGAACAGCGGCACGCCGAGGGTCTTGCGGAGCGCGCGCTCCATCGACGGGTGCGGCAGCGTGGCCGGCTCCTCCCCGTGCCTGCGCCGCATGTAGGGGTGCACCGAGCCGCCCTGGATCGGGCCGGGCCTGATCAGCGCGACCTCGATGACCAGGTCGTAGAACTTCTCCGGGCGCAGTCTCGGCAGCGTCGCCATCTGGGCGCGCGACTCGACCTGGAAGACCCCGACGGTGTCCGCCGCCTGCAGCATCTCGTACACGCCGGCGTCCTCCTGCGGGATCGACTGCAGGCTCCAGCGCCGGCCGTGATGGGCCTCGACCAGATCGAAGCAGTCCCGCAGCGCGGACAGCATGCCGAGGCCGAGCAGGTCGAACTTGACCAGGCCCGCGTACGCGCAGTCGTCCTTGTCCCACTGCAGCACGGTGCGGCCGGGCATCCTGGCCCACTCCACCGGGCACACCTCCCCCACCGGCCGGTCGCAGATCACCATCCCGCCGGAGTGAATGCCCAGGTGCCGGGGCAGTTGCTGCATCGCAGCGGCAAGCTCCACGACCGGCCCGGGCACCCCGGCATCGGGCGGCACCGGCTCGCCAGGCCGGTAGTCCCGCGGCCCGACCTGCCGCGCCCACGCGTTCTGCTGCGCCGGTGAGTAGCCGAGCGCCCGGCCCGCGTCGCGCAGCGCCATCCTCGGCCGGTAAGAGATCACGTTGGCGACCTGGGCCGCCCGGTCCCGGCCGTACCGGCCGTAGACGTACTGGATCACCTCCTCCCGGCGGCGGTGCTCGATGTCCAGGTCGATGTCGGGCGGACCGTCCCGGCCCGATGACAGGAAACGCTCGAACAGCAATCCATGCCGAACGGGGTCGACGCTGGTAATCCCCACGGCATAGCAGACGGCGGAGTTGGCCGCCGATCCCCGGCCCTGGCACAGGATGCCCTGCTGCTCGCAGAACTCCACGATGTCGTGCACGATCAGGAAGTAGCCGGGAAACCCGAGTTCCCCGATCACCTCGAGCTCGCGGTCGATCTGCCGGTACGCGCCGGGCACGAGCTCCCCGCGCCGCGGGCCGTAGCGTCCGGGTGCCTTCCGCTCGACCAGCGCGCGCAGCGCGGCGGCCTCGGTCGTGCCATCGGGCAGCGGGAAATCGGGCAGGTCCGGCGCGATCACCGTGAAGTCGAACGCGCACTCGGCGGCCAGCCCGGCCGTGCGCTCGAGCACGCCGGGGTACCTGCGCAGCCGCGCGGCCATCTCGGCCCCGGAGCGGATGTAGGCGCCCCCCGAGGCGGCCAGCCAGCCGTCCATCTCGTCCAGGCTGCGGCGGGCCCTGATCGCCGCCATCGCCTGGGCCAGCCTGGCCCGCGACGGTTCGGCGTAATGCACGTTGCTGGTGGCGATCACGGGTGTTCCCGCGGCATGGGCGAGCTCGAACAGCGCGTCGTTCCGCTCGTCGTCGGCCGGCTGATCGTGGCTGGTCAGCTCGACGACCACGTTCTCCCGGCCGAACATGAAGATCAGCTCGCTGAGTTCCCTGGCGGCTGCTCGCCGGCCGGCGGCGGGGTCGGCGTCGGTGAGGGCGGGGTCGGCGAGGGCAGCCGGGACGGCGCCCTTGCGGCAGCCGGTGAGGATCACCCAGTGCCCGCCGTGCGCCGCCGCCAGGGCGGCCTGGTCATAGACGGGACGGCCCTTCTCCCGCCCGGCAAGCTGCGCCGCGCTGATCACCTCGCACAACCGGCGGTAACCCTCCGGATCGCGGGCCAGCACCAGGAGATGCCGGCCGGCCGGGTCCGGGACGCCGCCCTGGCCGCCGGGCAGATCCAGGCTGAGCTCAGCGCCGAAGACCGTGCCGATCCCGGCGCCGCTGGCCTCCTTCAGCCGGGCCGCCGCCTGGGCGAACTGCGGTACCCCGTACATGCCGTCATGATCGGTGATGGCCAGCGCCGTCAGGCCGCGTTGCGCTGCCTCGCTGACCAGCTCGGCGGGGCTGGACGCGCCGTCGAGGAAGCTGTAGGACGAATGGCAGTGCAGCTCGGCCCAGGCCGGCCCGCCCGGCCGGCTGGGCGGATCGCGCGGGCCAGGCAGGCGGGTCATTCGCCGCGGCCGTTGTTCCTCCTCCCCGGCGTCACGGTCGCGGGTATCACGGTCGCGGCCCCCGGTGTCACGGTCGCGATCCCCGGTGCTGCCGGGATCGCGCCAGGACAGTCGTCGTTCGAACTCCCGCCATGGCACCGGCGGGTTGTCCCACCCCATGTTCCCCCCCGGTGCCTCGCCCGAGGCATATTCGACCATAGTAACGAACATTGATATCAATAACTAAAAAAATCGAAACTAATTTCTATGATATTAGTAAGTTGAAACTTGTTAGGTTAGACTTCTAATATGAGTCAGGATCTGGATGTCAGCGACGTGGCCGGAGCGCTTCAGGTCAGCATTAGCCTCTTGCGGCGGCGACTGCGCCAGGTGCCGGTCGAGGGCGACCTCACGGCGCCGGAAACCTCCGCCCTGGCGCGCCTGGACCGCGGCGGCCCGGCCACGTCGGCCGCGCTGGCCAGGCTCGAGCAGATCAGCCCGCAGTCGATGGGGGCGACGCTGGGCGCGCTTGAAGCACGTGGCCTCGTCGAGCGGCATCCCGATCCCGGGGACGGCAGGCAGTCCATCATCTCGCTGACCGAGGCCGGCCTGCGGGTGCTGCGGAACCGCCGCAGCGCGCGGACCGAGCAGCTGGCGAAGGCCCTCTCAGCCGGGTTCACGCGCCCGGAACTGGAGCAGCTGATGGCAGCCGCGCCGCTCATCGAGCGACTGGCCCAGAGCCTCTGATGCCAGCGGCCGGGGGAAACCAGCAGAGCGGGGCAAACCAGCAGAGCGGGACGGCGGCTGGCAACCCGGCGGCCGGGACGGGCGACCGCTACAAGTGGGTGGCCCTGGCGAACACGACCGCCGCGGTCTTCATGTCCCAGCTTGACGGATCCATAGTGATCATCGCGCTGCCGGCGATCTTCCGGGGCATCCATCTCGACCCGCTGTCTCCGGGCAACATCAGCTACCTGCTCTGGATGATCATGGGGTACCGGCTCGTCCAGGCCGTCCTCGTCGTCACCGTCGGCCGCCTCGGCGACATGTTCGGCCGGGTCAGGATCTACAACTCCGGTTTCGCCGTGTTCACCGTCGCCTCCCTGCTGCTGTCGTTCGATCCGTTCGAGGGCGGCCACGGGGCGCTGTGGCTGATCGGCTGGCGGGTGCTCCAGGCTGTCGGCGGGTCCATGCTCCAGGCCAACTCGGCAGCCATCCTGACCGACGCTTTCCCTTCCGATCAGCGCGGCTTCGCCCTCGGCATCAACCAGGTGGCCGGCCTGGCCGGGATGTTCATCGGACTGGTCGCGGGGGGCCTGCTGGCGGTCCTGGACTGGCGGGCGGTGTTCTGGGTCAACGTGCCCGTCGGGATCTTCGGGACCATCTGGGCCTACCGCAAGCTGCGGGACAACGGCGCGCGGCAGGGCCGTCACATCGACTGGTGGGGCAATGTCACCTTCGCCGTCGGCCTAGGCGCCGTGCTGATCGCCATCACCGACGGCATCCAGCCTTACCGGAGCCACACGATGGGCTGGACGAACCCCGAAGTGCTCGGCCTGCTCGCCGGGGGCGTCGCGCTGCTCGCGGCGTTCGTCATGATCGAGACCAGGGTTGCCGAGCCGATGATCGCGCTCAGCCTGTTCCGGATCAGGGCCTTCTCGGCCGGCAACCTGGCCGGCCTTGCCGTGTCCATCGCGCGCGGCGGGCTGCAGTTCATGCTGATCATCTGGCTGCAGGGGATCTGGCTGCCGCTGCACGGCTACAACTACAGCGACACCCCGCTATGGGCCGGCATCTTCCTGCTGCCGCTGACCGCCGGCTTCCTCATCTCCGGCCCGGTGGCGGGAACTCTTTCCGACCGCTTCGGCTCCCGGGGCATGGCCAGCGCCGGCATGGCCGTCTTCGCCGGCAGCTTCGTCGGCTTGCTGCTGCTGCCCGTCAACTTCCCCTACTGGGCCTTCGCCCTGCTGATCGCAGGGAACGGCATCGGCACCGGCATGTTCGCCGCCCCCAACTCCTCCTCGATCATGGGCAGCGTGCCATCGAGCCAGCGCGGCGTGGCCTCGGGAATGCGCGCCACGTTCCAGAACTCCGGCACGGCGCTGTCGATCGGGGCGTTCTTCTCGCTCATGATCATCGGGCTGGCTTCCAGCCTGCCGCGGACCCTGACCAGCGGCCTGGAGTACCAGGGCGTGCCGCATGGCGTCGCGCACCAGATCGGCACCCTGCCGCCGGTCTCGTCGCTGTTCGCATCCTTGCTCGGGGTGAACCCGATCCGGCACCTGCTGGCGCCGAGCGGCACGCTGACCAGGCTTCCGGCCGCTGCGCAGCAGATCCTCACCGGGCGTGCGTTCTTCCCGCATCTGATATCGGGACCGTTTCATCAGGGCCTGATCGTGGTGTTCTCCTTTGCCGCCGCGCTGTCGGTGCTGGCCGGTCTCGCGTCACTACTGCGGGGAGGCCGCAGCGTTCCCCCGGCGGCCACAGCCGCGCCGGAGGTTGTCGCGGAAAGCCGCTTATGAAACGCTGAGCCCGGTCGGTTGCCCAGCATTCCCTTGCGAGGAACTCATGCAAAGACGCATTGTCAGCCTGCTCGCTGGATCGGCACTGCTCGCGACAACAGCACTGGCCGCCGTCGGAGCCGCCGTCGCCGGCGCTGCGCCGGCAGTGCTGTCTGACCCGGTCCCTGTCCCGCTCGCCCACGTCCTGAGCGGTGTCTCCTTCCTGACGCCGCCAACGACCGCCCAGTGCGAGAAGCAGATAGGCATCGCCTGCTACGCGCCGTTCCAGTACCACGAGGCCTATAACCTCGCGCCGCTCTACAAGAAAGGCTTCGACGGCAAGGGCGAGACCATCGTCATCGTCGATTCCTACGGCTACCAGTTCATCCGCAGCGAGCTGGCCGTCTTCGACAAGTCGTTCGGCCTTCCCGCCCCGCCCAGCTTCAAGATCATCCAGCCTGCGGGCCCGGTGCCGCCGTTCAACCCGAAGAAGCGGCCGATGATGGCCGGCTGGGCAGAGGAGACGTCGCTGGACGTCCAGTACTCCCACGCCATGGCGCCGGGAGCGAACATCCTGCTGGTGGAGACCCCGGTGGCGGAAACCCTGGGCGCGACTGGGTTCCCGCAGATCGTCGAGGCGGAGAACTACGTCGTCAACCACCACCTCGGCACCGTCATCACGCAGAGCTTCGGCGCCGGGGAGCAGACCTTCCCGAGCGCTCAGTCCATCCTGAACCTGCGCAGTGCATATAAGAACGCAGCGGCCAATGGCGTGAGCGTGCTGGCATCGTCCGGCGACGGCGGGGCGACCTCGGCGAAGACCCTCACCGCGCAGGGATTCGCCAGTTCCTTCTTCCTGCACAGGGTGGTGGGCTGGCCGGCCACGGACCCGCTGGTCACCGCCGTGGGCGGCACGCAGATGCACCTCACGACCACGGGCGCCCACAAGTTCCCGGACACCGTGTGGAACGACACCAAGCTGTTCGGCTCGCCAGCGGCGGGCGCCGGCGGGCGCTCGACGGTCTTCAAGCGGCCGTCGTACCAGGACGGGGTGGCCGGCGCGGTGGGCACGGCCCGCGGCGTCCCGGACATCTCGATGAGCGCGGCGGTGAACGGCGCGGCGCTGGTCTACCTGGACTCCGCTGCCACGGGAGGTGCGGCCGGCTTCTACCTGATCGGCGGGACCAGCGAGGCGTCGCCGCTGCTCGCGGGCGTCGTCGCGATCGCGGACCAGTACGCAGGGCACGGCCTTGGCCTGCTGAACCCCGCCCTGTACAAGATGGAGGCAGCTCACGATCCGGGGATCGTCGACGTCACCGAGGGCTATAACACCGTGGTCTTCCCGCAGGACGGCAGAAATCGCACAGTGCCCGGCTGGACCGCTGCAAAGGGCTACGACCTTGCCAGCGGCGTCGGCACCGTCAACGCCGCGCTGTTCGTGCCCGAGCTCGTGGCGGCCTCCGGCTGATCATCCCGGTAGCTCAGTCGTAGCTGGCCTCGATCAGCCACTGGCCATCCTGGACGGCCGCCAGCCAGGCGTTACCGTCCTCGGTGACCAGCTGGAACCGGGCACGCCGGCGGGTGCTCGCCGGTGCCCACCATCGCTCGGTGACCGGCCATGGCCCGGCCCAGGCGATGACCGTCAGCCACGGCCCGTCGGCCGCGGACAACCGGGCCGGCGGCGCGGAGACCACGGCCCGGCCGGTGACGGCGACCGCGTCTCCCGAGTGGTCGGTGACCCGGGCAGCCAGCGGGACCGGGTAGACCGTCGCCGGAGCCGGAGCGGGGATCCGCCCCGGCCACGGCCGGCCGGCCGGGCGGAGTGGTGCCCTGGAATCGCCGAACGGCACCAGCGTCACCTGCTCGGCGGGATCACGCCCCCCGGCCAGCACCGGCCGCGTCACCGCCTCGTGCCCGAGCATGGCCTGCACCCGGTTTGCCGCGCGCGCTACCCGGTCGCTGATCACGGCATCGCCCCAGAGGCCTAGCTGACGGCCCTCGTCGCGCACGAGCTGGTCGGGGACCAGCCGCAGCCGGATGATCCCGCCGGCCGGGACCGCATCATCGGGATCCCCCCTGCCCGGTCCCCAACGCGGCACACCCGAATCCTCGCTGTCCGGCTCCCCGCTCCGCGCCCCCGACGCGCCCCCGCCCTCACCCGCCGCGCCCTGCACTCCGCCCCGCGCCTCCGATGCGCCCCCGCTCTCGCCCGGCGTGCCCCCACGCCGCGCGTCCCGGCCGGCCCGCCAGCCGTCCAGCTGCCAGCGCACCCGCTCAGCCACCGCCAGCGCCGACAGCAGCCCGTCGTGCCGCCACAGCCGGGTAATGTCCTGCCCGTCATCGCACGTCACCTGCACCCGAACCCGCACGCAGGCCCGCCCCCGGCCGGCGAGGCCGGCGTGCATCCGCTCGGCGAGCGTCTTGGCGGCGAACACCACCGGCTCGGCCTGGTCGGCTGGCGGATCGAACTCGGCATGGACGGAGAGGTCAGCTGCCGGCTGCCGGGGCGCCAGCGGACGGGGATCAAGGCCGCGTGCTAGCCGGTGGGCACGTGCCCCCGGAAGGCCGAACCGGTTCGCCGCCTCGGCCGCTGGCAGCCTGGCGAAATCCCCCAGCGTGCAGATACCCAGCCGCGGCAGCAGGTCAGTGAGCTCGGGGACGTCCAGCGCGGTGACCGGATAAGGAGCCAGGAACGCGGGCGTCCCGCCAGGTGCCACGATCACCCATGGCGGCCCGGCCTGATCAGCAGCCTGGCCAGCGGAAGCCCGGCCAACAGCCCCGCCAGCAGCCTGGCCAGCGGAAGCCCGGCCAACAGCCCGGCCAACAGCCCCGCCAGCGGAAGCCCGGCCAACAGCCCGGCCAACAGCCCCGCCAGCGGCCTGGCCAGCGGAAGCCCGAGCGGCGAGCTGAGCGGCGAACAGGCCATCGGCGACTCCTGCCCGGCAGGCGAAACCGAGAGCCGCCACCGCGTCCGTGATCTTCCTGGCGAGGGCATCCTCGCCGCCGAAGTACCGGGCCGGGCCGGGGGCGCTGATGGCGCACGTCCCCGGCTGTACCACCTCCACTCGCGGGCAGAGTTCTTCAACCACCGCCACCACCTGGTCGAATGCCCTCGCCTCCGGGCCGGTGTCCGGGAAATCGGGCAGCCAGTCCGGGCACCACACGGCTAGCACCCGCCGTGGCGCACCGCGCGCCTTGCTC
>JBEKFH010000108.1:0-12581 GCA_050013415.1 Streptosporangiaceae bacterium | reverse complement strand
GCCCGTCCCGCTTCGTGCGGGCGTCGGCGACGACGATCCTGTAATAGGGCGCGTGGATCTTGCCCAGGCGCTTCAACTTGATCTTGACAGCCACGGCTGTGGTCTTCTCCCAGCGGATTAGGGTGCGGGCGGCAGGATACTGGGTGGGGAACCGGCGGTGCCGCCCGGATGGGTGCGGCCCGGCGAGTAAGAGGGTCTCGCCAAGCCGGCAGTTGCGGTCACATTCTGCCAGACGCTGTCCGCAAGAGCGTAATTACCGTCACCGCCGCGGCATGGTCACCGGCCCCGCGCCGTGGACTGGCCGGCCGCCCGCCCGTCGTGCCGGGCCTACCTGCCTTTCTTCCCCGGCCGGCCGCGGCGGTTCGGCAGCGGCCCGCGGAGCCCCGGCGGGAGGTTCTGCGGAGGACCGCCCAGGTTGCCCTGCCCTGGCCCGCCGGGCAGGCGGAAAGTCCTGTCGCCGCCGGGAATTCCGCCCGGCAGGCCGCCACCCGGCAGTCCGCCGGGCAGGCCGCCGCCGGGCAGGCCGCCGGGGAATCCGCCAGGTCCGCCGGGCAGGCCAGCCGGCGGACCGCCCGCCGTCCCCGCTGGCTGCCCGCCCCCGGGCCGTCCAGCTGGCTTGCCGCCGGGACGGCCGCCCTTCGGCTTCTTCTTCGCCTTCTGCTTGGCGGCCTTCTGCGAGCTGCGCCGCATGCCCGGCATTCCGGGCATCCCGCCGCCCATCATCTGGCGCATCATCTTCTGGCCCTCCATGAACCGGACGATGAGGCTGTTGACCTCACCGACCGTCACGCCGGAACCGCCGGCGATGCGAGCGCGCCGGGAGCCGTTGATGATCTTCGGATTGCGGCGCTCGGCGGGAGTCATCGAGCTCACGATCGCCGCCGCGCGGTCCAGGTCGCTGTCGCTGATCTGGCTGAGCGCCTCGCGGTTCTGGGCCGCCCCCGGCAGCATGCCCAGCAGGTTCCCGATCGGACCGAGCTTTCGCACCATGGCCAGCTGCTCGACGAAATCCTCGAGGGTAAAGCCCTCGCCGGACGCCAGCTTCCCGGCCATGGCCGTGGCCTGATCCTCGTCGAACGTCCGCTCCGCCTGCTCGATCAGGGTGAGGACGTCCCCGAGGTCGAGGATCCGCGAAGCCATCCGGTCGGGGTGGAAGACGTCGAAGTCCGCCAGCTTCTCGCCGGACGAGGCGAACATCACCGGCCGGCCGGTGAGCTGGGCGATCGACAGCGCCGCGCCGCCCCTGGCATCGCCGTCCAGCTTCGTCAGCACCACGCCGTCGTAGCCGACGCCGTCCAGGAACGCCTGGGCCGTGCTGACCGCGTCCTGGCCGATCATGGCGTCGACCACGAACAGGATCTCGTCCGGGTCGACGGCGTCCCTGATCGCGATGGCCTGGCGCATCAGCTCCTCGTCGATGCCCAGCCGTCCGGCGGTGTCGATGATCACGATGTTGTGCAGCCGGTGCCGCGCCTCCTCCAGCGAGTCGCGCGCCACCGTGACCGGATCGCCCACCCCGTTGCCGGGTGACGGCGCGAAAACCGGCACGGACGCGCGCTCGCCGAGCACCTGAAGCTGCTGGACCGCGTTGGGCCGCTGCAGGTCAGCGGCGACGAGCAGGGGCGTATTGCCCTGGTCGCGCAGCCAGAGCGCGAGCTTCGCGGCGAGCGTGGTCTTGCCTGAGCCCTGCAGCCCGGCCAGCATGATTACGGTCGGCGGTACCTTGGCGAAACGCAGCCGCCGCGTCTCGCCGCCCAGGATCGCGACCAGCTCGTCATTGACGATCTTTATGACCTGCTGGGCGGGGTTCAGCGCTGCGGAGACCTCCTCGCCCGATGCGCGTTCCTTGACCTGGGCGATGAACGACCGGACCACGGGCAGCGCCACGTCCGCCTCGAGCAGCGCGATCCGGATCTCCCGGCAGGTGGCGTCGATGTCGGCGGCGGACAGCCGTCCCTTGCCGCGCAGCGTGGAGAAGACCTGGGTGAGGCGGTCGGAGAGTGTCTCGAACACGTATGGGTGCCGTTCTCGCGCAGGTGCCAGGGGTCAGCGCGAGGCGCCGCGAGCCGGTACGGCTTGGCTCGCGCGCTGGGCCCCGCGCCTGGCCGGCACGGCACACCTGACAGCCGCGCTCGCCACCTCCCAGGTTATCGCCTCGCGTGACGAGGCCGGCAGCAGCCGGTGGCGCCAGCCAGCGGCGGTCGGACTCGGTGATGGGGAGGTCGTTGATGCTGGCTTCGCGGCGGTTCATGAGTCCGTTGTCGTCGAACTCCCGCAGCTCGTTACCGTAGGACCGGAACCACTGACCGGCGCCGTCGTGCCATTCAGCCGCCCCTGCATTGATCAGCGTGGTTGGGAGTCTGCTGTCGCTCTTACCGCACCAGAGTGCCAACCACGCGTTGCCGGCCGGGCCGGCCAGGCCCAGCAACGCGATCCCGCCGGGGCGGGACGGCCAGACCCACGGGCTGGCGTGTGCGAATCACGGGGTTTAGCCGCCCAGGATGGCGTCGACGAACGCCTCGGGCTCGAACGGCGCCAGGTCGTCGGGGCCCTCGCCGAGGCCGACGAGCTTCACCGGCACGCCGAGCTCGCGCTGCACCGCGATCACGATCCCGCCCTTGGCGGTGCCGTCCAGCTTGGTCAGCACGATCCCGGTCACGTTCACCGCCTCGCCGAACACCCGGGCCTGGCGCAGGCCGTTCTGGCCGGTGGTCGCGTCGAGCACCAGCAGGACCTCGTCCACGCCCGCCTGCCGGGAGATCACCCGCCGGATCTTGCCGAGCTCGTCCATCAGCCCGGTCTTGGTATGCAGCCGTCCCGCCGTGTCCACGATGACGGCGTCCACGCCGAGCTCGATGCCTTCCTTGACCGCCTCGAAGGCCACGCTGGCCGGATCGGCGCCCTCCCGGTCGGAACGGACGACCCGCGCGCCGACCCGCTTCCCCCAGGTCTCCAGCTGGTCGGCGGCGGCAGCGCGGAACGTGTCGGCCGCGCCCAGCAGGACGGTGCGCCCGTCGCCGACCAGGACCCGGGCGAGCTTGCCGCAGGTGGTCGTCTTGCCGGTGCCGTTCACGCCCACCACGAGCAGCACCGCCGGCCGGTCACCGTGCCGGGCGGTGTGCAGCGACCGGTCCTGGTCCGGGCCGATCGCCTTGATCAGCTGCGCCCGCAGCAGCGATCGCACGTCGGCGGCGGCGCGGCCGCCCGCGACCCGGACCTCGGTGCGGAGCTCTTCGACCAGCTCGCGGGCCGGGGTTACCCCCATGTCGGCCGTGATCAGCGTGTCCTCGATCTCCTCCCAGGTCTGGTCGTCGAGGCTGTCCCGCGACAGCAGGCCGAGCAGCACCGATCCGAACCCCGACTGCGACCTGGCCAGCCGGCCGCGCAGCCGGACCAGCCTGCCCGCTGACGGCGGCGGCGATGGCTCTTCCCCGGCCGCCTCCGGCGCTGCGGCGCTGCCGGGCACCAGGCCCGTGGGCTGCGTTCCGGCTATGCCCTCATCAACGGCGGGAGGGGCAGCGCGGGTGGCCGGCCGAGCGCTGACGGGACGCTCCGGGGCCCGGCCCGGCGGCAGGCGGCGGGAGCGGACCAGCAGGAAGCCGCCCGTGACGGCGAGGACGACGACGAGCGCGATGATGATAATCAGGAGTTCCATGGCGGCCCCAGTCTGGCAGAACACGCCGGCTGCGCGGGCCGGCCGGCTGAGCGCGGGCTCAGGCGCTTTCTCGTTCCCGCAGCCGCTGGCTGACCACCGCGGACACGCCGTCCCCGCGCATGCTGATCCCGTACAGCGAGTCAGCGACCTCCATGGTCCGCTTCTGGTGCGTCACGATGATCAGCTGCGAGCTTTCCCGGAGCTCCTCGAAGATCTGCAGCAGCCGCTGCATGTTGGAGTCGTCCAGCGCGGCCTCCACCTCGTCGAGCACGTAGAACGGCGACGGCCGCGCCTTGAAGATCGCGACGAGGAACGCGATCGCGGTCAGCGCCCGCTCGCCGCCGGACAGCAGCGACAGCCGCTTCACCTTCTTGCCTGGCGGCCTGGCCTCGAAGTCGATGCCGGTGGCCAGCATGTCGTCGGGCTCGGTGAGCACGAGCCTGCCCTCGCCGCCGGGGAACAGCGTGCCGAAGATGTGCTCGAACTCCCTGGCGGTGTCCTCGTAGGCCGCGGCGAACACCTGCAGGACCCGGTCATCGACCTCCTTGATCACCGTCAGCAGGTCACGGCGGGTCTTCTTCAGATCCTCCAGCTGGGTGACGAGGAAGGCGTGCCGCTCCTCCAGCGCCGCGAATTCCTCCAGGGCGAGCGGGTTGACCTTGCCGAGCTGGTCCAGCAGCCGCTGGGCCGCGTGGGCGCGCCGGTCCTGCGCCGTCCGGTTGTACGGCAGCGGCGGCCCCCCGTCGGTCTGCGGGACGGGAACTCCCGGGCCGTACTCCGCGGTCAGCGTCCCGGCGTCCACCGCGAACTCGTCGGCGGCGCGGGCGGCGATCTGCTCCAGCCGCATCCGGCGCTCCGCCCGGGCGATCTGCGCGCCGTGCGCCGTGTCCACCACCTTGTCCAGCTCACCGGACAGCTCGCGGATCTGGCTGCGGACGGCCGTCAGCTCGCCAGCGCGGCCCTGGCTGGCAAGCTCGGCGGCCCGGCGGTCGGCGTCGGCCGCCGACAGCGACCGCTCGATCCTGGCCAGCGCGTAGCCGGCCCCCGCCGCCACTGCGCTGGCCAGCGCGGCCTCGCTGGCCCGCCGCTCCCGCCTGGCCTCGGCCTGCTGCCTGGCCTGGCGCTCCATGGCGGCAGCGGCGGACAGCGCGCCGGCCCGGCCGGTGATGGCCTGCAGCCGTTCCTCGATGGTCCTGAGGTCGAGGCGGGCCTCCATTTCGGCGTTCCGCGCGGTCATGGCCAGCCCGGCGAGCTCGTCCCGGTCCGCGGGCGGCTGGACGGCGGGCTGCGCTGCGCTGGCGGGCTGCGCTGCGCTGGCCTCGTCGGCGTCAGCCTCGGCAGCGGCCAGCAGGCGCTCGAGCTCGGCGAGCCTGGCCTTGTCGTCTTCCCTGGCGCGCTCGGCGGCGGAGATTCCGGCGGCGAGCCTGCCCGCCTCGTCGCTCGCGGCCCTGGCGGCCCCAGCCAGCGTGCCGAGCCTGCCGGAGATCTGCGCTGCCGCGGCATCGGCCTCCTGCACCGCGGCCATCGTCCCCGCGCGGGCCTGCCGGGCGCGATCCTCCGCCTCGACCGCGCGGGACAGTTCGCGCTCGGCCCGCTCGCAGTCGGCCTGCGCTGCGCGCAGCTCCGCGGCCGCCTCCAGCGCGGCTGCCCGGATGCCCATCAGGCTGGGTGGCGCCGAAGACCCCCCGCGCGCCCAGTGGGCGCCGATCAGGTCACCGTCCAGGGTCACCACCCGCAGCCGCGGATGCGCGCGCAGCAGCTCAAGCCCTTCCGCCAGGTCCTTCGCGACCGCCACCCCGGCCAGCAGATCGGCGATGGCCAGCGAGAACTCGCCGGGTGCCTTGACGAGATCGAGGGCCCGCGTGACGCCAGGCGGCCAGGGCATGCCAGGCCCGTCGCCGCCAGCCGTCGGCGGGCCAGCCGCGATCACCAGGTCGGCCCGGCCGGCGTCCTCGGCCTTCAGCGCCGTCAGGATCGCCGCCGCGGCGTCGATGCCGGAGACGGCGATGGCGCCCGCCGTCGCGCCGAGCGCCGCCGCGATCGCGTCGGCAGCCCCGTCCTGCACGGTCAGCAGGGCAGCGAAGGCCCCGAGGACCCCCCGGAACCTGTCCTGGCCGGAGAGCAGCACGCCGGACGCGTCCGCGCCGCGCGTGATGGCCTCCTCCAGCGCCTCGCTGCGCGCCCCGGCGGCTGCGCGCCGGTCGCTGGCCGCGCGCTCGGCAGCGCGGAGCGCGGCAACTGCCGCGGCGGCCTCGGCGAGCGCGGCCTCGGCCAGGCCATGTGCCGCCGCCAGGTCCGCCCTGCCTTCCTCGCGGCCGGAGACGAGTTCCTGCAGCTGCCCGTATTCCCGCTGAGCCTGCTCGGCGCGAGATCGCGCGCGGGCGAACGCGTCCGCCAGGCGGGCCGCCTCGTCCCGTGCTGCGGCCGCGGTGGCGCGCGCTGCCGCGACCTCGCCTCGCCTCCGGGCCAGCCGCTCGGCGCGGGATACCGCGGATCTGGCATCCTGCGCCAGCCGCCGGTCCGTATCCGCCAGGCTCTCCTCGGCCGCCGCGCGCTCGCTGACCGCCGCCGCGAGCTGCTGGCGGGCCGCGATGAGCCGCTCGCCGAGCGCGGCCTCCTGCTCGCTCAGTGCTGCCGCCTCCCGATCGAGTTCCGCGGGATCCCGGCCGGGCTGCTGCGGCTCCGGCGGGGCAGTCAGGTGCCGATAGCGTTCGCCGGCCAGCCCGAGCACGCCGCGCATCCGCTCGGAAAGGCCGGAGAGCGCGAACCACGCCTGCTGCATCGCCGCCAGGCGGGGGGCGTGCTCCCGCGCGGCCAGGTCGAGCGCCGCCTCCCGCTCCCGGGCCAGGGCCAGGCCGCGTTCAAGCGCGGCCCGGCGGGCCGCAGCGGCGCTCTCGTCCGCCTCGTCGCGCCCCAGCTCGGCGGCCACGGTCACGTAGTCGTCGGCGAGCAGCCGCAGCCGCGCGTCGCGCAGGTCAGCCTGGATGACGGCCGCCCGGCGGGCAATCTCGGCCTGGCGCCCCAGCGGCTTGAGCCGCCGCCCGAGCTCGCCGGTGAGGTCCACCAGCCTGGTCAGGTTGAGCTGCATCGCATCCAGCTTGCGAAGCGCCTTTTCCTTGCGCTTGCGGTGCTTGAGCACGCCGGCGGCCTCTTCGATCAGCGCGCGGCGGGCCTCCGGTCCGGCGTTCAGCACCTCATCCAGCTGGCCCTGGCCGACGATGACGTGCATCTCCCGGCCGAGGCCGGTGTCGGAGAGCAGTTCCTGGACGTCGAGCAGCCTGCACTGGTCACCGTTGATCGCGTACTCGCTCTGGCCGGACCTGAACAGCAGCCGGCTGATCGTTACCTCGGCGTAATCGATCGGCAGGGCACCGTCGCTGTTGTCGATGGTGAGGGTGACCTCGGCGCGGCCGAGCGGCGGCCGACCTGCGGTACCGGCGAAGACAACGTCCTCCATCTTGCCGCCGCGCAGGGGCTTGACCCCCTGCTCGCCCATCACCCAGGAAAAAGCGTCGACGATATTGGACTTGCCAGAGCCGTTCGGGCCGACGACGCAGGTGATCCCGGGCTCGAAGCGCAGCGACGTGACCGAGGCGAACGACTTGAACCCACGCAAGGTGAGGGTCTTCAGGTACACCCGCGGGTTCCTCCTGCTCCGCCGCCCTGCCGGTGCGGTGATCACGAGCGGCGTCGTCCCCCGTCAGGGCGGCAACCCCGCGCTGGGATGAAGGATCGCGCTGGGATGCAGGTTCCCGTCGGGGCCGCCCGGGACTGGCCAGCCTTTCCGCACCATACCGCGAGCAGCGCTCCGGCCCGGTGATTCGCGGCACGACGGAAGCCGGCCTCGGCACTTTTGTCACGTCCCGCGGAAATAAGCGGGCTTCCTCCGGCCGACCGGGTTTCCCGGGCGGCGGAGTGCGGCGGGACCGCCCGATGGGGGGCGCCCCCGCTGCTCGCCGGCTGGCAGTGCTCGCCGGCTGGCAGTGCTCGCCGGCTGGCAGTGCTCGCCGGCTGGCGGAACTCGCCGGGCTAACTGGCGGGCAGCCGCCATCCGCTAGGTGAGCGCAGGCTCGCGAACAGGAATCAGCAGGTCATGGTTCAGTTCCGCCGCGAGCGCGTCGTTCTCTTCCTGAAGTCTGTTCAGCGCAGCCTCCAGGTCACGAACACGTTGCTGAAGGCGGCGCATCTCAGAAACCATGCGCGGATCCGGGCCGCCGACGTGGCCGAGTATAGCCTTCGCCATTGTAAAAGGTCCTCCACACTGAGTGACCAGAGTGGGCGCGCACGCATTGACGCGTAAATCGCGCGGCGTGGCGCGCGGGTAACGCATCCATGGTCCCACCGTGAGAGTATCCGGTCAAGTTGCCAGAAGGCGCAGGTCACGCCGCCGGCCCCCGGATGCCCTTCCTGGGTTGAAGAAAATCTCCACGTCATCTTAGCCCACGCCGCAGCCTCCCCCGGTCGCTTCCGCCAGTCCCGTCGGGCGCTCACCGATCGGCTGGTGCCAGGCGCGTCTCGGCCAGCGGTTGTCCCCGCCGGAAGTTGTCCGCCGGCAGTTCCCGGCCGGCGGTTCCCGGCCGGCGGGGATAGCCGCCGCGGGGGACAGCCGCCGGCGGTTCCTCACCAGTGGGGCCGCCGTGGCCGGGGCTGGCACCTCGGGCAGCTGTAGGACGACCTGTTCATGAAGGGATCGCGCCGCACCGGGGCACCGCACCGGCGGCAGGGCTGGCCGGCCCTGCCGTACACGGCCAGCGCCCGCTCGAAGTACCCGCTCTGCCCGTTCACGTTCACGTAGAGCGCGTCAAATGACGTGCCGCCGGCGTCGAGGGCGTCGGTGAAGACCTGCGTGACCTCGGCGAACAGGCGGCTGATTTCGCGGCGCGTGAGCGTCTCCGACGGGCGCGCCCAGTGCAGCCGCGCGCGCCAGAGCGCCTCGTCCGCATAGATGTTGCCGATCCCGCTGACCAGCGACTGATCGAGCAGCGCGCGCTTGATGCCGGTGCGGCGTGCCCGGATCCTGGCGGTGAGCGCCGTCAGGTCGAACTCCGTCTCGTCGAGCGGGTCCGGCGCAATGTGCGAGATGGCCGGGGGCAGCGTGGCTCCGCCCGGCGCGAAGGCCAGGTGACCGAAGGTGCGCTGGTCGGTGAACCGCAGGTCGGGACCGGCGTCACGGAAAGTGAACCTGGCCCGCACGTGCGGTGAGAGCGGCCGGCCACGATCACCGACCAGCAACTGGCCGCTCATGCCCAGGTGGGCGAGCACCGCGTCATCCCCGACCGGCAGCCAGAGATACTTCCCGCGCCTGCGCGCGCCGGTGATCACGCGCCCCCGGATGGCCGAGGCGAAGTCATCGGGCCCCGGCAGGTGCCGCCGGGTGGCTCGCGGATGGAGCAGCTCAACAGAGTCGACGGTGCGGCCGGCCAGGTACCGCTGCAGGCCGCGCCGGACGATTTCGACCTCAGGAAGCTCGGGCACCGGCCCGTCCCGAGCTAGTCCCGCCGGCCATCGCCATCGCCATCACCGTCCCCGTCAACGGCACCCGGTCCGGCGGCGAAGGACTCCTCGCTGATCAGGTTCCAGGCCGCCTCGGCGGCCTGCTGCTCGGCCTCCTTCTTGGAGCGCCCTTCACCCGATCCGTAGCTGCGCCCGCCGATCCGGACCGAGGCCCGGAACGACTTCTGGTGATCGGGCCCGCTCTCCTCGACGTGATACTCAGGAACCCCGAGCATCTCCGCCGCGGTGAGCTCCTGCAGCGACGTTTTCCAGTCGAGGGCGGCGCCCAGCCTGGCCGAGCGGGCGATCACCGGGTCGAAGAGCCGGTGCACGAGCGCGTCCGCGGCCGGCAGGCCGCAGTCGAGATAGACCGCGCCGATCACTGCCTCCAGCGTGTCCGCGAGGATCGAGGACTTGTCCCGGCCGCCGGTGCCTTCCTCGCCCTTGCCGAGATAGATGTAGTCGCCCAGATGGAGGCCGCGGGCCACGGCGGCCAGCGCGTTCATGTTGACGACCGCGGCACGCAGCTTCGCGAGATGGCCCTCGGGCAGGTCAGGGAAGTCGCGGAAGAGCGCGTCGGTGACGATGAGGCTGAGCACGGAGTCGCCGAGAAACTCCATCCGCTCGTTGGTGGGCAGCCCGCCGTTCTCGTAGGCGAAGGACCGGTGCGTCAGGGCGCGCTTTAGCATGTCCGCGCTGAGCCGCACGTTCAGGGCGGTCAGCAGCTCAGCGCTGTCAGACTCCGCGGCCTGGCCATCGCGTTGCGCGCCACTCACGCTGTCCTCCTTCCCGCGGCGGGCTTCCCGCGCGGGCGGGTCCCGGAAGCGCGGGTTCCGGAAGCCCGGCGAGTCCGGCCGGCTCAGGAAGGAGTGATCACCTGACGCCGGTTGTACGTGCCGCACGTGGGGCACGCCACGTGGGGCAGCTTGGGGTCACGGCACTGCGGGCAGCTCACGAGCGCGGGCGCCGTGGCCTTCCACTGCGACCTGCGCGACCTCGTGTTGCTGCGTGACATTTTCCGCTTCGGGACAGCCACCTCAGCGCTCCTTTCCTAGCTCCGGCACGTTTCTTAGCTCCGGCACGGGAATGCCGTCCGGCATGGGCCCGCCGCGCTGCTGCGCGCCCTCGGCGGCATGGCCATGTCCCGGGCCGGCGTCCGCCAGCCTGATGCCGCACTCCACGCAGAGCCCCGGGCAGTCGCCCGAGCATAGCGGCGCCAGCGGCAGCGCGAGTACTAGCGCGTCCCGCAGGGCAGGCTCAAGGTCAAGCAGGTCGCCGTCCTGCAGGTAGCTGTCGGCGTCCGCGCTGCCCGCCTCGTAAGCGAACAGCTCCTGCAGCCGCACCTCGGTCGCGGAGGTGAACGGATCCAGGCACCGCGCGCATTCCGCGGCCAGCGGCGCCCTGGCCGTGGCCGTCACGAGCGTTCCCTCCACCACGCCCTCAAGCTGGACGTGCAGCAGGAGGCCGGCCCCCGCGGGAATGCTGACGAGCTCCACGCCCAGGCCGGGCGGAGCCGGGACCGTGCGGTCCTCGACGCGCGCCAAACCAGGACCGAGTGTCCGCGTATCGAAGACAAGCGGCCCGCGAGGATCGAGGCGCTTCACGTGTTTCCTGCTGATGTATGGCATGGCAAATAAAGGCGTGGTCACAACTGATGTCGGCGGTCAGCCTACCGGGCGGTCAGCGGAAACCCCAACTTGGCGCCCGGCCCAGCGTCCGGCGCCCCAGTCACGCCCCTGTCACGGGGCTTACGCCGGCCGGCCCGGCGGCCGTCAGGCCCACGGGCCGCGCGCGATCAGGCGGCTGAGCACGGGCGCGGGCACCAGGCCGCTGACGTCACCGCCGTACTTGGCGATTTCGCGGACGAGAGAAGAGCGCAGGAACGAATACAAGGGGTTGGTCGTCATGAAGAGTGTCTCGATGCCCGCCAGGCTGTAGTTCATCTGCGCCATGGTCATCTCGTACTCGAAATCGCTGACCGCGCGAAGGCCCTTCACGATCGCCGATATGTCGTTGGCCCGGCAGAAATCCACCAGCAGGCCGTCGAACGTGTCCACCCGGACATTGGCGTAGCCGGCCAGCACCTCGCCGAGCATCTCGATCCGCTCGCTGACCGAGAACAGCCCGTTCTTGGCGAGGTTGGCCCCGACCGCGACGACGACCTCATCCTGCAGCGAGGCAGCCCGGCTGATGATGTCGAGATGCCCGTTGGTCACCGGATCGAACGAGCCAGGGCAGACGACGCGACGCACCAGGATTACCGCCCTTCGTCACGGCAGCTCGGCCGGCGCCCCGGCCGGCACCGGGCTCGCGGCGCGACCGTACCAGACGGTCGCCTCCCCGTATCGCCTGGCCCGGTCCGCCGTGAGGCCGGCCGGCCACTGCGGCGGCCCGGACCTGGTGGCGCGTTCCACCGCGACGACAGCGGCCGGCGCCAGCCAGGGGCGGGCAAGCAGCACGGAAAGCACCGCCGTCAGGTCCGCGTCGGGCATCGCGTACGGCGGGTCGGCGAAGACGAGATCACGCGGCTGATCGGCGCCGGGCCCGCGGGCCAGCGCGCGCTCCACCCGGTCGGCCAGCACCCGGGCGCCCGGCAGGCCGACCAACGCGATGTTGCCGCGGATCACCCCGATCGCGCGCCGGTCCGCCTCGACAAGCAGCGCGTCGGACGCACCGCGGGATAGCGCCTCCAGGCCGACCGCGCCAGACCCGGCATACAGGTCGAGCACCGTCGCGCCGCGCAGCGTGCCGCGGATCGCCGTGACGGTGGAGAAAAGTCCCTCACGGGCGCGGTCGCTGGTCGGCCTGGTGCCCTGGCCCGCCGGGACGGCGAGCCGCCGGCCGCCCGCCGTGCCGGCGATGATGCGCGTCATCTGGCCGCTCGCCTCAGGCCTTCTCCAGGAACTCCGCGCGCTCCGGATCCAGCAGCGCGCCGACCGCGGCCGCGAGTGCCGGCTGGCCGGCCAGTGCCGGATCGGCGTCCACCAGGTCCGTGGCCGCCCGGCGGGCATGGCCGATCAGCTTCTCGTCGGCCAGCAGGGTCAGCAGCTTGAGGCTGGAGCGGCGGCCGGCCTGGGCAGCGCCGAGCACGTCGCCCTCCCTGCGCTGCTCCAGGTCGAGCCTGGACAGCTTGAACCCGTCCAGGGTCGCCGCGACCGCGTCCAGCCGCTGCCGCGAGGGGCTGCCCGCCTCCGCCTCGGTCACCAGCAGGCACAGGCCCTCGTAGCTGCCCCGGCCGACCCGGCCGCGCAGCTGGTGCAGCTGGGAGACGCCGAACCGGTCGGCGTCCATGATCACCATGGTGGTGGCGTTCGGCACGTCCACGCCCACCTCGACCACGGTGGTCGTCACCAGGACGTCGACCGAGCCCGCGGCGAAGGCCAGCATCACGCGGTCCTTCTGCTCCGGCGGGAGCCGGCCGTGCATGACCGCC
>JBEKFH010000107.1:0-12609 GCA_050013415.1 Streptosporangiaceae bacterium | reverse complement strand
CCGCCGGGGTGATCGAGATCGCCGCTTTTGCGGCGCTGGCTGCCCTCGCGGCGGTCCCGGCTGCGGGCCGCCCGCCGGCCAGTCCAGCCGCCCTGCGCGTCGCGTCGCTGCCAGCCCGGCTGCAGGCGGGCATTCCGGGTGCCCGCGCGGCGATCACCGGCGTGTCCGCCGCCGCCCTGGTGCTGCTGGGCGTCTTCGCCGCGGCCGCGGGCGGCCAAGGGACGCCTGCCGCCGGCGGCGCCCTGAAGGCCGTGCCGGTCGCCGGCGTGACCGTGCTGGCCAATGCGAAGGGATTCACGCTGTACTGGTTCGCGCCGGACACGGCGACGACGTCGAAGTGCACCGGGTCGTGCGCCGCGTACTGGCCGCCGGTGAAGGGACCGGTGACCGCCGGGCCCGGCGTGACCGGCAGGCTCGGGACGATCAGGCGGCCCGGCGGTTCGGTCCAGGCGACCTACGACGGTCACCCGCTGTACACCTATATCGGCGACACCGCGCCCGGTCAGGCCCGCGGCAACAAGCTCAACTTGAACGGCGGCCTGTGGCACGAAGTGACCGCATCCGGCTGAGCCGCGGTTCGCCGCAGAGGCGCTCGCCAGCGTTGAGCGTCAGAATTAGTGACTGGGCAAGCCGCCGCTATGGAGTGAGGTCGGCCGGCAAGATGAGGTATTTCCCAGCCGCTTCAGCGGCGTTGTGAGATCGGTCGTGTAGACGCCGCGGATGATCAATCGAGCGCGTCCAGCGGCGACCGCCCGGCTGGGGCGCTCGCCGAGCCCGGCCTCATCGAAAGCGATGACCGGCAGGTTCCGGGACGCCCGTTTCATGGTCGCAACTGTGTCGTAAGAAGGTCGAACTGGCAATCAGCGTTAAGTAATCAGCACGAAGAGGCTTCATCTGTCAGATAATCAAATCCGGTTCGCCCCGGACACGGCCACGACGTCGAAGTGCACCGGGTCGCGCGGATCCTGTCAGGCGCTGAGCAGGTCGAGCGCGTTGGTGCCGTCGTTGACGAACAGCAGGCCCTGGCCGTCGGCCGGCGTGGTTACCCCGAAGAGGTCACCGGCTCCGTGCTGAACCAGGGTCACGGTCGCGACCTGGCGGCCGCCGGGGGTGATCTCGACCGCGTTGCCGTTATTGCCGTTGACCGCGATCAGGTCACCGCCCGGGGCGAGGGTCAGGCCGAGCGGGCCGTCGAGCGCTCCGCCGCTGGTCAGGACTCCGCTGCCGGGCTTGGCCGGCGATTTCCTTGTGACCGCACCGGGGATGGCCGTGATGCTGTTGCCGATGGTCGAGACGACGTAGAGAGTCCCGTCGCGCCCGAGGGCCAGGCCGGTCGGTCCCTGGATGAGCGCTGCCTTGTTCTGCTGCCAGGGGAATCCGCTGCCCACTACGGTCACGCCCGTCATCCGGGGCGCGGTTCCCGGGGCGAGCGAGACGTCGAGGCGCACGACGTCGCACAGCCCCGATGGAGGCGGTACCGAGTCCGGGCCGCCCGCCCGGCTGAGCACGTCCGAAAGGAACAACTCGGCATGGCCGGGCCCGGCCCGCATGGTCATGTCCCATGGCCCGTTGATGTCCTGGTTCACCCAGGTCGCCGCGGGCGTCCCGTGGTTGTTCAGCACGATGAGGCAGCCGGCCGGGTTCATTGCAGGCAGGGCGCCGCCGCTGGCCGTGGGCAGGCTGCCGGCGACCACCCAGCCGCCCGGCAGCACCTCCAGCCCGGTGGTCAGCCCGACCCCGCCCGGGCACTGATCCGCCGACGGCAGCGCGCCCAGGCGGGCGAACGGCTTTACCGTCCCGTCGGGGGAAATCTCGACGATGGTGGTCCCGGTGCCCTGCACGTTGGCCCTGTCGTTGAAATTGCTCACCAGGACGTCACCGCGGACCAGCCCGCCCGTCGTCTGCGGCACGACCGTGATCCCGTAGGGGTTGACGTCACCGTTTGCGGGGACGGTGCTGGCGATCTGGCTGCCGGTATGGAACCGCAGCAGGTAAGGCCGCACCGCGGCCTGCGCAGCTGACGCGGGACGTGCGGCAGCGGGACGCGCGGCCGTGGAGCACGCGGCCGCCGCGAGCATGACAGCCGCAATCCCCGGCAATGCCCGGCAGCGGCACGCTGACCATCACCATCAAGCCGTAGAGCCGAGCGGCGGGCCCTGTCCCCGGCAGGGATCGGGCCCCGTCCCGGCAGGGATATTCTGGCTAGTCAGCTCGGCGGAGCGCGCCGCGGATCAGCCCGGCGAGCCCGGCGGGCCAGACGACCTCCGTTGTGGTGTCCAGTTCCGCTAGCGTCCACCATCGCCACGCAGCGATGCCATCGGCGGCGTGCATCGCGGCCACATCCCCCAGCTCGCGGCAGGGCACATCGATGCGCGCCAGGAACAGGCACTCTTGCTGCCGGATGATCCGGCCCTCGTGCCGCAGCGTCCGCACGTTCCGGTGAATCTCGCCCAGCAGGACCACGTCGTCCCAGCCGGTCTCCTCCGTGAGCTCCCGGCTCGCCGCGGCCGCAGAGGACTCGCCCGGGTTCAAGCCTCCGCCGGGAGTGGCCCAGTACCGTCCGTCGGGCGGGTCGTCGTCATATCGCAGCAGCAGGACGCGATCGCCCGGGTCGAGCACGATGACCCGGCCCGCGCGCCGCGACGGCAGCCCGGCCGCGTCCGGCACCGCACCGAGGCCGGGGCGCTGGGGCAGCACCCCCCAGCCAGCCAGCGCCTCGGTCAGCCCGCTGGTCAGCTCGCCCCTGGACTCCATCAGCGCGATCAGCTCCGGGTCCGCCCAGCACGCGTCGGCGGCGTCGTCGGCTGCCATCAGCTCGCCGCCGGCCGGCACCGCGACATAATCCCGGATGTCGAGCACTGCGCCGGCCAGGCCGGGGCGCTCGACGGCGCCGAGCAGCCGGCCCACGGCAACCACCAGCCCGGTCTCCTCGCGAACCTCCCGGACCAGGGCGCCGACGTCGGACTCGCCGGCCTCGATCCGGCCGCCCGGGATCGACCACAGGCCCGCGGCGGGTTCGTGACCGCGCTTTATCAGCAGCAGCCGCCCGGCCTCGTCCTTGATCACAGCTCCCACGCACGGGATTCTCCGCACGGTCATGGGTTCCAGTATCCCGCCTGGCCCGTGTGCGCGGCGATGTGTCACGGACCCTGATGGACCGCCATGACCTGGAACGACGGACGAACCCGGTACTTGACGTAATCGAATTGAGCAGTAACTGTCGGTAGTCATGAGAAGCCAGCCCACCTGTCCCCGCTGTGCCGGCCCGGTGCACGCGCCCAGCGAGTCATCCGGCGGCTGGCGATGCGGCCTGCATGGCGAGGTCGATCCGCTGCGGCCCGCCTACGGCCCGTCCCGGGAGGGACTGTCCGGCGTGCTGCGCGGTGCAGCCGTCCCGGTCTGGCTGCCCTGGCCGCTCCCGCCAGGATGGCTGGTCACCGGATTTGCCGCCGCCGGGGACGAGCGCACTGGTTCCCGGGGCTGCGTGGTCGCGCTGACCGGGCCGAATCCGGTGGGCGGCCAGGGTGAGATGCTGATCATTGCCGAGGAGCTCGGGGTGGGCCTTGGCGCCAGGTTCGCCGGCCTGGACGGGCCCGACCCGGGGCGCGACTTCGCCGCGGGGCCAGTGGACGCGTCCGTTCAGTTCGGTCATCATGACTTCCCGCTGTGGCACGTGGAGGCGCCGAACCGGGCGGCGTTCGCCGGCGAGGTCATGGCCAGCTGGCTCTGGCTGGTGATGTGGCCGGACACGGCCGGGATGCTGCTGGTGGAGCCGCTTACGCTGCGTGACCTCCGCGACGGCGGCACGGTTCCCGACCTGCCCTACGGCGTCATGTCCCCGCACCTGCCCGGCTAGTCTCCGGTAGGTGCGCGCCGACCTGCACTGCCACAGCACCGCATCGGACGGTACCTGCCCGCCGGCGCAGGTGATGGTGCGCGCGGCCGCGGCCGGGCTGGACGTGATCGCGCTGACCGATCATGACACGGTCAGCGGGCACGGCGAGGCGCGGAGGGCGCTGCCGCCCGGGCTGACGCTGGTGCCGGGGATCGAGATGTCCTGCCGCCTGGCGGGTCACAGCGTGCACCTGCTCGGCTACCTGTTCGACCCGGCTGACGCGGACCTCGCCGCGGAATGCGCGAGGATCCGCGAGCACCGCTCAGCCAGGGCCCGCGCGATGGTCGCCCGGCTGGCCGAGCTCGGCGCCCCGGTCACCTGGGAGCAGGTCAGCTCGATCGCCGGCGGCGGCGTGGTGGGCAGGCCGCATGTCGCCAGGGCGCTGGTGGCGGCGGGGGTGGTCGGGTCGCTGGACGAGGCGTTCGGCCCGGAGTGGATCGGCGCTGGCGGGCGCGCCCAGGTGCACCGGTACGCGCCAGACCCGGCGGCGGCGATCGCCCTCATCCGCGCGGCCGGCGGGGTGGCGGTGCTTGCGCACCCGCGGGCGGCGGCCCGCGGCTGGCTGATGCCGGACGAGCAGATCACCCGGCTGGCGGCGGCCGGGCTGGCAGGCATCGAGGTCGCGCATCCGGCACACGATCATGCCGAACGGATCCATCTGTCCACTCTCGCCGCGAAGCTCGGACTGGTCGCGTCGGGCGGCAGTGACGATCACGGGGCATCGACCGGCTACCGGATCGGCTGCGATACGATCGCGCGTCAGGCGTATGAGCGGCTGGTCACGCAGGCCACGGGGGCCGCACCAGTGAGCGGGCGGTGAACCCGCTCTGGCATGACCCGGGGAAAGGCAGGCCGGCATGAATGCCCGGATTGATCAGGTTGTCTCGGCAGTGAACACCTGGATCGTGGGTGACGACGAGGAGGTCATCGTCGTCGACCCCGGCACCGACGCGGCGGCGGTGCTCGCCAAGGTGGGCGACCGGGAGATCATCGCGGTGATCTGCACCCACGGCCACGCCGGTCACGCCACCGCCGCGCCGGCGGTGGCCGAGCGGGACGAGGCGCCGATCGCGCTGCATCCCGCCGACCGGCTGTCCTGGCGTGAGGTGCACGGGAAGACGGACCCGGAGATTGAGATGGAAGACGGCGGCATCTTCGAGGTCGCCGGTGTCGCGCTTGAGGTAATCCACGCCCCCGGGCACAGCTCCGGCTCGGTCTGCCTGTACTGCGAGGACCTGGCGGCGGTCATGTGCGGCGACGTGCTGGCCGCGGACGGGCTGGTCACCAGTGAGGATGGCTTCTCCAGCTTCTCGCTCCAGATCAGCGCCATCGGCGAGCACGTGCTGACGCTGCCGAGCGGCACCAGGGTGCTGCCCGGGCACGGCAAGGAATTCACGGTCGCGGTCGCGGAGAAGAACTTCGACTCGTGGATCGCGGCAGGCCCGGCCTCGGTTTCCGACGGCCAGAACTGACCGCTGGTGGAGCAGCTCGGCTTCGAGGGGATGCCGCGGCGGCTTTACGCGTGCACCCCGACCAGGCTCGCCGCATGGCTGGACTGCCCGCGCCGGTACCGGATGAGCTACCTGGACCGGCCGCCGCCCGGAAAGGGACCGCCCTGGGCGCACAACAGCCTCGGCGCCAGCGTGCACAACGCGCTGGCCGGCTGGTGGCGGCTGCCGCTGGCGGAGCGGAGCGCAGCCGCCGCTGCTGACCTGCTGGAGCGCGGCTGGCTCACCGACGGCTTCGCCGACCCGGCGCAATCCGCCGAGTACCGGGCGCGGGCCAGCCAGATGGTACGGGCCTACGTGGCGCGGCTGGACCCGGCGGACGAGCCGGCCGGCGTGGAGCGGGTGGTGGCGACCCGCACGGACCTGATCGCGCTGTCCGGCCGGATCGACCGGCTGGACCTGCGGCGGGCCGCCGGGGACGAGGCCAGCGAGCTCGTCGTGGTGGACTACAAAACCGGCAGGCACCTGCTGAGCGTCGATGACGCACGGACCTCGATGCCGCTCGCGCTGTACGCGCTGGCCGCCGGGCGGGTACTGCGGCGGCCCTGCCGCCGGGTCGAGTTGCATCACCTGCCGACCGGCCAGGTGCTCGCCTGGGAGCACACCGCGGCGTCACTGGACCGGCAGCTGCGCCGGGCCGAGGACATCGCGGCCGAGTGCGCGGCGGCGGACCAGCGGTACCGAAGCGGGCTGCCGCCCGACCGGTATGACGAGGCATTCCCGCCGCGGCCGGGCGCCTGGTGCGGCTGGTGCGATTACCGGGCGCACTGCCCGGAGGGCATGCTGGCGGCCGAGCCGCGCCGTCCCTGGGATGCGCTGGCGCCCGCCGCGCCGGCAGACGAGGTGACGCTGGCGGCCGGCGGCCCCGCGTCGGCTGGCTCAGTGACCGCTGCCTCCGCGCCGGATAACCCAGTCGGCGGCGAGCCCGCGCCGGATAACGCCGGATAACTCAGCGGCCGGCGAGCCTTCGCCGGATAACTCCGTGGCCGCTGGGCCCGCGCCGGATAACTCAGCGGCCGGCGAGCCCCGGCCTGCCGGGGCCGCGCCCTGAACGGCGGCCTTGCGCCGCCGCTCGCTTCCCTCGGCCGCGTTCCAGAACGAGGTGAGCGTGCCCGCCGTCGTTTCTGGCGCCTCGATCGCGGGGGAATGCGCGGCGGCCGGGATGCAGACCCGCTCGGCGCCGAGCCGCCTGGCCATGCGTTCCTGCGCCGAGGGCGCCCAGGCGTCGTCGTTCTCGCCGTACAGGACCAGGATCGCCACGGCGGCCAGCGCGGCGAGCGCCGCGGTCTGGTCGGGGCAGTGCAGCAGGTAGCGCCCCATGGCGACCAGGCCCTCGGGAGCACTGCGCAGCATGCGCTCGCGCAGGAACGCGACGATGTGCGGCGGCACGCCATCGGCGATGGCCTGCGGTCCAAACTCGGTGTCCCATAGCTGGCTGATCCGCTCACTGCGGTGGGCTGGCCCGGCTTTGTCCAGATCCGCCAGCGTCGCCCGCAAGGCGGCCGCCCGGGGGCCGTTCAGGCTGCCAGGCCCGGAGCCCAGGAAGGTCAGTGAGGTGATCGGCGCCGTCTGCGCCAGCACCACCTGGCGCGTGATGAGGCCGCCGAGGGAATGACCCAGCAGGTGCACGCCCTGGCCGTCCTGGCTGATTGCCGTCGCAATGCCGGCCACGTCGGCGGCGAGCGCGTCTGGCTGGTAATGACGATGGTCGGCGGCACCCGGCGTCTCGTACTGGCCGCGCATGTCGATCGCCAGCACCCGGCGGCCTGCCACCGCGAGGGGCTGGAGCACCGCAAGGAAATCTTCCTTGCTGCCGGTGTAGCCAGGGACCAGCAGGGCAGGGCGTCGCTCGCAGACGCCGCTGCCGGGCATTGCCTCAAGGGCCGCGAATTCCCCGCGGCCGGTCTGGACTGTGACTCGACGCACCCGATCGGGCAGTTCGAGAGTCCTCGGTGTACTCACGGGGTGCCAGCTTACCCAGCGAGACTCAGCATAAATCGTCCATATCTTGGAGATTTGCTGGGAGATTCTTTAGCGCGGGCATCGCAGGCTCGGTTCTTACCGGGCTGCGGGGCTGCCGGAGCCCGCCGCGAGATTTCATGGAAGCTTCCCTGGCGGGCACCGCAGGCTCGGTTCTTACCGGGCTGCGGGGCCGGCCGAGCCGGCAGCCCGGGCCGGATCTGGGGCTGCGGCGCCGACGCCGCTGGCGGCACCAGGCTGGCCCGCCCCGCGGGGCTTGCGACCGCGCTGGCCGCGCCGCCGGCGGGTGGTGGTCGTCTGCTGGCCCTCGCCTGGTGGCGCCGCGTGCGCTGACGCCGTGCGGGCTGACGGGGTCACCGGCCCGGCCGCCTGGCCCGCCTCGCCAGCCGGAATCGGTGTCCCTGACCTGGTCCGGCGGCGGATCCGGCCGCGTCGTCCGGCGTCGCGGTCCGGGGAACCCGCGTTGTCAGCGGCGCCGCCCGCCCGGCCGTGGCCGTCGGCGCCCCTGCCGCTTTCGCCCCTGCCCCTGCGGCCACCGCCGTCGCTCCGGCCACCGCCGGGAGCGCCGCCGTCGCTCCGGCTGCCGTTGCCCCTGCCATCGGCGGCCGTGCCGCGGGCTGCCGAGGAGCGGATCCGGCCGGTCTCCCCGATGTCCTCAAGATCCTCGGCCTGCAGGCCGAGCCTGCCGCGCAGCGCACGGGGCAAGACTGCGCCGGCTGTCGGCGGTATGCCAAGCTCCGCGAAAAGGTGCTCGGAGGTGGAGTAAGTCTCCGGCGGATCGGGGTGGCCGAGGCTGAGCGCGTCGTTGATCAGCGTCCAGCGCTGCATGTCGCGCCAGTCCACGAAGGTGACGGCCACGCCGGCCCGGCCGGCCCGGCCGGTGCGCCCGATGCGATGCAGGTAGGCCATGTCGTCTTCGGGGCACTCGTAGTTCACCACGTGGGTGACGTCATCGACATCGAGACCGCGGGCCGCCACGTCGGTGGCGACGAGCACGTCGACCTTGCCGCTCCGGAACGCCCGCATGGCGCGCTCGCGCTGGCCCTGCCCGAGATCACCGTGCACGGCAGCGGCGGCGAAGCCTCGCTGGGTCAGCGTGACCGCCACCTGATCGCACGTGCGCTTGGTCCGGCAGAACACGATCGTGAGGCCGCGGCCCTCAGCCTGCAGCACCCGGACAAGCACTTCCGCCTTGTCCATCTGGTGCGCGCGGAACACATGCTGCTCGGTGCTGGGAACCAGCGATGTCGCGTCGTGCTGCTCGGCCCGCACGTGCGTCGCCTGGCGAAGATGCCGGCGGGCCAGCGTGACCACCTCGCCGGGCATGGTGGCCGAGAACAGCATCGTCTGCCGCTCGCTGGGGGTGAGCCTCAGGATGCGCTCGACGTCGGGCAGGAAGCCGAGATCGAGCATCTTGTCGGCCTCGTCCAGCACTAGCGCGCTGACCTGCGACAGGTCCAGATGATTACGGGCCAGGTCCAGTAGCCGGCCAGGCGTGCCGACCACGATGTCAACCGTGGCCAGCGCCTCGATCTGCGGCTCGTAGGCGCGTCCGCCGTAGAGAGTCACCACGTTGACGTCGCTGCGGGATGCGGCCGTCCGCAGGTCGTCGGCGACCTGGATCGCCAGCTCCCTGGTGGGTACGACGACCAGCGCGCGGGGGGCGGCAGGCTTGCGGCCAGGGACTCCGTCAAGTCGCTCGATAAGCGGGATGCCGAACGCAAGGGTCTTTCCCGTACCCGTCCTGGCCTGGCCGATGATGTCCTGACCGCCGAGCGCGATCGGCAGCGCGAGCTCCTGGATCGGGAAGGCCGTCACGATTCCGGCGTCTGCCAGCGCCTGGCAGATCTTCTCGGCGACTCCGAGTTCGCGGAACGTGATACCCGCGGGCTGCGCTTGCGTCGGGGTCAGCTCGGTGAGCGGCAGGTCCGCCGGAAAGTCAGCCGCCGGGAAGTCATCCGGCGAAAGGCCAGCCGCCGGATGGCCATTCGTGGTGTCCGGCATCGCGGGCTGATCCTCCGGCGCGCTTTGCATGGTCTGCGTAGTCAGGGCTTCCAGCCTCCATCAGTGGCCCGCGGTCCCGCCCGGCGCGGTTGCGCCAGGCGGCGTTCGTCGCGGGCTCAGCGTTCACTTCCCCGGCCGGGGCGCGCCCGTCCGGTCTCAACGCGCGGCATGGCCGCGCGCCCGCGAAAAAGATGTCCGGCGCGGCGCTCGGGTCCGCCTCGGCTCTCGGGTGGCCTCGGCTCTCGGCGATAGCCGCGCCTTACCTTTAGTAACAACACAGCGGGGGTTTGCCGCATTCCTGCGGCGGAACAGCGGGGGGTTGCCGCATTCCTGCGGCGGATTACGCCACAGTCTAGCAAAAGCGGCACCGTGGCCGGCTGGCCCGGTGCCGGATGCTGGCCGAACGACCGCGAGCCGGGCTGACGACAGGCGGCTGGCGAACCCGCAGGAGGGCCTGCTGGTCAGCCGAACCCGACGCGGCGCGCCTCGGTGGCGCCAAACTCGACGTAAGCGATCTTGTCCGCGGGCACTAGGACCGTGCCGCCCTTCTCGGACGGCAGGATGAACACGCCGCCATCCTCCACGGCGGCGGCCAGCGCGACCTTGATCTCCTCATACGAGGTGCTGGTCTCGATCACCAGCTCACGCGGCACGGACTGTATTCCGATCTTGACTTCCACGGCACTCCTCTCGCTTCGTTCGAGGCTAACCCGGAGCCTGACCGCTAGCGGCCAGCCGGGCTCACCCGGCGCTACGCCGCGAGCGAAAAGCGTCAGCCGGTCGTCATCGGCCAGCCGCTAATGCCTCTCCAGGCGAGCCGCGACAGCAGCTGCTCTGCCGCGTCCTGGGGGATGGCGCGATCGGTGCTGAGCCAGTACCTGGAGCTGACCTGGGCCATTCCGACGAGCGCCATGCCGAGCAGGTGGGCCTCGCCATCGCCGAGCCCGGCGTCCTCGCGGATGAACTGGCTGACCATTTCCGCGCATTCTCCCATGGTCCGCTCCAGCCGGGCGCGCACCAGCGGCTCGTTGCTCAGGTCGGACTCGAAGACCAGCCGGAACGCCTCCCCGCTCGTCCCCACATAGTCGAAAAACGCACGGAAGGTGGCCGGCACCCGTTCGGAATTGTCGCTGGATGACGACAGCGCCTCCCGGACAATCGCGACCAGTTCGTCGGCGCTCTCGTCGAGCAGCGCCAGATAAAGCTCAAGCTTGCCGGGGAAGTGCTGGTACAGCACTGGCTTGCTGACCCCGGCCCGATCGGCGATGTCGTCCATGGCGGCGGCGTGATATCCCTGGGCGACGAAGATCTCTTGTGCGGCCCCGAGTAGCTGGCGGCGCCGGGCGGGTCGTGGCAGCCGCGTGCTGGCCGGCCGGGCGTGCCGCGTCGCGCTCACGAGTTTCTCCGGATGTGTTCGGTGCCTGCTGGCAGTCAGCTGTCATCCTAAGGCTCGCCGGCCGTGCCGCCGCTTGATGTTCCGCCGACACGGCAGCTCATCGCCGCAGCTAAGAGACATCGAACACGTTGCCGGTGAGCAGAATTCGGACAACACTGCTGGTATCAGTACCCGCTGCACCGCTGGTACCAGTACCCGCTGGCATCAGTCCCGCTGGCATCAGTACCCGCTGGCATCAGTACCCGCTGCGCCGGGGTAGGGAAAGATCAGGCATGGGGGTAGGGAGACATCATGCACAGCATGTGGAAGGGCGCGATCTCCTTCGGCCTGATCATGATCCCGGTGAAGCTCTACGCCGCGACCGAGCAGAAGGACATCGCATTCCGTCAGGTCCACCGGACCGACGGCGGCCGGATCCGGTTCCGCCGGGTGTGCTCCATCGACGGCGCCGAGGTGGCCTACGAGGACGTAGCCAAGGGCTTCGAGCTGCCGACAGGCGAGATGATCGTGCTGACCGAGGAGGACATGGCCGACCTGCCGCTGCCGACCACGCGGAGCATCGAGGTGCTGCATTTCACGCCGGAAGACCAGATCGATCCGATCCTGTTCTCCCGCAGTTACTTCATCGAGCCGGAAAAGACCGGCGCGCGCGCCTACGTGCTGCTGCGCGACGCCCTGGAGCGGTCCGGCAAAGTGGCCGTTGTCCTGGTGGCCCTGCGCCAGCGAGAGTCGCTCGCCGCGCTGCGCGCCAGGGACGGGCTGCTCGTGCTGGAGACGCTGCTGTGGCCCGATGAGGTCCGCACGCCGGATTTCCCGTTCCTTGAGCAGGACATCGACGTGCGCTCGCAGGAGCTGAAGATGGCGGCCTCGCTGATCGAGTCGATGACGGAGGAGTTCGATCCTTCCGCCCACCACGACGGCTACCGAGAGGCGCTCGCGGAAGTGGTCGAGGCGAAGGCCGAGGGCCGCGACGTGCTGCAGCCAGTCGGCCAGCCCGACGAGGCGAGTGAGCCGGTCAGCCTCGCGGATGCGCTGCGGGCGAGCATCGCCGCGGCCCGCGAGGATCGCGAGGACGGCGGGCCGCCCGCGCCGCGTCGCCGCAAGGCCGCCCCGGCGAAGAAGCCGGGCCCGACGGCGGTCGCCGCCCCGCCGGAGCGGCCCCGCTCGCGTGGCAGGGCCAGTGCCTGACCGCGCCCGGCCCGTGCCCGATTTCGCCGGGCCGGCGCCCGACTCTGTCCGGCCACTGCCCGATTTCGCCGGGCCGGCGCCTGGGCAGGCGCCCGTCGCTGGCTCCGGTCCGGTGCCTGGGCCTGCCGGGGTGACCGCTGGCTCGCGGCTGGCCGATCCGATTCCGGCCTGGCCGGGAGAGCTGGTGCCGATCCCCTCCGGCGCGGTGTACGTCCGGTCCGCGCCCGCCGCCGCGGACGACGGCGAGCCTGCGCTGTTCGTGCACGGCCTCGGCGGGTCCGCTACCAACTGGACCGACCTGATGGACCTGCTGCGCCGGCCCGCGCCCGGCGGATGGCCCGCGGCGGCGCCGGCCCTGGCCGGCGAGGCGATCGACCTGCCGGGCTTCGGGCACTCCCCGCTGCCCGCCGATCGTGACTACTCGATCGACGCCAGGGCGAGGGCGGTCATCGACCTGATCGAGGCCCGGCATCGCTGGCCGGTGCACCTGGTCGGGAACTCACTCGGCGGCGCCGTCTGCACCCGGGTGGCAGGGCGCCGCCCGGACCTGGTCAGGACGCTGACGCTGATCTCGCCGGCCCTGCCCGACCTGTGGCCCCGGCTCATTCCGCTGCGGGTGGCACTGGCGTCCGCCCCGG
>JBEKFH010000106.1:0-12612 GCA_050013415.1 Streptosporangiaceae bacterium | reverse complement strand
GCGGATCACGTCGGCCGCGACCTGCAGGTCCCGCAGGCGGCCGTTGGTGCAGGAGCCGATGAAGACGACGTCGACGGGGATGTCCCTGATCGCCGTGCCGGGCTCCAGGCCCATGTAGGCGAGCGCGCGCTGCGCGGCCTGCTGCTGCGCCGGGCTGGCGAACGAGCTGGGGTCCGGAACCTTGTCGTCGATCGTGACCGACTGGGCGGGCGTGGTCCCCCAGGTGACGGCCGGGCGCAGCGACGCGGCGTCGATCCGGATGTCGTGGTCGAACTCGGCGCCCTCGTCGGTGACCAGGCTGCGCCAGTCGTCGAGCGCCGTCTCCCAGTCCTTGCCGCGGGGGCTGTGCCTGCGGCCCTCCAGGTACGCGAAGGTGGTGTCGTCCGGGGCGATCATGCCGGCCCGCGCGCCGCCCTCGATGGACATGTTGCAGACCGTCATCCGGCCCGCCATCGACAGCGCTCGGATGGCCTCGCCGCGGTACTCGATGACGGACCCGACGCCGCCGCCGGGACCGAGCGCCCGGACGATGCCGAGCACGAGGTCCTTGGCGCTGACCTCCTCGCCGAGCTGGCCCTCCACGGTCACGGACATCGCGGCTGGCTTGACCTGCCGCAGCGTCTGGGTCGCGAGCACGTGCTCCACCTCGGTGGTGCCGATCCCGAAGGCCAGCGCGCCGAACGCGCCGTGGGTGGAGGTGTGGCTGTCGCCGCAGACGACCGTCATGCCCGGCTGGGTAAGGCCGAGCTGCGGCCCGATCACGTGCACGATGCCCTGGTCGATGCTGCCCAGGGCGTGCAGCGTGATGCCGTGCGCCGCGCAGTTGGCGCGCAGCCGGGAGATCTGCGCGGCGGCGAGCGGGTCGGCGATGGGCTTGTCCAGGCCGGCCGTCGGCACGTCGTGGTCCATGGTGGCCAGCGTCAGGTCCGGCCGGCGCACGGCCCTGCCCGCCAGCTCCAGGCCCTCGAAGGCCTGCGGGGAGGTGACCTCGTGCACCAGGTGCAGGTCGATGTAGAGCAGGGGCGGCTCCCCCTCGGGGCTGACCACGAGGTGACGGTCCCATACCTTGTCGAACAGGCGTCCGCTCACGCGTCTCTCTAATCTCGTCGTGGGTCGCGTTGATCTCGTCGCGGGTCGCATTCCGGGTTGTCTCAAATAATGAGATACAGTGTCCGCGATATGGAAACTCTGCCACAGCTCCCGGCGGACGGCAAGCGGATCACCGCGGTCGGCGTGCTGGACCGCTCGGTGGCGCTGCTCGAGCTGCTCGGCGACGGCCCGCGGTCGCTGCGGTACCTGGCCGAGGCCAGCGGGCTGCCGCGGCCGACGGCGCACCGGCTGCTGGTCGCGCTCGAGTCGCACGGCCTGCTCGCGCGGGGCGCCGACGGGGCGTTCCGGCTCGGCCCGCGGCTGATCGAGCTCGCCGCGCGGGCCGGCCGGGGACTGGAACTCGGCACCCTCGCCGGGCCTGCGCTCAGCAGGCTGCACGAGCACACCGGCGAGAGCGTTCAACTGTATGTCCGATCCGGGGACCGGAGGCTGTGCGTGGCGGCGCGGGACGCGGGCGAGGGGCTGCGGGACAGCGTGCCGGTGGGAGCGCTGCTGCCGCTGGACGCCGGGTCCGGCGGCAAGGTGCTGCTGGCCTGGTCGGACGACGGCGAGCGCTTCCCCGCCGTGCCGGCCGCCGAGCTCGCCGCGATCAGGCGGCGCGGCTGGGCGGCGAGCGTCGCCGAGCGGGAGGCGGGCGTGGCGAGCATCAGCGCCCCCGTCCTGTCCGGCGGCCGGCTGCTCGGCGCGCTGTGCGTCTCCGGGCCTGCCAGCCGACTCGGCCCGGCGGACTGCCGGCGGCTCGCGCCGGCGATCGCCGCCGCCGCCGCCGACCTGGCCGCCGCCGCCGGCTGACTCAGCCGCCAGCTCCTGCCAGCCCAGGCCCTGCCAGCCCAGCCCTGCCACCCAGCCCTGCCACCCAGGCCTGCCACCCAGGCCGCCGCCTCAGTCGCGAACGAGCTTCAGCGCCAGCCTGGGCATGAGAAAGGATGCGAGAAAGATCGGCAAGAGCCTCTTTCCGGTGCATCGGAAGGCGACGATTTCTTCCTCGGCGGCGTCGAAGGTCTGAGCGCTGCTCGAGTTTCGTCCATTGCGAATTTGCAGGGTGTGACGTCCAGGCTCGACTGGTATCTCGGTCGTATGGTTCATTTCGACCGACCCGACTAGCTCACCGTCGACCACGACATCGTACGGGCCACGACGTACTTCCACTCCGATTGACTTATGCGTCAACTTCAGCGTCGCCGGCATGTGCTGGTCTCCTCTAGCAGATCGGGTGGATCCAGCCGTAGGGGTCAGGCCGGCGGCCGTAATGGATGTCGAGCAGCTCGTCCCTGAGCCGCATGGTGACCGGGCCCGGCTTGCCGTCGCCGATCATCCACTGCTGGCCGACGCCCTTGACAGCGCCGACCGGCGTGATCACCGCGGCCGTGCCGCACGCGAACACCTCGGTGATGTCGCCGGACGCGCAGCCCGACCGCCACTGGTCGACGGACATGGTGCCTTCCTCGGCGGGAATGCCGAGATCGGGACCTAGCTTCAGCAGCGAGTCCCTGGTGATCCCCTGCAGCAGGGTGCCGGTGGGCGCGGGCGTCATGATCCGGGCCTCGGCGCCGGAGCCGCGGACGAAGAAGAGGTTCATCCCGCCCATCTCCTCCACCCAGCGATGCTCGGCCGCGTCGAGCCAGACCACCTGATCGCAGCCGTTCCGCACGGCCTCGAGCTGGCCGGCGAACGCCGCGGCATAGTTGCCGCCGCACTTCGCCTCGCCGGTGCCGCCCGGCGCGGCGCGGGTGTAGTTCTCTGACAGCCAGACCGAGACGGGCTGCACTCCCCCGCTGAAGTAAGCGGCGACCGGCGAGGCGATCAGGGTGAACAGGTAGGACGACGACGGGTGGTTCACGCCGAGCCCGCGATCGGTGGCGATCATGAATGGCCGCAGGTAGAGGCTGTGGCCGTCAGCGGTCGGCACCCAGGCACGGTCGTGGCGCACCAGCAGCTCGATGGCGCGGACGAACGCCCGCTCCGGCAGCCCGGGCATCGCCATCCTGGCCGCCGACAGGTTGAACCTCGCGGCGTTCGACATCGGCCGGAACGCCACCACCGTCCCGTCAGCCTGGACGTACGCCTTGAGGCCCTCGAAGACTTCCTGCCCGTAGTGCAGCACCGACGTCGCCGGGTCAAGCGTGATCGGGCCATAGGGCTCCAGCCGGCCGTCGTGCCAGCCGCGTTCCGCCGACCAGCGGATGGTGACCATGTGATCGGTGAATACCTCGCCAAAGCCCGGCACGGCCATGACCCGTTCCCGCTCCGCTGCGGGGAGGGGATGGTCGGAGACGCGAATATCGAAATCGATATCGGGGCTCTGGCTCGTGGTCATCAGTGATTCCTCCTGCTCTTCCTGCCGGTGTCGCGAGCGAGCGGCGGGCACGCCAATGGCGGGGCCGTCGCCTCAGGAATCCGTGCCATGGCGCGAGTGAATTACCCGGGGAGCGCACCCCACCCGCTGCGGCGAATCGCCGGTGCTCCGGTGGACGAACGCTCGGGCGGCCAGAAACTCAAGGCTCACGGCCAGCGCCTTACCCCGTAGCGGTTTGCTGGCCTGCCCTGATCAGGTTCCGCTACGGCAGCTAATGACGAGTACGTAGCGCCGCATGACGGAACACATCGTAGCGGACAACCCGGCTCGTGTCGCGGCCTGCCCCGCGCTCATCCGCCATGCTGGGGCGATGCCATCGATCAGCTCAGCCTCCGACGCGGTCCGCGCAGCTGTCGCCGTGGCGGCCAGCTTCGGCGTGAAAAGCGCGGCCCCGGCGGTACTGGCCGATGGCGCCAACGTGATCGTGCACCTGAGCCCCTCGCCCGTGGTCGCCAAGGTGGCGTCCATCACGCCTCTCGTCCGCCCGGACACGGCCGCCTGGCTGCAGCGGGAACTCGACGTCGCCTCGTTCCTGGCGCGCTGCGGCGCGCCGGCCGGTGAGCCCAGCCCCGAGATCCCGGCCACCACCCATGCCGGGGGCGGCGGCGTCATGTCGTTCTGGCGATACCTTGGCCCGGGCGGCGCGATCCCTGATGAGGAGACGATCGGGTCGATGCTCAGGGACCTGCATGGTGCCCTCCGCGGATACTCGGGAGCCGTTCCCGCACTCGCGCCGCTGGGCGACGTCGGGACGTTCCTCGCCCGGCCCGAGACGCGGCTGAGCGCCGGTGACAAATCCCTGCTCGCGGCCGCCTTTGCCCGGCTCACGACGGAACTCGGCGAGTCGGGGTCCGCGGCGCAGGTCCTGCATGGCGACGCGGGCGCGGGAAACCTGATGGCCGCGGGCAGCGGATGGGTCTGGCATGACTTCGAAGACACTTGCACCGGACCCGTCGCCTGGGATCTCGCCGCGTCGACAGCGAGCCAGCGGATGGACGGCGCCCGCGTCCTGAGTGCCTACGGCGCGGACGTGGATCCCGTTCAGCTAGCGATTTGCCAGCAGCTCCGGCTGCTGCACCTCACGGTCTGGTACTCGCTCTACGCCGAGCGTTTCCCCCGGGATCGCGAGCGCGCTGCCGAGCTGCTCGCCATCTGGCGAACGTCCTAGCGCGGCCCTCAGGCTGCCCGCCCGCGTCCCTCATGCTGGCTGGCCCGCCGCGCTCGGCGCAGGTTACGCCGCAGTTGCGTGATCCGCGCCGTTCCCGCCGCGGCCATCAGCAGCGCCCCGGCGATGGCGGCTATCAGCAGGGCCACGGCGAGGGACATGCGGACATGCGCGCCGAGAAATCTGACCTGGACGGCGGCGGTGTTCTGGATCAGGAAGATCACCAGGAGGATGAGGACAAACAAGCCCGCGATAAGTCCGGTGCGCAGGGCGCTGATGCGGGTCGGCCGCCGGGCCGGCTGCCGGGCCGGTCGACCCGCCGCCGGGGCCGGCGCGGGCGGCACGGAGCCATCAGGAGGGAGCACGGAGGCACCAGCGGACGGCGGAACGGAGTCATCGGGTGCTGGAGGCGGCTGCGCGATGGCCGTGCCCGCGTCATGTGCCGATGGATCTGACATGGATTATGTCCTTCCGGAACGGGCCAGGGTGCGCGAACCAGCGGGCCAGGGGTACGCGAAGCGCGAACCTGCGGGCCAGGGTACGCGAAACCAGCAGGTCAGCGGTGCGCGAACCAGCGGGATCGGCTCGACTGCCCGCTGAACAGGTGGAAGACGAGCAGCAGGACTGCGGCGCCGGCGACAGCGGTGAGCCAGGTGGACAGGTGGAAGAACCCGTGCATGGTGTGGATATGGAACAGCTTGGTAGCCAGCCAGCCGCCGCCAAGCGCCCCCACGATGCCGATCAGGCAGGTGACGATGAGCCCCTGAGATCTCTTGCCGGGGATCAGCATATTGGCGAGCAAGCCTGCGGCCAGGCCGAGAATGATCCATGCGATGATGCCCATAACCGACTCCTTAGTCAGTGACCAGGTGATGTACGCGGTGGTCGGTCAGCTGGGCAGATCGCGCTGGGAGAAGACTTCTCCCCGGGGTTTTCACCGTCCTCTGGCCGAAGCGTCGTGCCGGCACCGGCCCGTGTACGGGGAAAAAAATAATCCGGGCCCTGCTGCACTTCCGCCATAGTCGCGGAAGCAGCCGCCGGGGTCCGGAGCAACATGTGTCATATTACACCTTTTTTACGCCTCCCGCATAGACAGCCTGGCCGGCCAATAACCCGGCCTTTCGGCATCGCTGACATCTGACGAGTCCCTGGGGCAGGTGAGAGTCAGGCGTGCGGCAGCCTCGGCAGCCATTCGGCCAGGCTGCCGGCCTGGCGTGAGGCCTGGCGCCGTGACGGCAAGCAGATCTGGCCGGCTGCTTCGGGCAATCGGGGCATCCCGCCGCGGCTAAACTATTTCCGGAGGTGTGCGAGCACCTGGTGGTCTCCGCGGTCTTCAAAACTGTTGAGCCCGAGCATCTCGGGCTGGCGGGTTCGATTCCCGTCCACCTCCGCCACGGCACAGGCACACGACCGCCATGCCAGACGCGCTCGACCGCCACGGCGCAGGCGCTCGACCGACAGGGGACGCAGGCACTATGGCTGTCATGACGAGTCGGCTCACCTCCTATGCCCACGGCGGCGGCTGCGCGTGCAAGATCGCGCCTGGCGAGCTTGAGCGCATGGTCGCCGGGCTGCTGGTACCTCCGCCGTCCAACCCCGAGGCCCGCCTCGTGGTCGGACTTGAGGACGGCGACGACGCAGCAGTCGTATCCCTGACCGCGGCCGGGAATCTCGCCGTGCTCAGCACGGTGGACTTCTTCACGCCCGTCGTGGACGACCCGTTCGACTGGGGCAGGATCGCCGCCGCCAACGCCCTGTCCGACATCTACGCGATGGGCGGGCGGCCCATCCTCGGCGTCAACTTGCTCTGCTGGCCCCGTGACGTCCTGCCGCTTGAGCTGGCGACGGAGGTGCTGCGGGGCGGGCTCGCGGTGGCCACCGGGGCTGGCGTGCCGCTGGCCGGCGGGCACAGCGTCGATGACCCGGAGCCGAAGTACGGGCTCGCGGTCACCGGGCTGGCTGATCCGGGGCGGCTGCTGCGCAACGACGCGGGCAGGGCGGGGCTGCCGCTCTCGCTGACCAAGCCGCTCGGGCTCGGCGTGCTCAACAACCGGCACAAGGCCACCGGCGAGGTTTTCCCGCACGCGATCGACTGCATGGTCGCGCTGAACGCGGCCGCGGCGGCGGCCGCGCTCGCAGCGGGCGCTGTGTGCGCAACAGACATCACCGGGTTCGGCCTGCTCGGTCATGTCTACAAGCTGGCCAGGGCGAGCGGCGTCACTGCGGTGATCGACGCCGCGAGCGTGCCCTACCTGGCGGGCGCGCGGGAGGCCGCTGCCGCCGGTTACGTGAGCGGGGGCACCCACCGCAACCTCTCCTGGGCCGGGCCGCACACCCGGTTCGCCGCCGGGATCGGCGAACTCGACAGGCTGCTGCTGGCGGATCCGCAGACCAGCGGCGGCCTGCTGATCGCCGGGGAGATCCCCGGCGCGCCCGTCGTGGGCGAGCTGGTTCCGCGGGGCGAGTTCGCCGTCGAGGTTCGCTGAGTTCCTGGGTTCGCTATCCGACCGCGACGATGAGGCCGACGACCATCAGGACGAAGCCGGCCAGGTAGTCGACGCCGAACTGGACCGCTGCGCTGAGCCGCCGCCCCAGCTCCAGTCCCAGCAGGCTCAGGCAGACGGTCACGACGGCGAAAACCGTGATCGCGTCGATGATCGAGATGTGCTGTACGCCGAGGCCGAAGCCGACGACCAGGTTGTCCAGCGAAAGGGCGAGCCCGGTGAGCAGCAGCCGCACGGTCGTGGTGGGCGAAGCCGGCCCTCTGCCGCCGGCCCGGAATGCCTGGATCACCACCCACGCGCCGATCCCGATCAGCAGTGCCCCGCCGACATAGCCAGACAGGTCACCCAGGGCGTGCGCGACGCCGCGGCCCGCCAGCAGCCCCACCAGCGGCATGCCGGCCTCGAAAATGACGAAGATGACTCCGACCTTGATCCGGGTGGCCAGGGTGGCACCGGACAGGCCGATGCTGATCGAGGCTCCGAAGTTGCCGAACCCCACGGCCAGAGCGGCCAGCGTCAGCGCCAGCACCGAGTAATCCGTTCAGCAGGAAACCTGGTCACCTCCTGAGACTACCGGCACGGGCGCCGCCGGGTGGAGCACAGACCTGAACGGCAGACGGCCCAGAATGGATCCGGATCGAGCACGCGATAAAGCGACGCTCACCTCCTGACCGGCGGGTACAAGCGACAAAGCGCTTTAACGGGGCCGTCCAGCTGACCGCGCCACAGAGGCTAGGCCGGGCAGAGCCACTCGGCGGGACCACCCGTCGGCTCCGCGCCTGCGCCGCCGCCGGGCGGCGGGTAACTGACCTTCAGGCTGAACGCGTGCGGCGTCGGGCCGTGTGCTCGCAGGTGCCGGATGCGCTCCTCGGCCTCGCCGGTGCTCGGACGGTGTCCGGCGGGAACCCACCAGCACGCCATGTACGCCGCACGCATCGGCTGGAACCACTCCCGGCGGCGGCGCATGATCTGGCGGTGCGTCTCGCTGTACACGAACGCACCCAGGTGCTCGATGCCGGTCCAGACGGACATGTTCAGTATGACGCCGGCGCTGCCGGCCGCGTCCCATTCGAATGCCTGGATCCCCGTCGCGTTCCCGTCCTCGGTCTGCAGCCGCCAGACGAATCCGGGAGCCTGGTCGGCGGCGGCGTTGACCGGATCGAGCGCAGCCATGAAGTCCGCCAGGGCCGGCGAATCGACCGGCGCGGTCAGCCGGCCGATATTGACCTGTGCGAGTTCGAATTCCACGCGATGAGTATGCCATTTCCCGGCCAGCCGGGCCCCGGGACGCAGGTCAATCAGACGCAGGTCAATCAGGAGGAGTGTCAGACCCTCCCGCTACGGTCGGGGCATGGACATGAAACTCGAGGTTGTCTTCGTTCCCGTCACCGACGTCGACCGCGCCAAGGCGTTCTACGTGAACCAGGTTGGCTTCAGCGCCGATCACGACATCCAGGTCAATCCGGAGCTGCGCTTCGTGCAGCTCACCCCGCCCGGCTCCGCCTGCTCCATCGTGATGGGCGTCGGGGTCACCGAGATGACGCCCGGCTCGCAGCAGGGCGTGATGATGGTCGTGGAAGACGTCGCGGCCGTCCGCGAGCAGCTCCTCAGCAACGGCGTGAAGGCCAGCGAGATCGACGTCCAGCCGTGGGGTTCGTTCGTCACCTTCGCCGATCCCGACGGCAACACCTGGTCGCTGCAGCAGCTCCCGCCGCGCAACTAGCTGGGTGTCTCCCATGGAGCCGGTGATCCGGCGGGCTGGCTATGCCGACGGGCCCGCGATTGCCCGGCTGCGCCGCGAGTGGACGGACGAACAGCAGGGCGAGTGCGCGGATCGGGGTTTCGAGCAGCGGTTCGCCGCCTGGTACGCGCGGGAGTCGGCACGCCGCGTCACCTGGCTCGCGGAGGTTGACGGCCGCGTGGTCGGCATGATGAACCTCGCCGTCTTTGAGCGGATGCCACGACCGGGCCGCCCCGCTAGCTGCTGGGGGTACCTGGGCAACGCCTTCGTGCGTGCGGAGCACCGGAATCAGGGCATCGGCACGCGCCTCATCGACGCCGCGGTCGATCATGCCGCCAGGAATGACTTCGCCCGGGTAGTCGTGAGCCCGAGCGAGAGATCCATCCCGTTTTATGAGCGAGCTGGCTTCGGTCCCGCGGACATTCTCATGGTGCGCGGCCGCAGGCACGCTGGTTAGCGCTGGGCTGGATGTCCTCCGAGGTGCTGGGCCTGCGCGGGCTGAATCGCGCGCTGCTCGACCGGCAGATGCTGCTGCGCCGTACTGCCCTGCCCGATGCCGCGACCCTGCCTGATGCCGAGACGCGGGCCAAGCCGGGCATCGAGACGCCAGCCGAGCGGGTCGCCGAAACCCGGGCCGGGCGGGTCGCCGAAACCCGGGCCGGGCAGGTAATCGAGACGGTGGAGCATCTGGCCGGGCTGCAGGCGCAGGCTCCGTTCCCGCCCTACTACGGCCTGTGGTCCCGGCTGGAAGGCTTCCGGCCGGACGATCTGGCGGAGCTGATCCTGGACCGCCGGGTTGTCCGCATCGCGCTGATGCGGGGAACCATTCACCTGGTCTCCGCCCGAGACTGCCTGATGCTGCGTCCCCTGCTGCAGCCGGTGCTCGACCGGGGCCTGAACGTCGTCTTCGGCCCGCAGCTCGCGGGCGTGGACCGGGTCGCGCTCGCCGCGGCTGGGCGGCTTCTCGTGGAAGGGACGCCGATGACGTTCAGCGAGCTCGGCGCGCGGCTGTCCGAGACATGGCCAGATCATCCTCCCGCCGCGCTCGCCCAGGCTGTCCGAGCGCTTGTTCCTCTTGTCCAGGTACCGCCGCGTGCCGTGTGGGGCGCCGCGGGCCGGGCAGCCCACACGTCCGCCGAGTCCTGGCTGGGCCGGCCGCTGGACCGCGACCCGCCGCTGGAGCCAGTGGTCATCCGGTACCTGGCGGCGTTCGGGCCCGCGACGGTCAGGGACATCTACGCGTGGTGCCACCTGCCCGGGCTCCGGGAGGCCGCCGATCGGCTCCGGCCCAGCTTGCGCACATACCATGACGAGCACGGCAACGAGCTGATCGACCTGCCCGACGCACCGAGGCCTGATCCTGACCAGCCGGCTCCGGTGCGCCTGGTGGCCGAGTTCGACAATCTCCTGCTCTCCCACGCCGACCGCACTCGCGTCATCAGCGAGCAGAACCGCAGGCGGTTGTATACCAGGAACGGGATCTTTCCGGGGACAGTACTCGTCGACGGTTTCGTGCTGGGCATATGGCGAATCACCCGGTCCCGGGGCGCCGCGACGCTGACGTTCGAGATGTTCGAGTCCATCAGCAAGCGCAATCGCGATGCTGTCGCCCGCGAGGGCGAGCGCCTGCTTGCGTTCGCCGCGGCCGCGTCGCCGGTGCGTGACATCCGGTTCGAGCCGATCACCTGACTGCTGGTGGCTCTTGTGTCGCGGCTGACCGGGCTCGAAGGGCGCAAGCCTGTCACTGGCCAGTCCGGTCGCCGGAGTCGGGTAGCTGCCGACCGTCTACGTCGGGTAGATGTCGGGGGCGCTGCCGTGGGTGCGGCCGGACGGGGTGGTCCACAGGAAGATGCCAGGGGCGGTTTGCGTCAGGCTCCAGCCGGGGTGCTGCTTGAGCTGGTGGTCGGCGCGGCATACTCCGCCGAGGTTGCAGGCGCAGGTGATGCCGCCGTCGTCGAAGGGCACGGTGTGGTCGAGGTCGCCGCGCCAGGCAGGCTGCCGGCAGACGGGCAGCCGGCAGGTCAGATCCCGGGCGGTGATGTGCTCCCGCAGCCGCGGCGGGGGCCGGTAACCCGGGCTCGCGGCCGTATGGGCGCAGCCGCCCGCCGCGGCGTCAGCGGCGGCGGCGTCCCGGGCGCGGGCCGCCGCGGCAGCGGCGGCGCGCAGGGCCCGGGCGAGGATCCCGCCCGGCGGGTCCGGGCCCGTCCCGGCTCCCGGCCGTGAGGGTTGCGGGCCGGTCAGGACGTCCTCGCTGATGGTCAGGGTGACCCGGGCGACCAGCCCGGTGCCGTCACCGGGTCGTGCTCGGGCGCTGGGTCCCGGCGGGCCGTCGCGGTTGCGGGGGATCCGGGTGACGGCCAGGGCCTGCCCGGCGGTGCTGGTCACGATGACCCGCCATTCGGCGGCGGGGTCGCGGGCCGCGCATCCGGCGAGGTGGCGGGCCTGGGTGGCGGTGATAGGCCCGATCCGGCCCAGGTGGCCTGGCGCCGGGGAGATCCCAGCCAGGGTGCGCCAGGGCAGGCACACGTCCAGCAGCCCGGGGGGACGGCCGCCGCCCGGCCCGGGCGGGGAGGGCGGGATCAGCGCTGGCAGCGCCGGCCAGTCCCTGGCGGGCCCGCGCCAGGAAAAGTCATCGTCATCGGCCGGTCCTGCCCAACCGTTCCTGGCCCAGCCGCTGTCCGGGTTGTCGTCATCCGGGCCGGGGCCGTCGTCCTCGGCCGGGGCGTCTTGATCGGTCAGCGGGGGTACGTCATCGTCGTCCGGCGGCCCGTCATCCGGCGGCCCGTCGTGCGGCGGGCTGGCCGGTGCCGGTGCGTCGTTCTGGTGGGAGCCGCCGGGGCCGTCGCCGGGACCGGGGCCACCGGGATCGCCATCTGGATCATTGCCAGGGTCATTGTGCGGCGGGTCATCGGGGGGCGGGTCGTCGGGGGGCGGGTCGTCGGGGGGCACGCCCTCGGCGGGAGGGATCAGCGGCAGGGTGCCGAGCAGCAGCCCGACATATATCTGGGCGCGGAGCAGGTCCATCCCGCCGCCGGCGCCGGAGGCCTTCATGGCCCGGGCCATCGCGGTGATCCGCGCCATCGCCGCGGCTGCGTGCACGGCGGGCAGCCGCTGGCCGGCCAGCGTCGCGGTGCTGTCCTGGTCGGGGTACAGCACGACCTTCGACCGGCGTTCTGCCTCTTTGCGTCGTTCCTCCGCGCCCGCCGGGTCCACGGCGATCACGGCCCGGCGCAGCGCCGCGCGGAGCATCCCGGTGGTCTGGTCCCCGGCCACGGGCAGCACCCGGTCCTGGACCTTCCGCGCGTTCTCGTCGCTGAGCGGGCCGGTCGCCTCCGCGATCAGCCGCGCCCGGGCCAGGTCGATGACCCCGGACTCCAGCGCCGCGCCGGTCGCCGCCAGCCGCCAACCCAGCTGCACCGCCAGATCCGCCCACCAGGACGCGCCGAACCGGGACATGGTCAGCTCCAGCGCCACCTCCGCGGCCGCTGACGCCGGGATCCGGACCGGGCGGCCATCCGGTTCGGTGCCGATGTCCTCATCGCGGGCGGCGCTGCGGGCGGCGATCTGGGCGACCGCCGCCAGTTCCCCGGCCTGCGCCCAGGACGCCAGGCGCCGCCACGCCCCCGCGACCGCCGCCAGATCCCAGTCCGCCAGATCAGCAGCCGGCGCCATCGCCAGCCACGCCGCCAGATCCGGGCCCGGCGCCAGCTTCCCGGCCACCCGCCCCGCCAGCACC
>JBEKFH010000105.1:0-12628 GCA_050013415.1 Streptosporangiaceae bacterium | reverse complement strand
CTGACAGCATAAAGCCTTCTTCTTCCAGCTTGCTGCTAGTCGCATATAGGTTCTGAACGTAGGTGTCACGACTGAATAGGAATGTGTATCTAACGCCATCGTGGATCTCCGCAGCGTGTTCTTCTGCGGACTTGTCGGGCTCATCGTGAATCGCTTTCGCGAGTTTCTCCTGGAAACGGTCGAGGCTCTTGAGCGCGTACTTCTCGGTGTCGGGAACAAGCTCCCCATGCTCGAGCTGCTCCTCGATGCGGCGCATCGCCGGAGTGAGACCGCGCTCGCCGTAGCCGCCGAACACGCTTCGTCCCTCGGCCAGCCTGCACTGGCCGAGGGCACGAACCGCGATCCTGACCTGCTCCGGCGTGAGGCGTTCAGCCGGAGCGACCGGGGCGTTCTCGATACCCGCGGCCCGGTCGTCGACGATTGCCTCCTGATCCTGGGTCGCCGGCTCGTCGTCATCCAGGTCGGTTCCGGCATCCTGCTCGCTCGCCCCGAGATCATGCCCCCAGCCATCCGGCTCCCCGGCGCCAGCGCCGGAGTACGGATCAGTGCCGCCGTCGGCGTAAGGGTCAGCGTTCTGGTAGCGGGGATCGGCGCTGGTGTAGGGATCGGCGCTGGCGTAGGGGCCATCGCCGCCGCCAGCGTAAGGGTCAGCGCCGGCATCGTGCTGGCCCACGTCGGCCGCCTGCTCGTGCGTCGCCTCAACCTGGCCAGGGGGTGCCTCAACCTGTTCTGGCGGCGCGGCCGACTGGTCCCATCGGGCAAATTCCGGCGCCTCCGCCACCAGGTGCGCCGGATGGTGCTCGGTGCCTCCGTCGAGGTCGCGCTCTTCGCCGGGCAGCGGCAGCTCGAGGTTCTTCAGCCGGACCAGCGGCGGCCGCGGGGTGCCGTCATCGTGGTAGGGCGACGAAGGATGCCCGTGCGGAAGGCGCTCCAGGCGCTGCCGCAGGTCCGCGGCCGATCCCCGGGCCGGCCGGTCGCCCGGACCTGCGGAGTCCGCGCCGTACTCGCCGTCCCGTGCGGGCGCGCGTGAAACCTCACGCTGATCCCTGTCTTCGGTAAGCCCTGGCATCGTGCGATCTCCCGCGCTCCGGCAACCAGGCCCATCGTAGTGGTGCCAGCACGGCTCGCCCGCGGGGCGAGGAGGCGGCCGTAGAGAAACGATCCCTGAAAACACACAAATTTGTGTTATCTCAGTAGTCTGTGTAGGGTGATCGGCATGCCAAGTGACGGTGAGATCACGTTTGCCGACCATGCCGGCCGGTTCTATGCCCGCCGCTACGGGATGGCCCCGATGGTGGGCCGCCTACTGGGATACCTGGCGGTCTGCGATCCACGGGAGCAGAGCATCACGGAGTTGGCTGATGACCTGCTGGCAAGCCGAAGCGCTATCGCCGGCGCGGTCAGCACGCTGGAGAGCCTCGGGCTCATCCGGCGATCCCGGGCCGCAGGCGAGCGGATGGACCGGGTGCGCATCGACATGTCGTCGCCCCGGGCGACGGGCTTCGATATCTCCGAATACCAGGAGCAGGGCGAGTTGGCCCGAGAAGGGCTGCGCCTGCTGGCCGACGCCCCGCCCGAACGGCGAGCGACCTTGCTGGAGTGGGCGGCGTTCGCCGATTTCCTGGTGGATCGGCTTCCCATGCTGGAGCAGGAGTGGAAGAAGCGGCGGCAGGAGCTGCGAGCCGCCGGCGAGCTCCCCGGGGCCCCGGGTCCCCATGGAGAGGGCAGATCGCGATGACAGGCCAGGCCAGCGCACCTGGGATCGTGGCCAGGGACGTGTGCAAGTCGTTCGGCAGCCATCTGGTGCTCGACAAGGTGAACCTGACCGCGGATGAGGGCACGATCCTCGCCCTGCTTGGTCCGAACGGGGCCGGCAAGACCACGATGGTCCGCATCCTCTCCACCCTGATCCCGGCCGACTCCGGCTCCCTGCACATCGCCGGTCACGACGTGGTCACCGACCCCGATGGGGTGCGGGCGCTCATCGGGGTCACCGGCCAGTTCTCGGCCGTGGACAACTTGCTCACCGGGGCCGAGAACCTGCGGCTGATGGCCGATCTTCGCCACCTCGGCCGCGACGCTGGGCGACGGCGGATGACCGAGCTGCTGGAGCAGTTCGACCTCACCGACGCCGCGGACAAGCCGCTGTCGACCTACTCGGGCGGGATGCGACGGCGACTCGACCTCGCGATGACCCTCGTTGGCGAGCCCCGGGTGATCTTCCTGGACGAGCCCACCACCGGATTGGACCCGCGCAGTCGCCTCACCATGTGGGAGATCGTCCGCGAGCTCGCCTCAGCCGGAGTCACCATACTGCTCACCACCCAGTATCTCGACGAGGCGGACCAGCTGGCCGGCCGGATTGCGGTGCTCGACCAGGGCCGGATCGTCGCCGAAGGAACCCCGGCTGAGCTGAAGAGCCGGATCCCCGGCGGGCACATCCGGCTCCACTTCGCCGGTCCCGACCTGCTGCGCTCGGCGGCCGGGCTACTCCCGGCGGCTGCTCCTGACCCGGACCAGCTGGTCCTGCAGGTCCCCGCAGATGGCACCGTGAACTCTCTCCGTGAGCTGCTGGACGAGCTGCACAAGGCCCGTATCGCCATCGAGCGGCTGTCGATCCACACCCCGGACCTCGATGACGTGTTCTTCGCCGTCACCGGCAGTCACGTCACCGGCAGTCACGTCACCGGCCGGCCCGACGAGAACCCCGCACCGCAAGGAGCAGCGCAACGATGACCACGCTCGCCTACACGATCAGCGACTCGCGGGTCATGCTGCGCCGCAACCTCAAGCACCTGCTCCGCTACCCCTCGATGACCCTGATGCTCGTCGGCCTGCCCATCGTGCTGCTCTTGCTGTTCGTCTATGTCTTCGGTGGCCAGCTCGACGCAGGCCTGGGCGCCCACGGGGATCGCAGCGCCTACCTCGACTACGTGGTGCCAGGGCTGCTGCTCATCACCGTCGCCTCAGCCGTCCAGGGCACCTCGATCATGGTCGCCATGGACATGACCTCCGGCATCATCGACCGGTTCCGCACCATGGCCATCGCCCGCGCCTCGGTCCTGACCGGCCACGTGCTCGGCAGCTTGATCCAGACCCTGGCCGGCATGGTCATCCTCATCGGCGTCGCCTTCGGTCTCGGGTTCCGCTCGAGCGCCGGGCTGCCCGGGTGGCTCGCCGCGATCGGGATGCTGGCCCTGTTCTCCTTCGCGCTGATCTGGCTGGCGGTTGCGCTCGGGCTGGCCGCCAAGAGCGTCGAGACCGCCAGCAACACACCGATGATCCTCATCCTGCTGCCGTTCCTCGGCAGCGGGTTTGTGCACACCCAGACGATGCCGGGCGGGCTGCGTCAGTTCGCCGAGTACCAGCCCTTCACCCCCGTTACCGACACGGTGCGCGGACTGCTGGCCGGCGCTGCTGTTGGCGACCACGCCATCGCCGCCATTGCGTGGAGCGTCGGTATCGCTCTGGCGGCCTACCTCTGGGCCATCCGCCTCTACAACCGGCGCCAAGCAGTCGAGCCACAGTGACCGGTCCGGCCCAGCGCCGCAGGTGAGCAGGCCGGCGCAGCGGCGCAGCGCGGCAGTGAGCGGGCCGGCCCGGTGCCGCAGTGAGCGGGCCGGCCAGACGGCCTATGCGTCCCGCTGGACCACTGCCGGGACGATGAGCCCGCGAGCCTGGCCGAGTCCGATGCGAACCTCGCCCGGGCCGCGCGCGGTCGCGGCGATGACAACCTCGTCGCCGTCCTCGAGCCAGGCGCGGCTGCTGCCGTCAGGAAGCCGGACGGGCTCCTGGCCATTCCACGCCAGCTCGATCAGCGACCCGCGCTGTTCCCGGAGCGGGCCGCTGACCGTCCCGGACGCGTAAAGATCCCCGGTGCGCAGCGCAGCGCCGTTGACGGTCATGTGCGCGAGCATCTGAGCCGGGCTCCAGTGCATGGTGGCATACGGCGGCCGGGAGACGACGTGCCCGTTGATCGTCACCTCGTAGCTGATGTCGAGGCCCCAGTCGGCGGACTCGGTCAGGTAGGGCAGCAGCTCGGTGTCCCGCGACGGCGGCCGCACCCGCGCGTGCTCCAGGGCGGCGAGTGGCACCACCCACGGCGACACGGTGGTGCCGAACGACTTGCCGAGGAACGGCCCGAGCGGCACGTACTCCCAGGACTGGATGTCGCGCGCGGACCAGTCGTTGACCAGGCAGACGCCGAACACGTGCTCGGCGAACCTGCTGGCGGGCACCGGCTCGCCCGGCATGCTGTGCACCCCGACCACGAAGCCGAGCTCGGCCTCGAAATCGAGCCTGCCGGACGGGCCGAACGCCGGCCCCGCGGCGCCGGCCGGCCAGGACTGCCCGGCCGGGCGGCGAACCGGCGTGCCGGACACGATCACCGTGCCCGCCCGGCCGTGGTAACCGAGGGGCAGGTGCCGCCAGTTCGGCGGCAGCGGCTCGGCGGCATCGGGCCGGAAGATCCGGCCGACATTGGCCGCATGCTGCTCCGACGCGTAGAAGTCGACGTAGTCGGCGACCGTGAACGGCAGGTGCAGGGTGGCGTTGGCGGCGGGCACCAGCAGGTCCTCAAGGGCGACCCGGTGAGCGTCGTCCGACAGCCACGCCACCAGATGGGCGCGGACATGCGCCCACGCGCCGTCCCCGGCGGCCAGGAACGCGTCGAGCTTGCCGGAGCTGAACAGGTGAGCGCGCCCGGACAGCAGCCGGGCCGTGGCCGCGCTCAGATCGAGCACGTAGTCCCCGATGGCGACGCCAGCCCGCAGCTCGCCCGGGCGGTCAGAAGTACTGAACGAGCCGTAGGGCAGGGTTTCCAGGCCGAACGGATGGTTCAGCGGAATGCCCAGCCACGACGCAGCCTGATTCGGTGCCATGAAAGTCCTCCGTGGTGCCCGTCAGATTAGCTTGACATCGAGATAGTATGCATGAAGCGCCACGGGGCAGGACAGGCAGGAGGCCGCGACACGATGACCGCGAACAGCTTTGGCAGCCGGGCCACGCTGCAGGTCGGCGAGATCAGCTACCAGGTACACCGGCTCGACGCGGTGCCATCGGCCGCTGGTCTTCCGTTCAGCCTGAAGGTGTTGCTGGAGAATCTGCTGCGGACCGAAGACGGCGTGAACGTCACGCCGGACCACATCACGGCACTGGCGCGCTGGGACCCGGCGGCGGAGCCGAGCATCGAGATCCAGTTCAGCCCGGCACGGGTGATCCTGCAGGACCTGACCGGCGTCCCGGCGGTAGTCGACCTCGCCACGATGCGGGAGGCCATGCAGGCGCTCGGCGGCGACGCCGGCAAGATCAACCCGCTGGTCCCCGCGGAGCTTGTCATCGACCACTCGGTGATCGCCGACGTGTACGGCCGGCCGGACGCCTTCGAGCGCAACGTGGACCTGGAGTTCCACCGCAACCGCGAGCGCTTCCAGTTCCTGCGCTGGGGCCAGGAGGCGCTGCGCCAGTTCCGGGTGGTGCCGCCGGGCACCGGCATCGTGCACCAGGTCAACATCGAGCACCTGGCGCGGGTCATCATGACGGCCGGCGCGGGCGGCGAGAGCGACGAGAGCGGCCTGCTCAGCGCCTACCCGGACACCTGCCTGGGCACCGACTCGCACACCACCATGCAGAACGGCCTCGGCATCCTCGGCTGGGGGGTCGGCGGCATCGAGGCCGAGGCGGCCATGCTGGGCCAGCCGGTGTCGATGCTGATCCCCAAGGTCGTCGGGTTTCGGCTCACTGGTGAGATGCCGTCCGGCACCACCGCCACGGATCTCGTGCTGACCATCACCGAACTGCTGCGGCGGCATGGCGTGGTCGGCAAGTTCGTCGAGTTCCACGGCGACGGCGTGGCGGCCGTGCCCGTGGCGAACCGGGCCACGATCGGCAACATGAGCCCCGAGTTCGGCTCCACCTGCGCGATCTTCCCGATCGACGCCGAGACGCTGACCTACCTCCGGCTGACTGGACGCTCGGATGAGCACGTCGCGCTGGTGGAGGCGTACGCGAAGGAGCAGGGCCTCTGGCATGAGCCGGGCGCGGCCGCGACGGCCCGCTATTCCGAGGAGCTCGTGCTCGACCTGTCGACCGTCGTCCCGTCGCTGGCCGGCCCGAAGCGGCCGCAGGACCGGGTGGCGCTGACCGACGCCAAGAACTCGTTCCGCGACGCGCTGGGTACCTACGTGTCCGAGCCCAGCCTGGACGACGGCCTCGGCGACACGTTCCCCGCGTCGGACCCGGTGTCCGCCGGGCTGGCGAGCCGGCCGTCATCCCCGGTGCAGGTCACCATGGACGACGGGACGCGGACCTCGGTCGATCACGGCTCCGTGGTGATCGCCGCCATCACCTCCTGCACCAACACGTCGAACCCGTCCGTCATGGTCGGCGCCGCGCTGCTGGCCAGGAAGGCGGTCGAGGCCGGGCTGGACCGCAAGCCGTGGGTGAAGACCACGCTCGCGCCCGGCTCCAAGGTCGTCATGGACTACTACGAGCGCGCCGGGCTGACTCCTTACCTGGAGAAACTCGGCTTCAACCTGGTCGGGTACGGCTGCACCACCTGCATCGGCAACTCCGGCCCGCTGCCCGAGGCGGTCAGCGCCGCCGTCGCGCAGAATGATCTCGCGGTCGTCTCGGTGCTCTCGGGCAACCGGAACTTCGAAGGCCGGATCAACCCGGACGTGAAGATGAACTACCTGGCCTCCCCGCCGCTCGTCGTCGCCTACGCGCTGGCCGGGACGATGGACATCGACCTGACCACCGAGCCGCTCGGCACCGGCGCCGACGGCAAGCCGGTGTACCTGGCCGATCTCTGGCCGTCGGCCGAGGAGATCGCCCGCATCGTGCACGGCGCGGTGGCGGCGGAGATGTTCACTCGCGGCTACGCTGACGTGTTCGCCGGCGACGAGCGGTGGCGCGAGCTCGAGGTGCCGCCCGGCGACCTCTTCGCCTGGGACCCGGAATCCACCTACGTGCGCAAGCCGCCCTACTTCGACGGGATGCCGGCCAAGCCGGGGCCGGTCACCGACATCCACGGCGCCCGGGTGCTGGCGCTGCTCGGCGACTCGGTCACCACCGACCACATCTCCCCGGCCGGCGCCATCAAGAACGACAGCCCGGCGGGGGACTACCTGCGGTCCCACGGCGTGCAGCGGCGCGACTTCAACACCTACGGGTCGCGGCGCGGCAACCACGAGGTCATGATCCGCGGCACTTTCGGCAACATCCGGCTGCGCAACCAGCTCGCGCCCGGCACCGAGGGCGGGTTCACGATCAAGCTGCCGGAGAGCCTGCCGATGTCGATCTACGAGGCGTCCGCCCGGTACATCGCCGAGGGCACCCCGCTGCTCGTCCTCGGCGGCAAAGAGTACGGGTCGGGGTCGTCGCGGGACTGGGCGGCCAAGGGCACCGCGCTGCTCGGCGTCCGCGCGGTGCTAGTCGAGTCGTTCGAGCGGATCCACCGGTCCAACCTGATCGGCATGGGCGTGCTGCCGCTGCAATACCGGCCCGGCGAGTCCGCGGCGTCGCTCGGCCTGACCGGGCACGAGGTCTTCGACGTGCTGGGGATCGAGGCAATGAACGCCGGCGACACGCCGCGCGAGGTCACCGTGCGCGCCGACGGCCGCGAGTTCCGCGCGGTCGTCAGGATCGACACGCCCGGCGAGGCCGACTACTACCGGCACGGCGGGATCATGCAGTACGTGCTGCGGTCGCTCGTCGCCAGCGGCTGACCCCGGGGTCACGGTTAGCAGCACTGGCCGCGCGAGCCCGGCCGGCGGCCGTGGCCGCGGCGGGCAGGAGCGCGGCGGGCGTCAGCCCGGCGGGCGTGCAGCAGGCGGGCGCTGGCATGGCCGGCGAGGGTGGCCGGCCAGCAGGTTTGCCGCCGCGCTGCTGGTGGCCGGGATCATCGCGCTGGCCTTCAACCTGCGCGCCGCGATCACCAGCCTGCCGCCGCTGTTCCCCGAGCTGTCGGCGAGGCTGCATCTCTCGCCCGTTGCGCTGGCCGGGCTCGCGGCGGTCCCGGTGCTGTGCTTCGGCCTGTTCTCCGGTGTCGCGGCCCCGCTGAGCCGCAGGTTCGGCGAGGAACGGGTACTCGGCTGCGCGGTCATCCTGATCGCGGCGGGCCTGCTGCTGCGCGGCGCCGCCCCGGCGGTGCTGCTGTTCCCCGGCACGGTGCTCGCGGCCGGCTCGATCGCGATGATGAACGTGCTGCTGCCCAGCCTGGTCAAGCGGCGCCGTCCCGATCAGGCCGGCCTGCTGGTCGGGCTGTACCTGCTGTCCCTGTCGGCGGGCGCAATCGCAGGCTCGCTGCTCGCGGTTCCCGCCTTCACCACGGCCGGAGGGCATAACGGGGCCGTCCGGCTGGCTCTCGGCCTCTGGGCACTGCCGGCCCTGGTGGCCGCCGTGGCCTGGCTGCCGCAACTCCGCTTCCGCGCGCTGACCGGCACGGCCGGGTCAGGGGCGGCCGGCTCCAGCGTGGTCGGCTCCGGCGCGGCCGGGTCAGGCATGGCCGGATCAGGCCTGGCCAGGCGGGGCGCGGCTGGGCACCAAGGCGTGCTGGCGATGGGCAGGTACCTGCTGGCCTGGCAGGTAACTGCGTTCTTCGGGCTGCAGAGCCTCTCCTATTACGCCGCGCTGTCCTGGTTCCCGACCATGTTCCGCGACCGGGGCGCTAGCCCCGTCCACGCGGGTGACCTGCTGGCCCTGATGAACCTCGGCAACGCGGTGACGGCGATGCTGCTGCCCGTCCTCGCTCACCGGGCCAGGGATCAGCGCGTCCTGGTGGCCTGCGCGATGGTCGCGTCCAGCGCTGGCCTCGCAGGCGCGGCGTTCGGCCCGCTCGGCTCGGCGCCCGCCTGGATGCTGCTGCTCGGTCTCGGCCAGGGCGCTACGCTCGGCCTGGGGATCTTCATCACGATGGCCCGGGCACCGGACCCGGCCACTGCGGCGTCCCTGTCCGGTTTCGCCCAGGGCGCGGGCTACCTGGTGGCCAGCACCGGCCCGCTGCTCGTCGGCCTGCTGCACTCCGCGACCGGGGGCTGGGACGTCCCGGTGGGGGCACTGCTCGGCGTCGCCGTCCTGCAGCTGATCACCGGCTGGCTGGCCGGCCGCGACCTGACCGTCACGAGGCCGCGCGGCCACCCGTCCGAACCACGGTGAGGTCAGCGCTCAGCGCCGGTGAGGTCAGCGCTCAGCGCCGGTGAGGTCAGCCGCTCAGCGCCGTCCCCTGGACGGCGTCCGGAAGGCTGGTGAGTTCCGCGCTGATCTCCCAGAGCCGCCGCGCCGTCGACCGGTCCCTGGCCTCGCGTGACGGGGTGCGAAGCCTGCGTTTGACGTAGTATCCGCCGGTAGCGCCCTCGACGTCCGGCGAGCTGGCGAGATAGACCACGGTGTCCGCGCCCTGGCCGGGGGTTCGCAGGAAAGAGCGGCCCAGATCCAGCCCCAGCCTCAGCATCCGGCTGCCGTCGCGGCCGAACCCCGTATTCACCGCGCCGGGATGCAGGCAGTTCGCCGTCACGCCGGTGCCGGTCAGCCGTTCCGCGAGCTCGGTGGTGAACAGGATGTTGGCCAGCTTGCTGTTGGAGTAGGCGCGCCAGCCGTTAAAGTTCCTTGCCAGCTGCAGGTCGGCCAGGTCAAGCCGGGCGCCGCGGTGCGCGGAGGACGACACGGTGATCACCCGCGCCGGCGCGCTCCCGACGAGCTTGCCGCGCAGCAGGTTGGTCAGCAGGAACGGCGCCAGGTGGTTGAGCGCGAAGGTGTACTCGTAGCCGTCGACGGTGACCCGGCGGTCGCCCAGCACCAGGCCGGCGTTGTTGATCAGCACGTCCAGCCGGTCCAGGCCGGCCAGCCGCCCGGCCAGGTCGCGCACTTCCCGCAGGGACGAGAGATCCGCAATCTCCAGTCGCGGCGGGGCGCCGGCGGCTACGGCGGCCACCTCGGCGAGCGCCGCCTCGCCGCGCGCCTTGTCGCGGCATACTCCGATGACGTCAGCGCCGAGGCTGGCCAGCGCCACCGAGGTCGCCTTGCCGATCCCCGAGCTTGCGCCCGTGACCACGCAGATCTTGCCGTTCATCGGCCCCTCTGGCGATGTCATCGGTGAACTCCGTTCGCGCGCTCCGGTTGGCACAAGGCTACGCGGAGCTGCGGCGGGCACCCGGGCCCCAGGTCGCGGCGCTGAACCAGGCGAGTGGCTGATGCGTTCTCCAGGGGAACGGGCGTACTGGCGACGCGGAGGTGCCTGATGCGAGTGCTGAGCGTGCGGCAGCCCTGGGCCTGGGCGATCGCGCGCGGGCAAAAGCCGATCGAGAACCGTAACTGGGACACGACCTACCGGGGTGAGCTGGCAATTCACGCCTCGCTCCGGCTCGATACCGATGCCCTGGAGAGTCCGCTGGTCCGTGGCGCAGGCTGGGATCCGGCCGATCCGATAGCGGCGGCCGGCATGATCGTCGCGGTGGTCAGCCTGACCGACGTCTGCGCGGCCGCAACGTCAGGCGAGCCCTGTGACTGCGGCCCCTGGGCGGAGGCGGGCTACTTCCACTGGCGGCTTGGCGACGTCAGGCCGCTGCCGCGGCCGTTCGCCACGACTGGTCAGCCGAGCCTGTGGACAGCCTCGCCCGACCTAGCGGCCGAGGTAGCCGGGATCCTCGCAGGCCGCGCCGGGCACTGACGTCATTACCGGCCCGGGATGATCACTTTTCATGACGCCGCGGTCATGGTGCATGACGCCACGGTCATGTGTCCGGCATGGCTGGAGTGCGACCCTGCGGCCGACCCAAATACACTCGATCAGGTTCGGTCCTGGCCGGCGACCACGAGGGAGAGACCGGTGTCATTGCTGGAGTCCGTCTCGGGTCCGCTTGACCTCAAGGATCTGAGCCCCGGTGAGCTGCCGCTGCTGGCGGCTGAGATCCGCGATCTGCTCATTCAGACGATCTCGAGAACGGGCGGTCATCTGGGCCCGAACCTCGGCGTCGTGGAGCTCACCATCGCGCTGCACCGGGTGTTCGAGTCCCCGGCTGACCGGATCCTGTTTGACACGGGTCATCAGTCCTACGTGCACAAGCTGCTCACCGGCCGGCAGGACCGGTTCGCGACCATCCGGCAGCGGGGGGGCATTTCCGGTTACCCGAACCAGGCCGAGTCCGAGCACGACGTCATCGAGAACTCGCATGCGTCCACCAGCCTGTCCTACGCGGACGGGCTGGCGAAGGCGTACCAGCTCAGGGGCGAGGGGAACCGCTCGGTGGTGGCGGTGATCGGTGACGGGGCACTGACCGGCGGGATGGCCTGGGAAGCCCTGAACAACATCGCCGGGGCGCCCGACCGGCGAGTGGTCATCGTGGTCAACGACAACGGCCGGTCCTACCAGCCGACCATCGGCGGGCTGGCCGATCACCTCGCAACCGTCCGCGTGTCGCAGCGGTACGAGCAGGTGCTCGACTACATCAAGACGACGCTGTCGCACACGCCGCTGGTCGGCCCGCCGCTGTACGAGACGCTGCACGGGATCAAGAAGGGCCTGAAAGACGTCCTGCAGCCCCAGGTGCTGTTCGAGGATCTCGGCCTGAAGTACCTCGGGCCGGTGGACGGCCATGACGAGCAGGCTGTCGAGCACGCCCTGCGTCGGGCGCGTGACTTCGGCGGTGCCGTGCTCGTGCACGTGATCACGACCAAGGGATTCGGCTACCCGCTGGCCGAGGAGAACGAGGAGGACTGCCTCCATCAGGTCCAGCCCGCTGCCGTGCCGGGCGCGGGTCCCGCGAAGGTCCCGTGGACGCAGGTCTTCGGCGCCGAACTCCTCGCGATCGGCGCCCAGCGCCCTGACGTGGTCGCGATCACCGCGGCCATGCTGCACCCGACCGGCCTGACAAAGTTCGCAGCGGCCTACCCGGACCGGGTGTTCGACGTCGGCATCGCTGAGCAGCACGCGGTGACCAGCGCGGCCGGCCTCGCGCTCGGCGGCATGCACCCGGTAGTGGCGATTTACGCCACGTTCCTGAACCGGGCTTTCGACCAGGTCCTGATGGACGTGGCGCTGCACAAGCTGCCGGTGACCTTCGTTCTTGACCGGGCCGGGGTCACCGGCCCGGACGGCGCGAGCCACAACGGCATGTGGGACGGGTCGATCCTGCAGGTCGTGCCTGGCCTGCGGATAGCCGCCCCGCGGGACGCGACGCGGCTCGCCGAGCTGCTCCGCGAGGCGGTCGCCATCGGCGACGGGCCGACCGTGCTGCGGTTCCCGCGGGGGACGGTGGCGGCCGAGATCCCGGCGATCGGCAAGCTCGGGACCATGGACGTGCTGAGCGCGCCCGGCCGCCAGGGCGCCGCCGGCAACGGTCAGCCGAGCGATGCCGGTCGCCCGCCTGGCGACAGCGACCCGGCCGGCAACCGTCACCCGGCCGGCAACGGTCACCCGGGCGACCCGCACGTGGCCGGCCAGGACGTGCTGCTGGTCGGGGTCGGCCCGATGGCGGGCGTCTGCCTCCAGACGGCCGGGCGTCTCGCCGACCAGGGCATCGGCGTGACCGTGCTGGATCCCCGCTGGGTCAAGCCGCTGGACGAGGCGCTTATCGAGGCGGCCCGCCGGCACCGGCTCGTGGTGACGGTCGAGGACAACGGCCGGTCCGGG
>JBEKFH010000104.1:0-12633 GCA_050013415.1 Streptosporangiaceae bacterium | reverse complement strand
CGGCTGCGTGATCGCCACCGTCGGCAGCGTGGCGACCTGCTCGACCGACGGCATCATCTGCGCGTTCAGCACCGTCGATGAGGACGGGGCGGTCGTGACGGTCACCGGCGACCACGAGCCGAGGCTGGCGCCCGGCAGCTGCCACCCCGCCTGCGCCAGGCGCGCGTCGTAATCCTCGCCGCCGTACCAGTCGGAGAACGTGGTCGGGCCGGTGGTGGTCAGCCAGGAGGAGTCAGAGACGATCCGCGCCGTGGTGCCGTCGCTGTAGGTGACCTCGAGCTGGGCGAAGAACCGGGGCGTGACCATGGTGCCGGTGAACTTGTTGTAGCGCGAGTTGGAGGTGATGTTGGCGATCCCGTTTCCGAGCTGGACGCCGAGCGCGTTGGCGCCCTCCTGGAGGAGGTCGGCCACGTCGTAGGTGGTGTAGATCACTCGCTTCAGGTAGTCCGTCTCCAGCGGCTGCAGCATCGCCGCGCCGACGGCCGTCCCGTTGATGCTCGCCTCGTACACCCCCACGCCGGTGATGTACAGGCGCGCGCTGCTCACGGTCTTCGCGAGGCTGAACTGCTTGGCGAACAGCGGCAGCGCCCCGGTGCCGGGATTGCTGATCCAGGACGCGGACCAGTCCGCCGGGGTCAGCAGGCCCATCTCCCAGGCCGCGGCCGCGCTCCAGGCCGAGGGGTTGCCGCTGGTGTCCCAGGCGCGCACCTGCCAGTAGACCTGTTTCCTCGACGTCAGCGCGGTTCCGGCGTACGGGATGTTGAACGACGCGGCCGACGTTACCTGCCCGGTGTCCCACAGGTCCGGCGTGCCCGCGGCCAGCAGGCTGGCCGTGGACGCGGCCTGTATCTGATAGGCCGCCTGCACCTGGTTCTGCTGGGCTGAGGTCAGCAGCCAGCTCAGCCATGGCTGCGTATCGTCGATGCCCAGCGGGTTCGTGAGGTAGTCAACGCGCAGCCCGCTCACCGCCAGGTTGGACTGGGTGAGCGGCTTGGACTGGCTGAGCGAAGCGGCTGCGGCCGCGGTCTGCTGGGAGGCGTCCAGGCCAGCCGCGCCGAGCGCCGTCGCGCTCGCCGAGATCTGCAGGAACCGGCGACGGCTCATCGGCATGGGCATAGGGCTTCCCTTCCGTTACAGGGTGGCCGTGCGGACGGTCGGAAGCACATGACTTTGCACATCATCTCGTCGCTGCTGACTCGGCGGACGGTCACCTGTGCATCGGCAGCGACACCGGAGAGTAACGATACAGGAACCCATCAGCCATATGACACCCGTGCAACGCTGCGCGCAGCCGATCCATGGTGCCGCCCGGGTGCTCCCTCTGGAGAGCAAGCGTGTGCCACATCGAGGTGGCCGTGCCAGGACCGCGCGGCGGCATCATCGGGCTCTGCGCAGGGGAGCCGCAACCACGGCCCCGTTATCCGCGTTAGGCACGTGGCAACGCTCTTCGAGCCCGTGCGTAGGATAGCGCGATGACGGACAGGCGCTTCCTTGTCGCGGTGTCTGTCGCGCAGCTGGCATCCGGGCTCGGCGGAATGGCGCTGGCGATCCGCCGCCGGCGCGCGTTTGATCTGCCGTTCTGGCGGGGGCGGGAATCCGCGGTTGCCCGCGATTCGCTGCTGATAGGGACGGCTTTGTCCGCGCCGGTGGTGATGCTCGGCGCGCAGGCGTGCGCTACCGCAGTGCTGCTGCGTCAGCCGAGCGTGACCGCGGAGCGGGTGCTGAGCGGGCTGGGCGCGGTCATGGTGGCCGGATACCTGGCGGAACGGCTGGTACGACGGCGGCTGCTGCCCTCGGGCTGGGACGTGGCGGAGTCATCCGTCGTTACCGCCGGGATGAGCCTCGCGGCAACAATGGCCCTGGCCGGCCTGCGTTCCGCGGGCACGCAGGTACGGGCACGCAGGTAAAGGCCGGCTGAGACGCTCAGCGGCCCGGCCGCGATCTGGCGCGTCCGCGCTCAGCTGGCGGCTGCGCTAGGGTGAGTGTGCCCGCCTGGTCGGCGGGCAAGGTGCGGTTAGCACCGGGACGTGGCCCAGCTTGGTAGGGCACTTGACTGGGGGTCAAGGGGTCGCGGGTTCAAATCCCGCCGTCCCGACGCAGGTCAGAGGGCTGAATCTAAATCCGGATCAGCCCTCTGACGCGCTTGGGGACCAAGATCGGCGATCCGGCTCAGTGCTGACGCTTCTTGACCTCCGGTCAAGCGGTCGGACGCATACGCGCGCCATCGAGCCAGGCAGCCATCGTGTCCAGCCGGACCACACTCCCACCCGCCGTTGAACCCACGGCTCCATTCTCTCCTCAAGAGGTGGGGGCTCCGGACTCACCGGCTCGATTCAAACCGGACTAAGTGCTGGCCGTGACGACGCTTTGACTCTCGCCAGGAGGTCAGGTCCGTCGGCGGCCGACCCGCCAGAAGCAGCACCCGGCCAGGGCGAGCGCGAGGGCCAGGAAGATCCCGGTTTCGAGCCACTGGAAGGGCCAGTAGCGGCTACCGGGCTGGTAGGTGATGGCCTCCCGGATGCCCCGGCTGGCCATGCAGGCGCCCAGGTTGGTGGGGGCGCCCTTTCCGCTTGCCGGCGGGGGCCCCACGCAGGCGGCGGGAGCCGTGGTGACAGGCTGCCCCGCCGCGTTGATGGGCCCGCTGGCGAGGATCCAGGCTCCGGGCCGGCTGGGGACGGTGGTGGCGGTCAGCGTGCCGACGCTCATCGACGCAGCCTGGAAGAACGACGGGCCGCTGACGACCGTCCGGTCGGGCGGAAGGAGGTGCGGGCGGACCCACAGCGGGACCGCGACCTGGACGGCGGCGAAAATGACCAGGGTGACGGCCATGGCGGGAACGGCGCGGCGGATGAGGGCGCCGGTGGCGGTTCCGAGGGTGAAGGCGAACGCCGCGTAACCGAGCGGCGCGATGCCGTGAGTGGCGAATGCCACCAAGCCGAACGGGCCCGTGAATTGGATGGAGGAGATGGTGCCGCCGTGGCCGATGGCCCTGGCGATGGGATCCGCCCACCAGGCGTACATCAGGCTGAGCGCCTCGGTGACGGCCATAGCGGCCAGGCCGGTGAGGGCGAGCTTGACCACGAGCCACCGGGTGCGGGTGATGCCCTGGGTCCAGGCCAGCCGACAGGTCCCGGTCTCAAGCTCGCGGGCGATCAGCGGGGCGCCCCAGAAGATGCCCGTGATCACGGGCGCGGCGAGGATGAGCCCGATGCCAAGTGTGTACATCAACGTGTAAGGGCTGGTGGCGTCGACCCGGCTGAGGAAGCCGCTGGCCGCGGTCGCGCAGGTGCCGCCGTGGCAGCCGGTGATCCCGCTGGCGGCGTACAGGCTGGCCAGGTGCGGCCCGGTGACCACCAGTACAACCGCGAAGGCGCAAAGGGCGGCCAGGGCCACTCCCGCCTGCATGCGGAATTGGAGCCAGGTGAACCGGATCATGACGTGACCTCCAGGCGCGGCCGGTGGGTGCGCTCGGGGTTGGCCGGGCGGCTCATATAGGCGATGACTAGGTCATCGAGCGTCACTGGCCTGACTGTCCAGGCCGGGTCGTGAATCGGGTCGCCGGTGCGGACCAGGAATGTGCTCTGTTTGTCGGTATGGCTTTCCTCGATGACCTCCTGATTGGCTGGCAGGCTGCTCGCGTCCCGGCGGGCCCCGGAAAGCCGGTGGTGCGATGAGAGCAGCTCGCTGACCTCTCCGGCGACCTGCACCCGGGAGGCGACGAGTACGACGAGGTAGTCACAGACCCGCTCCAAGTCGGCGATCAGGTGGGACGTGAGCACCACGCTGAGCCCCTGCGCGGCGACAGTTTCCATCAGGCTGCGAAGGAACTCACGCCGCGCAACTGGGTCGAGGCTCGCGACCGGCTCATCGAGGATGAGGCACTCGGGTTTCTTCGCGATCGCCAGGGTGAGGGCAAGCTGGGCACGCTGGCCGCCGGAAAGCGTGCCGGCCCGCTGACGGGGGTCAAGTCCAAGCTGCTCGATCCTGCTTTCGGCTATCTCTCTGTCCCAGTTCGGGTTCAGCCACGCGCCCATACGCAGATGCTGAGCTACCGAAAGCCGCGCATAAACGGGCGTGTCCTGGGCGACGAAACCGACCCGGCCGAGCTGCGCCGGGCCATCGGCAGGACTTGCGCCGAGAACCCTGATCGAGCCCGACGTCGGCGCGAGGAGCCCGACAGCCAGATGCAGCAGGGTGGTCTTGCCCGCGCCGTTTGGCCCGACCAGCCCCACAACCCGGCCTGCCGGAATCGCCAGAGTGCAATCGCGCAGCGCCCAGGCCCGCCGGTACCGCTTGCCGAGCCCGCTCGTTTCGATGACTGCGGTCATCATGCCGCCCCTTCCGCGAAGCAGGCACGGAACGCGGTGCGGTAGATCGCCTCGATGTCATCGGGATCCAGGCCTGCCAACCGTGCCGAGCGCAGCCAGTCGGTCATAGCGGCAAGGAACCGTGCCTGCGTGGCCGCGTCGGTGCCAGACAGCGGGCGGATGACGAACGTGCCGAGTCCCGGGCGGGCGCGCACCAGCCCTTCCCGTTCCAGCTCGCGGTAGGCCTTGTGCACGGTGTTCGGGTTGATAGCCAGCTTCGCGACCACCTGCTGCGCAGTGGGCAGCTGGTCGCCTGGCTCGAGCATCCTCACCCGCAGGGCCTGGTGAACCTGCTGCACGAGCTGCACGTAGGTGGCAACGCCCGACCCCTCGTCGAGCTGGAACTCGATCATGAATCTCTCATTCCACTAAGCGCTTAGTGGAATGAGAATAGCGAGGCCGCTGGTGACAGCGCAAGAGACAAATCAGACCAGGGGCCGCCTCGGCAGGCCAACGACACCTAGGGCGAGCAGTGGCGAGCCTCCCGGGCGCCCTGGAGACTTGGGGACCATTTGGGGACCACACGCCATGCGCGGTACAGGACAGACCGCGCGTAACTGCACCTAAAACATGAAGCACGGTCGACGCTGACCTGCGCCTATCCCCTACTCCCCCGTCCTGGGGGTCAAGGGGTCGCGGATTCAAATCCCGCCGTCCCGACGCAGCTCAGAGGGCTGATCCGCAGCGCGGGTCGGCCCTTTCAGCGTTCCGGGGACCACCAGATGGTGTGCCCGGAGCCCGGTAGCCTTCCTTGACCGCCGGTCAAGGAAGATGCCCTTCGAGACGATGCTGACAGCCCGGCTCATTCAGTCCACGATTCGGTGACGGCCAGACGGTGCTGCCACTGCCGGGCGCCGTCCCCACCCGGCTGCCATTGCTCGCAGAAATCCAGCATGGCGCGGCATTGCGTGAGCATAACCTGCTGACGTTCCACCCAGGCGGGAGCGGAACCGTAGGCACCGAAGAGCCCGTCAACAGCCAGGGCATGCTGGGGATGGTGCATCCGCACGATCCACTCGCACCACGCCAGGTCCTCGACTGGCTTTCCCTGGTGAGCCCATTCCCAGTCCAGGACGGCGGTGACCGCACGGGCGGCCGGGTCGAGCAAGACGTTGTTCGGCCCGTAATCACCGTGCACCAGGACGCCACAGACCCGATCCTGATCCTCGACGCCAGCCAGCGCAGGATCGATCGCGTGGATGCGTCGCAGCATCTGGCCGCAGGCGCGCAGGACCTGATCAGCCTGGTCAGCATCGATCAGCTCCTGGCCATGAACCCCGGCCATAAGGCCCATGCGCAGGCTGTCAACGCTATGAAAGATCACCGTTGGGACAGGGAGCCGGACCGCAAGCCCGCGCATCGCCGCGGCTTCACGGGCGCACCTGCGGGTAGCCTCTGGCCCCTGGTCGGAATCTGTCAACCTGAGCTGGGCACCGTTGCAGGGTTATTACTGAGTGGCGGCCTCTTTGTCTTCGGGCGGGTTGATCCAGGATGTTCCCGGTAGTTTCGGCGGGGCGGGTGGCTTGCGGACGAAGCGCTCGGGATGGTTCTGGCAGGCGGTTGTCAGGACGCTGGCGCGGGCGGCCTGGACGGCGCGGGCGCGGCCGTGGCGGACGTCGGCGGCGGTGTGCAGGCCGAGGCCGCCGTGGCGGTGCTGGTTGTTGTACCAGGGGAAGAATTCCTGGCAGTGCGCCCGGGCGGCCTCGATCGAGGTGAACCGGGCGGGGAACCCGGGCCGGTATTTCAGGGTCTTGAACTGCGCCTCGGAGTAAGGGTTGTCGTTGCTCACGTGAGGCCGGGAGTGAGACTGGGTGATGCCGAGGTCGGCGAGCAGCAGCGCGACCGGCTTGGAGGTCATCGAGGTGCCGCGGTCGGCGTGGACCGAGAGCTGCCCGCCGGTGATGCCCTGCTTTGCGCAGGTCTCGGCGATCAGCTTCTCGGCCAGCGCGGCGGACTCGCAGGTGGCGACCATCCAGCCGACGGCGTACCGGCTGTAGATATCGAGGATGACGTACAGGTGGTAGTAGGTCCATTTCGCCGGGCCGTGCAGCTTGGTGATGTCCCAGGAGTAGACCTGGTTCGGGCCGGTCGCCACCAGCTCGGGCTTGACCGCGGCGGGGTGAGTGGCCTGGGCGCGCCGTTCGCGGTTTTCCCCGGCCTGGCGCAGCAGCCGGTAGAAGGCGGATACCGAGCCCAGGTAGGTGCCCTCGTCCAGCAGGATCGCCCACGCCTCGGCCGGGGCGGTGTCCGCGAACCGCTCGCTGTGCAGCATGCCCAGGATCGCGCGGCGCTCGGACGGGTCCAGCGCGCGGGGCTGCACCCGGTCGCGGTGCGGCACCGGCGCGGGCCGCGGCGGTGCCGGGCTGGCCCGGTGCCGCCGGTACCAGCTGGCCTGCGGCACGCCGGCCGCCTTGCAGGCAGCCCGGGTGCCGATCCGCGGCGCCATGGCCGCGATTGCCTCGTCGGTCACGGACTCGACCCGGGCCCGGTGTCCGCGCCCTCGGAGATCGTCTCCAAGAGCGCCTGCAGTTTTGCCTGGACATCCACCACGAAGCGGGCCTTCGCCAGCTCCTGCTCCAGCTGGGCCTTCTCCTTGGTCAGCCGGGCGATCTGCGCGTCCCGCGGATCAGCCGCCGGGCGGCCCCGCGGCCGGGCCGGACCCGCCAGCACGCCGGCGTCCCGCGCCCGCCGCCACTCGATCACGTGACTGGAGTACAGGCCCTCCCGGCGCAGCACCGCGCCTTTTTCACCGGTCGCCGCCGCGTCATACTCAGCCACCACATCCAGCTTGTACTGCGCGGTGAACGTCCGCCGGCGCGCCCTCCCGGGCACCTCCGGATCCGGGCGCTCCTGCCGCTCGCCGGTCACCCGTCCAGCATCGCTGGCCACCAGGGCACGGTCGAGCACGGTCACAGTCATCTCGGAATTTGTCTCCATCCCCGCCCTCGGGGAGATCAGCAATTACTGAGGGGCGGGTGCCTCACGACAGCTTGGCAGAGAGGGCTGGCCGAGCCCGAATACCCCGGCGCATGGCTCGGCGATGCCGGAGACTGTGCCGAAGTTCTGGCCGGGCGAATGGCTGCAAGCGGTCAGGCCCCCGGCTAGCAAGGCTGTCATGGCAGCAGCCAATGTGAGGCGTGCGCTGCTCTGGCTTCCCGCTGTCCGGGACGGCATGGCATCACCTCGCAGCGAGCATATCTCGCGGTGCAGAACGGACGATCTGGCCGAGCGTGGCAGCAGGTTGTTCATCCGTGTGGCTCCCAGCCCGACGCGCTGGGGGCACTGCCAATGGTTTCAAGAGCGTCCGTGGCTCATAGTCTGCCGTCGGCCGGACCGGGACGCTCGTGCGCTGGAGCGGTATGGTGCGAAAGGGGTGAAGTTATGGTCAAGTTATGGCGGCGGATAGTGCAGCCAGGCCCGGGCATGCCCAGCCAGCGGTCCCGGCAGACCTTGTCGTCTGGGCGGGGGAGGTGGATGTGTCGCGGCTGTCGGACAATGCCTTCCAGGACGCCGAATACTACCTAAAGGCGTACCGGCACATGAACCTGGACCTCAGCCAGCAAATGGGCTGGCGCCTGATCGCGGCCTTCGAGACCCAGTTAAATCCCTCGCCGCCAGCCGACGCCCAGCCGGTGGATGTTATCGCGACAGTCGTTGCGCTGCGGCGCAAGCAGCTCGGCAGTGACTGATTGTCGCCGTCGGCTCTCGCCTGACAGGAAATGCCGCTCCAGCGCGGCGATCATGTCGCGACCGCGATGTTGACGACCGTCAGGTTTGAGTAGTGTCATGAAGAATCCTGATAACACGACTGGCCCGCGTCACCTTGCAGGGGATGGCCCGCGTCCGGTCCGGGCAGGCTCCCCCTGGCCGGTCTGTATAACGGATGAGCCCTGTCGATCTGGTGACCCGCGCTGCGGCCGGCCCGGCGTGCGCCGCGCGGGCCTCCCAAGGCTGAGCGGCGGCGCTGACGCCGGGCCCGCGCTTGATTTCCTATTGAGTCAGGGTTAATTCGGCAACCTGTACCCGGCGCGATCATATTCTCCGCGGACCAATGCCGCTTCGACAGCGAGTTGCCTCAGCCGGATGCGTCAAGCCACCAGACGATCGGGTGCTCGCCGAGGCCCGCCGGGGGGTCTGCAGCCAGCGCCACCAGGGCCTTGCGGAGTCTCTCCAGACCCGGCCGTGTGCGCGGGAAGCGGGCATGATGGCAGTACACGATTCCTCGGTGATCCGGGACGAGAGTCGCTGCCGCGCCGAACGTGCTGACGTCCTCGGTGACGACAACCCGGCGCTCTGCCACCGCGACTTCCAGCACGCGTTTGTCATCGACGCCACGGAGGCCCGGCCGGTGTGCCGTTAACGCGACGGCATCAATCCCGTCAGCCACGAGATCTACGGCAAGCCAGCCCGGATAGTGCTCATCCAGCAGGAAGCGAATCTGGGCGCGCTCAGGCATCATCAAGCGCCCGCCGACGTTCCCAGGCTGCCAGCGCCTCGTCCTGGCTAGTGCGGTGACGGCTGATGAGGTCATCGATCTCATCGGGAAAGTCAGCCCAGTAGGCCAGCGCGTTCTCCACATCAGCGGCTGTCAGGCCCAGGGCCTCAGCCACGATGGCGGCCGTTCGCTCCTCCTTGTCATGCTGAAGCCACGCCTCAGCGACAGTCCACACCTGAGGGCCGGCCGACAGGGCTGCGCGCCGCCCGCCCGTGATGGTTGCGACAAAAACGATGCCAGGGTGAGCCTGCATCCGCAGCCACTCACGAACCGCACTGACCACGACGGTTGACTTCTTTGCTCCGGCCTGGCGGGCGTAGTCAGCTAGCCCTCTATCAACTGACTCCGGAAAGCGGACATTAGTAGGAGCTACCATGCGCTACAGTGTAGCAAACACCCTGCCTTTTACGAGCACGCCATCTCCCCCGTCGATCTCCAGGCACATGAAGTCCTCGGTGATCTTGATTGCCATGGGCGCTTATCCCGCGTGGTAGCGGCACGGCCGGAACGGGAGCCAATCAGGGGGGCCAATGCCTTGCGACCCCACCGGACCCGCCGCGACTCCGCCAGCGCATTGACGCAGGTGAGAGGCTCTCCGCCCGACTCCCTCAGACCGGGCCAGACGCCAGATTCGTGCCTGAGGGTCAAGGGTCGCGGGTTCAAATCCCGCCGTCCCGACGAGAACGAGCAGGTCAGAGCCCGCTTCGCCAGCCTGGCGAGGCGGCCTCAAGATCGTTTGGCAGCGCTAGCTGCGAGCCGCCTGGTCGTGCAGGATCTGGTCGATGGCCGTGATGATCACCTTGGCGGATCCGTCGACTGCCTGCGCGACGGGGCTCGATGGATTGCTGAGCTGGCTGGCGATCTGGGCTGCGGACAGGCCAGCGAGCACCTGCGGATCGTACTGGGCCCCGGCCAGGATGTAGTGATTGGCGATGTCGAGGAACGGGACGGCCCCGGACTGGTCGACGCTGTTGACGTACGGGGGCACGTCGTAGCTGTGGATGAGCTTGGTGTCCAGCGGGGTCTGGGCCTGCAGGGGCCGTCCGGCGTTGTCCGCCAGCTCGGTCGTCCGCAGTGTTAGCTCGGCGCTGCTGTATTGCGCCGTGCGGAACGAGAGCGTGGCCGTGTTCGGGTAAATGTCGGTGGCCGATGACGTGGTGGAGCCGAGATGGCTCCAGGTGCCGAAGTGGGCCAGCGCGACGGCCAGCGGCCAGCGTTCGGCTGCGCAGAACGGGCAGGACTCTTCGCTGACGAAGACGATCGCCGGCTTGCCGCCGATGGTCAGCGGCGGGCCGGCCGCCTTGACTGCCTGCAGCGGCGTGGCCGCCTGGCCCGGGCTCACCCGCGTGAGCACGCCGACCGGAACGGTGGTGACCTGCCTGACGACGGCGGAGGAGGCCGGCGACTCGCTGGCGGTCGCAGCGGACGCGGGACCTGAGCTCAGCTTGACAGCGACCAGCGCCCCGATGATAGCCAGGACGGCGGTGACTGCCGCGATCGGCACCAGCAACCGCCGGCGTGCCTCGGCGCGCTTCTGAGCGGCTCGCTCGGCGGCGATCCGCTCGCGGGCCCGCATCGTGGTCTGTGAGCGTCGCGGCGGCCTGGTTGACTTGCCTCGCCCATGGCCATGACGGGTGTTCGGCACCTGATCTTCCTTCCTCTGGCTGGTGGCACTGGGTCAGCCGATTTGTCGCCCCGTTGTACTAACACGAATAGGACCGCTGAGTTGTTCAAGCCGCCAGCCGGGTGAGGTGGGAAAGAGCGCCTCATCCTGGGCTGTTGCGTTCTTCCACCGTGGCCAGGAACGCCACGATCGCATCGGCGACCACATCTGGCGCACCTGGGCAGGTGATGACCCGCGCCTTGGACAAGCTGCAGGCGAGCGTCCGGCAGGGTCTGCACGAGCCTGCGGGCGGTGCCGACGGGAACCTGGGTGTCCTCAGGGTCGGCGAGCAGGAGCACCGGCGCCTGGACCGACGGGATGGCGGACTCCAGCTCGCCCAGTTCGCGCAGCAGGGCGCGTTGCTCAGTCAGGAACGCGCACAGCTGCCCGGCGCCGGGCGCGGCCAGCAGCCTGTCCCAGCTGTTCACGCACACCGGGCCGACGCTGGCCAGCAGGACCACCGCTGCCACGCGCGGAGGCCCGGGCATATCCACGGCCCTCCTTCCGCTGGCCTCCGCCGGAAGGTTCGGAGGCCAGCGGATCGGGCCGGCTGGCGGTGTCAGTAACCGATGCCGCCGGAGGGGGCGGCGGGGGCCGTTCCCGAGGTGGAGGAGGTGCTTATCGCGGCCAGGCCGGGGGTGGCCACGAAGAAGTCCTCGACGCCCTGGCCGGTCACCTTGTCAGCGTGGTCGTCAGCGAAGGTGTACAGCGGGTGGCCGTTGTAGGTGACCTGGTCGCCGTGGGTGTCCATGAGCACGGTGATCTTGCCGCTCAGTCCGGCGGCAGCGGGTGCGGCCGAGGTCAGCGGTGGCCATTGCTGGGCCAAGGCGCCGCTGACGAGTGATCTGGCTGCGTTGTCGGGCTTGTAGAAGTACAGCGGCAGGCCGTGGCCGTTGACCAGGATGGTCTCGGTCTTGCCTCCGACGCTGACTGATGCGGTGCGCACGGTCGGTGCGCCGCTGTGGCTGGCCGCGGGGGTGCTGGCTGCCGAGGCGGCGGTGATGCCGCCCGCGGCGGCCACGGCGACGAGGGCGATTCCGGAGATGATGATCTTGGGGTGTCGCATGGTTCACTCCTGTTGGTATTGACTGCCTACACTACTAACACGGATAGTAGAGGCGCGCGGTTCACCGCCCGGCGGGATCTTCCGGCGGGTGAGTACGGGCAGCCGCGAGACATGCCGACGGCCCAGGGCGGCGATGACGTGCCTCTGGGGGACGGCCAAGTGCGCGAGGCCCTGCGGCGTGATCGCGCTGACCTGTGCCGCTCTGAGGTGGCCGCGACGGCGCCGATCGGCAGGTAGATGTGGTAGATCCACCGCCAGGAAGCTTGTCCACGAAGAACCCGCCGAGCAGCGGCCCGCCCACCGAGGCCAGCCCGAAGAGCCCTCCGATCAGTCCCGGTACCTCCCGCGCTCCCGCGGGCTGACCACGTCTCCGATGATCGCCTGCGCGCCGATGATCAGTCCGCCTGCGCCCACCCCCTGCACCACGCGGAACGCGATCAGCTCGTCCAACGAATGCGCCAGGCCTGATGCCGCCGAGCCGATCAGGAAGACCACGATCGCGAACTGGAACACTGGCTTGCGGCCGAACAGGTCGCCGATCTTCTCTTAGATCGGCATGACGACGGCGACAGCCAGCAGGTAGGCGGCGCCGAGCCAGCCGATGTGGTTCAGCCCATGCAGGTCGCCGGTGATCGCGGGAAGAGCGGTGGCCACGATCGCCTGATCGAGCGCACCGAGCAGCATGCCCAGCATCAGGTCGGAGAAGATCAGCCGCACCTGGCGGCGCCCAGGACCGGCTGCCCGGCATCCGCGCCGCCGGGCGCAGACCGCGCGGCGACCGCGGTGACCGGGACATGACCGATCCCACTGCGGGCGCATCACGGAGCCGGCCTGCGGAGGTCCTCCAGCTGATGGTCATGACTGGCTGCTGATCGCGGGCGCAAGAGCGAGAGCGGGCTAGGATCCGGCCGGGAGGGACGCGGGGCTGCCGGCCGGGAGGGACGCGGGGCTGCCGGCCGGGAGGGACGCGGGGCTGCCGGCCGGGAGGGACGCGGGCGTGGCGACGGGCAGGGACGCGGGCGCGCGGGTCCGCAGGGGAGCG
>JBEKFH010000103.1:0-12693 GCA_050013415.1 Streptosporangiaceae bacterium | reverse complement strand
AGATCGAGCGGCTCGGCCGGGACGAGCTCGCCCGGCTGACGATGCAGGCGGTGGACGCCTGGCGGGACGCCCAGCGTGACCGGCTGGAGAAGGGCCTCGACGAGCTGGACACCCGGCTGACCGGCGAGCTGAAAGCCGAGCTCGACGCGGTCAGGGGCGCTGCCGCCGAGCTGCTCGGGATAGACCTGACGCTGCCAGGGCCCGGCCAGCGGCTGGCGGCTGACCTGAGGTTCTTCTACACCACCCGGGAGGAGGCGGGCCAGACCGAGCTGCTGGCGGGCGCGGTCAGGCGGCGGCTGCCCGGTGAAATCGGCCGTCGCCGGGCCCGCGAGCACCTCCGCGGCGAGGCGGCTGCCCTGGCGGGCAGCCAGACCGGCCGGGCCCGCGCCGACCTGCAGTACCGGCTGGCCGAGGCGACCAGGGGACTGATCCGCGCCGTCCGGGGAAGGTACTCCGGCAGCACGGACGGCCTGGCCAGCGCGCTGCAGGCCGCCGCGGCGCACCGGGCCGGCACCGCCGCGGACGCCGAGCGCGCCGACGGTGAGCTGACTCACCGCGAGAGCGCTTTGCGCGGCGTACTGACCCTGCTCAGCGATGGCGAGGACTGATCGCAGTGCTGCCCGTTGCTGTCATCCAGCTGCTCCAGGTTGTGACCATTGCGGCTGGTGCGCCTGGTGTCTCAGGAGTGATCGCGCGCGCGGAGGCACGGCTGCAGGGCCGCCGGGGCCCGCGCGTGCTGCAGCCCTACTTCGACCTGGCGAAGCTGTTCCGCAAGGAGGCGCTGGCGCCCGAGGGAGCGAGCTGGGTCTTCCTGGCCGCGCCGGTGGCCGCGATGACCTGCTACCTGACCGTGCCGCTGCTGATACCGGTGCTGACCAGCTACGGGCTCCCGCTCGGGTACATGGGCGACATCCTCGGCGGCGGGTTCATCCTGTCGCTGGCGAGCTTCGTCGTCGCCGTCGCGGCGCTGGAGACGGGCAGCCCGTACGCGCAGCTCGGCGCCAGCCGGGCCAAGACGTTCGGGGCGATCACCGAGCCGGTCATCCTCTTCGTCGTCTTTACCGTCGCGCTGGTCACCGGCACGGACCTGCCGTACGCGCTGGCCGCCACCGTCCGGTCGTCGGCGGGCCAGATCGTCCGCCCGGCGCACCTGCTCGCCGCCGCCGCGCTGTTCATGGTGATCCTGCACGAGACCGGCCGGATCCCGGTGGAGGCGCACTCGGGGACCAGCGAGTTCGGGATGATCGAGGAAGCCAGGCCGTTCGAGCACTCCGGCCCCTACTTCGCGCTGCTGAAATGGGGCTCGGCGATGAAGCAGCTGATCCTCTACACGATCCTGCTCAATGTCTTCGTCGCGCCCTGGGGACTGTCGGCGACCACCAGGGGCGCCGATGTCGCGCTGGCGATCGTGGCGCTGCTCGGCAAGGCCGCTGTACTCGGCGTGGCGGTGGCCGTCATCGACAACTCCTTCGCCAAGCTCCGCCTGTTCAAGATCACGGAGTTCGTCGCCGCGGCGTTCCTGCTGTCGGTACTCGGCGTCCTGACCCTCTACCTGGGCGGTGGCTAATGCCGGTGATGGCAACCTCGGTGGTTGCGGCGGCGGCAGCCGCGGCGGCTCCGAGCGTTTTCTCCGGGAGCGCCAACGTCATCGCGGTGGGCGTGCTGCTCGCCGAGTTCGGCATGTTCCGCCAGGCGCTGCTGCGTGACCAGGTGCGGCTGTACGCGGTGCAGTCAGCGCTGATCTCGGTGCTCGCGGTCGTGGTGGCGGCGGCGCGGCAGCTACCCGACCTGTACGCGCTGGCCGGGCTGTCCGCCGGGCTCAAGGTGGTGATCGTGCCGCTGGTGCTGCGGCGCCTGCTGCGCGGCGTCGGCCGGGACTCCGGCGGCCCAGGCTGGACCGACATCGCGGGCAGCGGCGCGCTCAGCCTGGCGAGCACGGTCCTGCTGGCGATCGCCGTCGCGGCGTTCGGCTTCTTCGCCATCGCCGCGCTCGGCATCCGCAGCCCGGTGCTCCCCACGGCAGCGCTGGAGATGTCGGTCGCGGTCGCGCTGGTCGCGTTCGTGCTGATGATCATGCGGCGGGACGTGGCGTCGCAGGCCATCGGGTTCCTCTCGCTGGAGAACGGCATCTCGCTGGCCGCGCTGGTGGTCGCGGCCGGGCTGCCGCTGATCCTGGAGGTCGCGTTCCTCTTCGACCTGCTGGTGGTCGTGGTGGTGTTCGGGCTGCTGATCCGGGTGCACCACGGCAAGGCCGAGTCGCTGTCCACTGCCGACCTGACCAGTCTGCGAGGGTGAGCCGTGCTCCTCGTGGTCGTGCTGCTGCTAGCCATCCCGGTCGCGGCCGCCGCGGTCTGCCTGCGGGTCCCCGCGGCCGCCGCGCAGGCTGTCACCGCTGTCAGCGGGATCGCCTGCTTCGGCCTCGTTATCTCGGTGGTGCCCGCGGCGTCCCGGCACGACATCAGCTATCTGTCCTACCTGCGGATCGACGCGATCAGCGTGGTATTCCTGCTGGCCACGGGCTTCCTGTACGCGTCGGTGGCGGTGTACTCGGTCGGTTACCTCGGACATGACCGCCGCGACCCGGGGCTGGCCAGGTACTCCCGGAGGTTCTACGCCGGGCTGAACCTGTTCGCCGGGTCGATGCTGGCCGCGCCGATGATGAGCAGCCTGGCGCTGCTGTGGGTGGCGATCGAGGTGACCACCGTGCTCTCGGCCCTGCTGGTCGCGATCGAGGACACCGACGGGGCCGCCGAGGCGGCCTGGAAGTACATCCTGATCGCCTCGGCCGGGCTGAGCCTCGCGCTGCTGGCGACGATCTTCGCCTACTACGCGGGCTCCCGGGTGCTCGGCGAGTCCTACAACCTGTCCTTTAGCCTGCTGCTGCACGCGGGCGGGCGGCTGCCGCACGCGCCGGTCCGGCTGGCGTTCGCGCTCGCGGTGCTCGGCTTCGGCACCAAGATGGGGCTCTTCCCGGTGCACACCTGGCTGCCGGACGCGCATTCCGAGGCGCCGACCCCGGTGTCGGCGCTGTTGTCCGGTTCCCTGCTCGCGGTGAGCTTCTACGCGGTCGTGCGCTACTACCAGGTGGCGTCCGCAGCACTGGGCCCGCGCTTCCCGCGGGACGTGCTGCTGGTCTTCGGCGTCGCGTCGCTGGCGATCGCCGCGCTGTACCTGCTCGACCAGCGGGACGTTAAGCGGCTGCTCGCCTATTCCAGCATGGAGCACATGGGCATCCTCGCGATCGGGCTCAGCTTCGGCGCGCCCATCGCCCTGGCGGGCGTGCTGCTGCACGTGCTGGCGCACGCCGTGGCGAAGGGAAACGCGTTCATGGGGGCTGGCGCGGCGGCACGCAAGATCGGCACCAAGCGGATCTCCGGGCTCACCGGCGGCCTGGACCTGCTGCCGTGGAGCGGGCCGCTGTTCCTGATGGCCGTGCTGGCGCTGTCGGCCATGCCGCCGTTCGGGATCTTCCGCAGCGAATTCGAGATCGTGGCGGGCGGGTTCGCCTCCTCGGGTGACGCGGCGGCGGCAGTGCTGATCGTGGCCGTCACGGTGGCGTTCCTGGGCCTGACCATCGCGACGAACAGGATGCTGTTCACCCCCCGGGCCGCCGCGGTTCCGGCCGGTATCGCGGCGGTTCCGGCTGGCACCACGGCGGTTCCGGCTGGCCGGCCAGCCGGGCCGGCGCTGGCCCGTGGCGAGCCGAGCGCCTGGATGGTGGTCCCCGTCGTGGCCGGCCTGGCCGCGCTACTCATGCTCGGCGTGCACCCGCCCGCCGAGCTGACCGAGCTGCTCTCCCGCGCGGTGCGCGAACTCGGCGGTGCCGCATGACGCACGCGGTCCCCGACGCGGTCGTGGCCGCCAGTGTGCCCGCCCTCTGGGATGAGCTGACCGCGGCGGTGGCTGCCGGGAGCAGGTTCGCCGGGCTGTTCGCGACTGGCCGTCCCGAGGGCCTGCTGCTCTCCGCGCACCTGGCGGGCCCGGACGGCGTCCGGGCGCTGGACGCGATGCTGCCCGCCGGGGCGGGCGGCTATCCCGCGCTGACATCCCGGCTGCGGGCCGCGTTCTGGTACGAGCGGGAGATCCACGACCTCTTCGGCGTGATTCCCGCAGGCCATCCGCGGCTTGAGCCGCTGGTGCTCCCGCTGTCCGACGGCGCCCGGCGGCCGAGGCCCGGCACGCCCGGCCGCGCAGCGGCCGCCGAGCCCGACCCGCGCGCGCTTTCCCCGCACGTGGCCGGGCCCGCGATGTTCACGATCCCGCACGGCCCGGTGCGCTCCGGCGTCGTCGAGTCGGCGGAATACCTGGTGGAGACGCCAGGGGAGGACATACCGCACCTGAACATGCGGGTGTTCTACAAGCACCGCGGCATCGAGAAGCGGTTCGAGGGGATGGCCGCGGCGGACGGCGTACTGCTGGCCGAGCGCACCGAGGGAACGGCGACGGTCGCGCACGCGCTTGCCTACTGCCACGCGCTGGAGCGCATCGCCGGCTGCGAGGTGCCCTGGGCCGCCGCGCTGGTAAGGGTGGCGCACGCGGAGCTTGAGCGGCTGGCCTGCCATCTGGACGTGGCCGTGCGGCTGGCCGACGCCGCGGGGCTCGCGGTCGCCGCGGCAAGGTTCGGCTGGCACAAGGAGGAAGTGCTGCGGCTGGTCGCCGCGCTGTGCGGCAGCCGGTTCGGCCGCGGCGTGGTGGTGCCCGGCGGGGTGAGCGGGATGCCCAGGGTGTCTGCGGCGGACCTGCTTGGCTCCGTCGGGCGGCTGGAGGCGGCGGTGACCGCCGACGCCGCGGCGCTGATGGGCACCGCGTCGTTCCTCGACCGGCTGCGCCGGACCGGGCCGCTGCGGCCGGAGCGGGCCCGCGAGCACGGGGCGCTCGGGCCGGTCGGCAAGGGCTCGGGGTACTTTGACGACGCCCGCCGGGCGCGGCCCTACGACGCCTACCCTTCCCTCGGCCTGCCGCCGGCCGACCTGCAGCCCGACGGCGACGCGCTAGCCAGGCTGCGGATCCGGTGGGAGGAAGTCAGGCAGGCCTTTCACCTGCTCCGCCAAGTCGCCGATGAGCTGGGAGACGCGGCCGGCGGCCCGTTGCTGGCCGCCTGCGAGGCCACCGACGGGCGGGCGGTTGGCTGGGCCGAGGCCCCGCAGGGCGAAGTGCTCTACGACGTCCGGCTGGCCGGCGGGCGGATCAGCCGCTGCCATCCCCGCTCGGCCTCTTTCCATAACTTGGTGCTTTTGCACGAGGTGTTCGCCGGTGACATCCTCACCGACTTCCCGTTCATCGAGGCCAGCTTCGGCCTGTCCATCGCGGGGGTGGCCGGGTAGATGCGCAACCGATCAGGGACGGGGGCCGTGACAAGGAAGCGCGGCGGATCAGGGACGGGGATCTCGGCGAGCATGCCCGGCGGAACAGGAACGGGGGTGACGAGCTAGATGTGGGCACTGCGCGGGCTCCGCGACGGGGTGCTGACCACGCGCTGGCCGGCCAGGCCGGACGCGTGGGCCCAGTCGGGGCGCGGCCCGGCCACCGTGGCGCTCACGCGCCCGGCCGCCGCGAGCACCCTGGCCGGGCTGGACGGGCTGTGCCCGACCGGGGCGATCGGCTCCGCCGCCGACGGCTCCATCCGGCTCGACCAAGGCCGGTGCGTGCAATGCGGTCGCTGCGTCACCGAGCGGCCCGACGTGTTCGCCTGGACCGGCGGGCCTGCCGTAGCGAGGCTGTCCCGCGCCGCGCTGATCGCGGGTGACATCGAGGAGGACCCGGCGGGGCTCGCCGCGCTGCGGGCGAGCCTGCGCTCCCGCACCTCGGCGCTGCGCCGCAGTGTCCACCTGCGGCATGTGGACGCGGGGTCGGACGGCACCGAGGAATGGGAGATCCTCGCGCTGCTCAACCCGGTGTATGACGTGCACCGGCTCGGCATCTTCTTCACCGCGAGCCCGCGGCACGCGGACATTCTGCTGGTCACCGGGGCAGGCGCGCGCGGGATGACCGAGCCGCTGCGGCGCACCTACGACGCGATGCCGGAGCCGAAGATCGTGATAGCGGTCGGCACGGACGCGGTCAGCGGCGGCCTGCTCGCCGGGTCCTACGCCACGACCGGCGGGATCGCGGGCACCGTGCCGGTCGACGTATGGCTACCGGGCTCCCCGCCCGCCCCGTTCGCCATCCTTTACGCGCTGCTGCTCGCCGTGGGCAGGCTGCCGGTCGCGGCGACCCGGGGGCCAGCGGCCGGAGGACTCGCGACGGGGGCAGGGGGCGCATCGTGAGCGGATTCTCCGCCGCGCCGCCGCTCGTCGCCATGACAACCCGGGGCGCCGCAACGGGGGCGGGGGGCGCATCGTGAGCGGATTCTCCGCCGCGCTCGCCGCCGCGCTGGCACTCTTCGCCGCCGCCGCGGTGGTCGACCTTGCGGCCGGAGCGCGATGGCCCCGGCTGGTGCCCGTGCCGTACCTGCTCGGCACGGCGGGATCGGCGTGCGCGGCGGTGGCCGGCGCAGGAGCACTGGCCGGCCGGCCGGTGCGGCTGTCGCCGGGCTCCGGTGGCTTCCTCGGCTCCGGTACCGCCGGGCTGACGGCCGACCGGCTGTCCGGGCTGTTCCTGCTGATCGCGTTCAGCGCGGCGACTCCGGTGTCGCTGGCGTTCGCCAGCTGGGCCAGCGGCGCGGGCCGGCCGGGGCGGCGAGGTCTCGGCGCCAGTTACGCGCTGGCCGTGGGCGCGGTCGCGGTGGTCATGACCGCCACGGACGCCTTTACCCTGCTGTTCGCCTGGGAGTCGCTGACAATCGCTTTCTACCTGCTGGCCGGATTCGAGCGCGCGCGGCCGGACCGGCCGGGCGCGGCGCTCGTCACGCTGGCGTTCGGCAAGATCAGCGGCGCCGCGCTGCTGGCCGGGCTGCTGCTGCTGGCGGCCAGATCAGGGTCGCTCGCGCTGGCCGGGTTCGCGCACGTGCCCGCGGGCGGGCTGCGCGTCACGGCCGAGGCGCTGCTGCTGCTCGGCTTCGCGGTCAAGGTCGGCCTGATCCCGTTCCAGGTCTGGATGCCGCGCGGCTATGCCGCGGCGCCGGGCCCGGCCCGTGCGGTGATGGCCGGCGTCGCCGTCAACGTCGGCTTCTACGGGCTGTGGCGGACCCTGGCGGTGCTCGGGCCGCCGCCTGCGTGGCTGACCAGCGTGCTGCTGGTGCTGGCCGGCCTCACCGCCGTTCTCGGCATCGCGCACGCGGCCGTGCAGACCGGCCTGCAGCGCGTGATCGCGTACTCCAGCGTGGAGAACACCGGCCTCATCCTGGCCGGCTTCGGCGTCGCGCTGGTCGGCGCGGCGACCCGCGATCAGCGACTGGTCGCGGCCGGACTGCTGGCCGCCACCCTCCAGGTGACCGCGCACGCTGCTGCCAAGTCGCTGCTGTTCACAGCGAGCGCAGGACTTGAGGCGGTCGGCGGCTCCGGTGATCTTGAGGACCTGCGGGGAATGGCCAGGCATGCGCCGTGGAGCGGCACCGGGCTGGCCATCGGCGGGCTGACGCTGGCGGGCCTGCCGCCGACCGCCGGGTTTGTGTCCGAGTGGTTCCTGCTGGAGGCACTCATGCAGCAGTTCCGGGTGCCAGGACTCGAATACCGGCTAGTGCTCGCGCTGGCCGGGGCCGCGATCGCGCTGACCGCCGGGTTCGCCGGCGTCACGTTCGTGCGGCTGATCGGCCTGGTCGTGCTCGGACCGCCGCTGCCACCTGCCGCGCGGCGGCCTTCGGGGCGTGACTACGGCCCGGCCGGGCGGGTCGCGCTGGCCGGCCTTGGCGCAGGCTGCCTGGCCGTGGCCGCGCTGACCCCGCTGGAGGTCCGCGTGATCGGCGCCGGGCTGTCGCCGATCGTGGGATCGGCGGTGACCACCGAGGCGCTGAAATCGCCGTGGGTTTTGCAGCCCGTGTTCGCGGGATTCTCGATCGTTTCGCCGTCCTGGCTGTGGATCGCGATGCCGACCGGATTCCTGGCCGTCGCTGCGTTCTCGCTCGCGGTGTCCCGCGGCCGGATGCTGCGGGTGCGACGGGTGCCTGCCTGGAAGTCGGCGACGGACGGGGTGGCGGGCGCCGACAGTTACACAGCCTCCGCCTTCGCGAACCCGACCCGGCGGGTGCTCGCCGCAGTCCTGCACACCCGGGCCGGGATCGAGCGGATCGGCCCTGGCCCCGTCCTTGACGGTGCACCCGACGGGCGTGCTGCGTGGGACGCGCGCGCCGGAACGGCGCTGGCCGGCCGGCCGGTTCCGCATGCGGAAACAGCATCCGCCGGTCTGCCGGTCCCGCTCGCGGGTACGGCACATGCCGGGCTGCCGGTCCCGCACGTCGGCTATACGACGGACGTCATCGAGGTGGTGGAGCAGTACGTGTACCGGCCGGCGTTGCGGCCGGTCACCGCACTGGTGCAGATCGTCAAGCGGCTGCAGTCCGGGCGCCTGGATGCCTACCTCGCCTACATGCTCATCGCCCTGATCGCGCTGCTCGCCGTGGTCGCTGGCCTGAGCTGAGCGCAGCCGGGCTGCCCGCGGACTGGCCAGCCCAGGCCGGTCATTTCATGACCACGGAAACCTGAGGCAGCTGGGCCTGCCATTTGTATCCGTGATCATGAAACGGGCCTGAGCGACCGCCCTTGTTAGCGGCCGCCCGGCCCAGCACAATGACCGTTGGCGACGAGAATCGCCGCGAACCACGCGGACAGCTCGCTGATGGCCGCCGCACCTGACATCCGCTGTGCTGAGACCGCACCTGACATCCGCTGTGCTGAGAAGGAGGTCGTCGTGGCTTCTGGTGGCGCGAATGACGCCGACGAGGGAGCGGGCCGGTGACGTCCGGGCCGTTCCGCCGGGTGCTGGTCGGGTGGGACTCGTCGGCGGACGCCGCTGCGGCGCTGGGCATCGCGGCGTCGATCGTCGGCGGCGGCGAGGGTGATGTGGTCGCCCTGACCGTCCTGCGGGAGGCCCCGCATCTGGAGGCCACCGATGAGAGCGACGGCCAGCGGGATGCGATCAGGCGCCGCGCCGACGCGCACTTCGCGCAGGTCCGCCAGGCCGCGGCGGGGGCGGCGAATGTCAGGATGAGCCTGAAGATCATCGAGGACAGGCAGGTCGGCCGCGCGGTATGCGCCTATGCCGCTGAGCACGGATTCGACCTGCTGGTGCTGGGCCGCAGCGGCGACGGGACCCGGCTGCGGTCGCGGCTGGGCCGGGTGGCCGAGGCCGCAGCCCGGGACTGCGCGATCCCGGTCCTGCTCGTCGGCCCGCGGTGAAGGTTCCGCTGGCGGCGCCTTCTCCTCCAGGCCAGGCGGGCCTGAATCCCGCACTGCGCTCCATGGCTCCTCCCGCCTGACCTGCCGCCGCAGCCATGGACTTCAGGTCGCCGTCGAGCGTGGGGAGGGGCCAGCAACCGGCCGGGAAGTCAGGAACCGGCCGGAGGTAAGGTGCTCGTGCCGGATGAGATCCCCGGCAGGGCGATCGCCCTGAACCGCCGCCGCGGCTGATGGTCTCTACTCCGGGAGTTGACGGCCGGCGGGTGGTGTCCTTGTGACGGGCGTGCGGCAGCGTGTCTCGCAGGCGTCCCCGGCGCTGAAATTCGTCCTGATGGTCGGCGTGATGAGCTTCTTCGCCGACTTCACCTACGAGGGGTCGCGGTCCATCATCGGCCCCTACCTCGGGACGCTCGGCGTCGGCGCGCTGGGGATCAGCATTATCACCGGGACCGGAGAGTTTCTCGGCTACGGGCTGCGGCTGTTCTCCGGGCGCGGTGCCGATAAGACCGGGCGGTACTGGCCGATCACGATCAGCGGCTACGTGGTCCAGATGGCGGCGGTGCCGCTGCTCGCCCTGGCCGGCAGCTGGCAGCTGGCCGCCCTGCTGATCATCGCCGAGCGGGTCGGGAAGGCGACCCGCAACCCGCCGCGGGATGCGATGCTCGCCCACGCCGCCAGCGAAATGGGCTACGGCTGGGGCTTCGGCATGCACGAGGCGCTGGACCAGTTCGGGGCGATGTTCGGCCCGCTGCTGGTCGCCCTGATCCTGGCGGTGAGCCAGCACGACTACCGGCTCGCATTCGCGTCGCTGGCAGTCCCTGCCCTGGTCATGCTGTCACTGCTCATGGTCGCCCGCCGCCTCTACCCGCGGCCCCAGGATCTCTCGGCGGGGCCCGCCGAGGTGACCACCTCCGGCTTGCCGCGGGTGTTCTGGATATACCTGGCGGGCGCCGCGCTGCTGGCCGCCGGGTTCGCCGACTTCCCGCTGATCGCCTTTCACTTCCAGCAGGCCCGCACCATGTCAGCGCCGCTGGTGCCGGTGTTCTATGCGGTCGCAATGGCAGTCAGCGGCACCGGGTCGCTGATCTTCGGGCAGCTGTTCGACCGGTCCGGGATCGGCATCCTGATCCCGCTCACCGTGGTCGCCGCCGCCTACGCGCCGCTGGTGTTCCTCGGCGGGTTCTGGCCGAGCCTGGTCGGCATCTCGCTATGGGGCCTCGGGATGGGCGTGAACGAGTCGATCATCCCGGCCGCGGTCGCCCCGATGGTCTCGCCGGACCGCCGCGCCTCCGCCTATGGCCTGTTCACGGGTGCCTACGGCACCGCATGGATGCTGGGCAGCATCGCGATCGGCGCGCTGTTCAATGTCTCGCTGGTCGCGGTGGCGGCCTTCGCGGTGGCGGTGCAGCTCGCCGCGATCCCGTTCATCGTGACAGTCCGCAGGCGGACCGCGGGCGGCAGCGCGCGCGCCGGGCAGGCCGGCTAGCGCCGACGGCTGGCCCGGTATTGTCCGCGCAGACGATGAAGCCCAAACACTACGTCGCGGGGAAGGATCCTGGCGTTGCCTGGGTCTCGCTGTCGTGCTCTCCCATCCAGCCGCCGATGCGGTGGTAGATATCCACTCCATAGCTGGTTGGGAGTGGCTCGGCGACGGTGAGCTTGAAGTTCCTATGCCCGTCGGGCTGTCGAGGCGCTCTGAGGAAGAGGGCCGGGTATGCCTGCCCGCGGCGGAAGCTGTCAGCGAAGTCGAACTGATGGGTGACGAACAAGACCCTGATGCCGGCCTCGAGCAGTGCACGCACTACCTGGCGGCCGATCTCTGACCCTTCGCGCTCGTTGGTAGCCGCGAACGATTCATTGAACAGCATCAGGCAGTGCGGGCTGATCTGATCAGCGATGACGCTCATCCTGCCGAGTTCCTCATCAAGGCGCCCGCTGATCATGCTGGCGTCTTCCTCGCGGATGAAGTGGGTGAAGACCCCTGTGCAGACGCTGGCCCGGAACGATCCGGCAGTCACGAACATGCCGCACTGCATCATCAGCTGGGCCAGGCCGGCACTACGCAGGAACGTCGACTTGCCGCCTGAGTTGGCGCCGGTGATGATCACGAGCGACTTGCCGTCGGCGTCCACGTCGTTGCCGACGACGCCGTCGATTCGCAGCGCCAGGCAGGCATCGCGCAGGTCCGCGCAGCGCAGCTGCTGCGTGCCGAGGGCCGACGGCACCGGAAACGTCACCGGGCTCCTGGCCACGAGTTGGTCATGCAGGTTGAGGCAGCTCACGTAGAACCCTAGTTCCGCGCACAGCATGGTGAAGTAGCTGGACACGTGGTCGGCCGACTGTGCCGCCGCATTGGCGACCAGGTTGATTCCCCGGTTGGTCATCTCGGACAGCGCCTCCGCGCCGGCTTCGTCGCGAGGCGGGACCGTGAAGGAGTAGGAGGTGCGGGGCCCGATCCCGACGCGCTCTTTCCAGCCCCGGCGGGCATCGCCAGAGCGGAGGACGTAGCCGATTCCGCTGTTATCCCGGTCGAGCTGCACGCTCATCAGCTCGCCGCTCCGGAAGCGCAGCTGCTTGAGATGGCGGTCGAGCGTCTCGAAATAGTCGTCGTCCAGCTCTTGCTGCAATGCACGGAACAGGGTCGTGAGGCCCGCGGACCGGAACCTGCCGGAGTGGCTGTCAGCGATCTGGCGCAGCTCCCTGAGCCGGACGATGAATACTTCGAGCTGCCTGACGGCCCCGGCCAGGATTGACGCGGGATACGGCGACGAGTATCCCCAGATACCCCGCTTCTCCTGGAGCGCCCCAACGGCGATGGCGTACATTTCCCTGATGATGTCCGGCTCGGCAATGCAGTCAGCAAGAACACGCTGGCGGTAGAGAATTACCTCTGGGTCGCAGAGACTCCTCAGCATCACTTTCCTTGCGACGTCGAAGAGAAATTTATCTCCGAGCGCCATCGCCCCCAGCAGCGTGTTCAGCTCCAGGTCCTGGATAAGGTCCCCGTGGTTGGGAGGAAGATCGCCCGCGGAGTCGAAGTCCTGCTGTGGGTAGAGCAGGTAGGCCTTCATGTGAGGATCCGTCCCCTCAGCTGGCCGTAGGTCACGCGGCGCTTGTCGGCGAGCGCCAGCGCGTAGGCGAGGCCATCGGCCGGCTTTCGCACGACCTTGTAGGTACGCTCGGCCGGATTATCAGGGACGATCGTGCTGGCCATGCTGACGACGCTGGGCCCCAGTGATGCCAGCTCGTCGATGAAGGTGACGTAGACGCATAGCAGGTCGAGCTCGATGACCTTCTCCAGCACTTTGCCGCCGAGGAAGCGGGCGTCGCTCAGCGTGGTGGAGGTGAAGATCTCGTTCATGATGACGATGCTGCTGGGTGTCGCGGTCAGCAGGATCTTCTGGATTCTGATGAGGTCGTC